>NZ_JBFTPR010000003.1:0-416712 GCF_056398585.1 Aminobacter sp. 01T433
CCGCGAGTCCACCACATGTCACCCGGCCCAGACCGCTGGCGCGAGCGCAGCCGGTTCTTCACCGGCATTGCCGAAGCCATGGCCGATCAATGGTCGGATCACGTCGAGCAAGCGAGGTCCGCAGCATGACCGCCCTCCCCACCGACAGCACGAGAACAGCAATGACCGCTGAGAAGATCGCCGAGGAACGAGAGACCGCGTGGCTAGCTGCCAAAGCGGAAGCCCGGAAGGCTATCTATGACACAGGCCGGGGCATGATCGGTCGCGAACGCAACTACCTCGAAGATCGCGTGGCTCGGGCGATCCGCGCAGCTGAGAAGCGCGCCGACGACCGCCTGAAAGCGCGTGTAGCGGAGATGGAGCGCAAGCTTCTGCTCACACCAATGGCCGAGCGCGTTGCCGAGCTTCCCGACTTCATGGCCGCGATGTCCGAATGGGGCTGCGAAGACCCGAACGAGCAGGCCGACGCGATCACTGCGTTTCTCAACTCGGCGGTTGGTCTTCGCGAATACCTGGAAGACCAGAGCAAGGCAGGAGGTCGCGATGGTCACTGACCTCCCTCCCGTCCCCTCCCCACCAAAGGAGACTCGAATGAATGAGCGCGTGACCATTGCACAAACGATGGCCGCTCGGATGGGCGAGCTTCGGGCATCCCATGGGCTAACCCTTCAACAGGTGGCCGACCGCGCAAACACCGGGAAATCCCATATCTGGGAACTTGAGAACGGTCGCTCGAAAAACCCTTCCATTGAAATGGCTGTCAGTCTTTCCCGCGCCTTCGGTGTGTCGCTCGAATATCTGATCGGATTGTCGCCGGCCAAGCCAAACCTGCACCCGGAGGCCCTTCGCATCGCCGCCGAGATCGACGCGCTGCTAACCCCAAAGTACGCGCCTGGATCTATCCGCGAGATGATCCAGATCGGCCATCTAAGTGGCGACGAGCCCTGCGAATGCGGCGAAACGACTGTCGAAGAATGTGACGACTGCTGCGCCCTTCCCGCCCGCCCCGCAGCGAAGGACGAGGCATGACGAGAGCAGCCGACATCAAAAGCGTGTACACCCCGACCACGCTAGCAGAGCGCTGGGAGTGCTCAGAACGACATGTCCGCAACCTTATTGCGGCCGGCGACTTGCGGGCTTTCCAATTGGGAGGCAAGTTGCTGCGAATTCGCGGTGAGGAAGTGGAGGCATTCGAGTGCCAGAGTGGCGAATTACCAGACTCCGAGGACAATTCGCTCTCACCTTCGATCGGGGCGGTAAACGTCACCGATATACGCTCAACACCGATGATGCGGGCGAAGCTCAACGCATTGCGCCCGCGCTCTATGCGCAGCTAACCCGCCCTACCGGCCGGAAGGTCTCCGATATCTGGGAGGCGTACCGCCAAGACAAAGCCGCCAAATCGATCGCCACGACCATGAAATACACGTGGGTGGCGATCGGGCCGCATTTCGGCCACTGCGACGGCGAGGACATCACCAAAGTTCAATGCGATGCCTATACTACCGCCCGGCGAAAGCAGGGGCGGTCGGATGGGGCAATCCATACTGAGCTCGGCCACTTGCGCACCGCGTTAGTCTGGGCCGTCAAGAACAAGATCATCAACCACGCACCAGACATCGCGCGCCCGACCAAGCCCTCTCCCAAGGACAGGCACCTGACGCGCGATGAGGCTCGACGTATCATCGCCGCGGCACCCTTGCCTCATGTTCGCCTAGCTATGCATCTCATGCTCGCTACCGCGGCCCGCGTGTCGGCAGTCTTGGATCTGACCTGGGAGCGTGTGGACTTCAAGCGCCGGCTCATCCACCTCATCGACCCAGAGAACAACGCCAACAAAAAGGGCCGAGCAACAGTCCCTATGAACGACACCCTATTTGCCGCACTGAAGGATGTGCGCAAAGGCGCGTTGAGCGACTACGTCGTGGAATGGGGCGGCGAGCGCGTCAAATCGATCAAGCGCAGCATCAGCACCGCCGCGAAGGCAGCGGATCTTGAAGATATCTCCCCGCACGTGTTCCGGCATACCTCGGCTGTCTGGCTAGCTGAGGCAGGCATTCCGATACCGGAGATAGCCCAGTATCTCGGCCACTCGAACCCGATCATCACCTATCGGGTCTATGCGCGCTACAGCCCGACCCACCTGCGAGGCGCTGCAAAGGCGCTGGAGATGGGCGTATACGAAGTTCCCGCTGTCACGCATGAACCTGTGAACCTCGATCTAGGGCGTTCGTAGTTCCAAAGCCTGCCAAACAAACCCTTTTGCGAAGCGGCCTTTCTCCGATCCAGTGCCGGTTGCAGGTGTGGGGAAAAAGTTTACACCGAAGATGTCGGCGGTTCGAGCCCGTCATCGCCCACCACCCCCCTCTCCCAGTAAACAGCCGCATCGCGGCTCCCCGCGGCCTTGCATTCGACATTTGCCCGCCGCCGACCTGGGATGACGCCCCCCCAACATGGTGGCGTAAGTCGAGCCAGCGTGGAATCTGGACTGCTTGCAAAAAATGATGCAGAAAATCGAAGATGAGGAACGCCAAAGCAATCACGGTTTGCTTTCCCTTCATCGGTGACCTTTTCGGTGGGAGTCACCTGTCGGCACTTGGCTTGATAAAAAACCTCGATCGGTCGCGCTTTAGGCCGCTTGTTGTACTGCAATTGCCCGACGGCCCGGTCGCCGAGATCTTCAGGCGAGAAGGTATCCAGTTCGAGACCGCCCCCGCCCAACACCATCTGGCCCGCGGACAAAGACGCGATGGTGCTGCTGCCGCGACTGTTGCCCGCACTCTTCCGGCGTTTGCGCGATTCTTGAAGTCCAGGGATGTGGCGATCGTGCACACGAATGATGGCCGCACGCACATTGCCTGGGGGCTTGCGGCACGATTCGCCGGAGCAAAGCACCTTTGGCACCACCGCAACGACGCATCGTCATTTGGACTACGCCGCGTAGCGCCATGGCTTTCCAACCGCGTGGTGGCGGTATCGAAATTTGCCTCGCCGCGCCCTGCTCTCTTTTCGGCCGCGAGCAAATGCAGCGTCGTTCACAGCCCCTTCGACGTGAACATGACGGCCGGGATGGAGCGCTCGGACGCCCGAAGCAAGGTTCTTGCTGAAATTGGAGCCGCGCCCGACACGCTGCTTTTCGGATACGTCGGAACTCTGGTTGAGCGCAAACGGCCGGTGCTGTTTGTCGAGGCGATCGCTGCGCTGAAGCGAATGGCGCCGGAAACAAAGCTGGCAGGTCTGCTCCTCGGAAATTCGCTCCACGGCATGGACGAACAGGCGAAATCGCGTGCCGAAGCGCTTGGGATTGCCGATCATGTCCACTTCCTGGGTTTTCGCTATCCCGCCGAGCCCTGGATCGCTGCGCTCGATGCGCTTTTGGTAACTGCGGTGGATGAACCCTTGGGCAGAACCCTTGTCGAGGCGATGTTGCTGGGCACACCGGTTGTCGCCGCCGACTCAGGTGGAAACCCGGAGGCGATCGAAGATGGGCAGACCGGGCTTCTTGTTCGACCAGATGAGCCCGACGCGTTCGCCAAAGCGGGCCTGAAGCTGCTGCAGGATGCCCAGTTGCGCCAGCACATCGTCGAAACCGCTCGCAGCAACGCACGCTCGCGTTTCAGCGTCGAGCGGCATGTGCGCGAGATCACGCGGGTCTACGATGAACTCCTCGCTTCCGATAATCCGAAGGCGAAGGCATACGGGTGATTGTGGTAAGTTCGCGCAGAAGCGTCGCGCGAGACTGCCGTGGCAGAAACCGGACAATCAATCTCGGCCTGGCGACGATGCGACCGCCTTTCGGGCAAGACATCCAGTCTAGCGGCCTTTGAGCGTTTCGTTGTGTACGCCGGTGTCTTCTTCGCGCCGTATGCCAATCTGCGGTTGCCGCAGGTGTTTTTTACCCTCAGCGATTTTTTCTTCTGCCTGAGTTTTTTCATTCTTTTGATTGCCGGCCTTATCCCCAACAGGCCGCTTGGCAGAGCAACATCGACGTGGCTGCTGGCCTTCACGCTGCTGTTCGTTGGGCTGATGGCCGGAAGCCTTTTGCGTGGAAGTGCCGAACGCGGCCTGATCGTCACCACGCAGTATCTCTTCTCCTACATCATTCTGATGGTCGTGCTGTTGCGCAACGACCCGCAAGAAGCACATCGTCTGGCCGCCATTTTTGTGGCGAGCATCATCCTGGTCGATATCCACGGCATCTATACGTTCTATGCCGTGGGCTATGTGCCGGGCGACGGCAAGGGCGTGGTCACCGGCGGGCTGCGCCTAGCTACGGTGCTCAGGAACCCCAACCTCGCCGCGTCAATGAACGCGCTGATCATGCCGATCCTGCTCTATTTTTGGGCATCCGGGCGAATCAAGGCGTTTAAAGGCACGGCCGAAAGAGCAGCTCGTCGCCGTCAGGGAGTTCATTGGGCTGCCCCCTGGTCAAACGGTTACCTTCGTTCAATCGAAGGTAAAGGACAAAACGACGCCGATGGTAAGCCCGGGGCTACGGCGCGCGCTGCGCCCTTTGAAGCCGGTCGTGGCCTACTTTCGCGACACGGCCACCTTCCGCACGATGCATGGGTTGCTGGGGCGCGAAACCAGCTACGCTCCACTGCCCGCTAGCGTTCACCAACAGCTGATCGATTATTACGCCCGCGATGTCGAGGCGCTGGGACGCATGATCGGCAAGGACCTTTCAGCCTGGCTGACTGACGATCCAGCATGGCCGGAGCCAAAGGTGCCTGATGCGACACGCAAATTGCGCAAAATCGGAACTTATCGAAGGGTTTAACTGACACGCCCCGCGTTTCGTGCGCATTTCCAATAAGTTACCGCGCCCTCAAGATGCACGCCATGAATTGAACCGCACGGCTGCATTCGCTCTCCACCTACTGTGAATTCTGAGACAGCCCGTCGCGTGGTTCCAAAGCCATCAAGTGCCAATGCCGACCAGCGGGGGCTGACATGCGTGACAACGAGAGCGCTGCGAAAAGAGCGCGGCTGCGGGATTTCGGTGCAAACAGCAAGGTTGAAACCGGCACAGCTCGCCAGCCCGGTGGTATCATCCTTCTGGACATCGCGGCGGCGCTGGCCAAGAGGCCACCCTTTCGGCAAGCGAGATCGCGGATCGCCTCCGCTGTAAAGTCGACAATCAGCAATCGGTATCTCTACGCAGTCGACCTGTCGCTGGCAGCCTTTGCGCTGATACTGGCTGCATGGCTCCGTTTCGGCCCGCAAATGTTCTTAACCGACGCCCGTGCCGCCAAAGCGCTCGCGATCCTCACCGCCGTGTTCGTGATCATCTGCGCCGTGACCTTTCCGGCTGCGGGCCTGTACAAGCGCAAATGGAAATATGCCTCGATTCCCGACTACGTCGTCCTTGTGCAAGCGATCCTGATTGCCTCGCTGGTGCTCATGACCTGCGTCTTCTTTTATTCGCACTTCGCCATCATCCCGCATTCCATCATCGCGATCGAGATCCTGGCTCTGGTGTCGTTGCTGGCGGCCGTTCGGCTTAGCTTCCGGCAGGAAGACTTCAGAGCCCTTGTCGCTGCCCTGCATTGGGCGCCGGCCGATCTCAGCCCGCGCATTCCGGTGCTGCTTGTCGGCGCGGGCCACGAGGCAGACCTCTATTTGCGCGCGCTGCAGCGCGACTCGACATCGACGCACGAACCGGTGGGGTTCCTCAACAATTCTCCTGATGAGACCGGGTCGATGATGCGCGGCGTAGCTGTGCTGGGCTCGACAGATGAATTCGACGCTGTCGTGGCCGAACTTGACGGCCGAGGCCAGCGGCCGCGCCACCTCATCTTCACAGCACCGCTTTCTTCATTTGAAAGCGGCGAAGCGGAGCGGCTGATCGCCTGCGCTGACCGGATGGGCATGGCCGTTTCACGGCTGAACCCCGCGACAGAATTGCGCAATCCCCGTGTTGCGACCGAGTTCGAACTGCGGCCTATCGAGCTCACCGACCTGCTGGAGAGGCCGCAGGCTGCGCTCGATATCGCCGCCATGCAGCGCTTTGTCGGCGGCCGTCGCGTCATGATCACAGGCGCTGGTGGCTCGATCGGCAGCGAATTGGCAAGGCAGGTGGCGGGGCTAGCGCCTTCGCGGCTGGTTCTTGTCGATAACAGCGAGTTCAACCTCTATTCGGTCGACCTGGATCTTGCGGAAAATTTCCCTGCCATCGAGCGCTCTGTACATCTGTGCGATGTGCGCGACAGGCGTCGTGTCGAAGGCGTATTCGCGCAGCATAGACCGGAACTCGTGTTCCATGCCGCGGCCCTCAAGCATGTGCCGATGGTCGAACTCAACCCGTGCGAAGGCGTGCTCACCAACGTGTTCGGCACGATGAATATCGCCGAGGCGGTGAAGCGCTGGGGGGCGCTCGGCATGGTGCAGATCTCCACCGACAAGGTGGTGAACTCGCCGAACGTGATGGGTTCCACGAAGCGGCTTGCGGAGCTCTATTGCCAGTCACTCGACCTGGAAGGAGTAAACGACGTCGACGCCCCACGCTTCATGACCGTGCGCGTCGGCAACGTGCTTGGTTCCAGTGGATCGCTGATCCCGCTGTTCAAGCGGCAACTTGCACGCGGTGGGCCACTGACAGTCACGCATCCTGAGATGATGCGGTTCTTCATGACCATTCGCGAGGCGGTCGAACTGACGTTGCAGGCGTCCGCCTATGGACTCGAGAAAAAACTGGGTAGCGGCGAAATCTTCGTTCTCGACATGGGCGAGCCGATCAAGATCATCGATATCGCGCGGCGGATGATCCGTCTGGCCGGCTTCGTGCCCGATGAGGATATGCATATTCAAATCGTCGGCTGCCGACCCGGAGAAAAGCTGTTCGAAGAGCTTTTTGACGTCTCCGAGAAACGGGTCAACCCGCCTGTTCCTGGTGTCCTGGGGGCTGTGCCCACGCCGGTGCCGCTGTCCGTGCTTTATGAAGGCTTCGAGCATCTGCGGTCGGCGGCAACCGAAGGCGACACCAGTTCCGTTTTTGAGACGATGAATTTCATTCTATGCCAGAGCAGCGGACACGGCAGTGGGATGAAGCCATGAGCCCCTTGACGCTCCCCTCCGATCCCATCTCGCAAACACACCCCAACATCAGACAGAGCCATCTCGACCGGCTGGAAGCCGAGGCTATCCACATTCTTCGGGAAGTCGCTGCGACCTTCTTGAAGCCGGTGATGCTGTATTCGGTCGGCAAGGACTCTTCGGTTCTGCTGCAACTGGCGATGAAGGCGTTTTATCCCGCCAAGCCGCCATTTCCGTTCCTGCATGTCGACACGACGTGGAAGTTTCGCGAAATGATCGCTTTTCGCGATGCCATGGTGGCCAGACACGGCTTCGATCTCCTGGTGCATATCAATGAGGATGGCGTTCGCGACGGTATCAACCCCTTCGTTCACGGTTCCAACACCCATACGCATGTAATGAAGACGGTCGCGCTAAAGCAGGCGCTCGACAAATACGGTTTTGATGCGGCCTTCGGCGGCGCCCGCCGCGATGAGGAAAAGTCCCGCGCCAAGGAACGCATCTTCTCGTTCCGCAATGCCAACCACGCCTGGGACCCGAAGAACCAGCGGCCGGAAATGTGGAAAATCTACAACACGCGGGTCGCGCCGGGGGAATCGATCCGCGTCTTTCCGCTGTCGAATTGGACCGAGCTCGATATCTGGCAATATATCCTGCAGGAACAAATCCCGATCGTACCGCTATACTTTGCGAAATTGCGGCCAGTCGTCGAGCGCGACGGCATGCTGATCCTGCGCGACGACGAGCGCATGAAATTGCTGCCGGGCGAATCCGTCGAGGATCGCCTCGTTCGCTTCCGTACGCTCGGCTGCTACCCGCTGACCGGCGCCATTGAATCGGACGCTTGCGACCTCCAAGCCATTGTCAGGGAAATGCTGACTGCGCGGACTTCCGAGCGTCAAGGCCGTCTCATCGACAAGGATGAGACCGGCTCCATGGAGAAGAAAAAGCGCGAGGGCTATTTCTGATGACGAGGCACGACCTTCCCGTTTCCGCCGCGCCTTTCGACTATGGCGATTTCATTACCGACCAAAACGAAAAGTCGCTGCTGCGGTTCTTGACCTGCGGGTCGGTGGACGACGGCAAGTCGACGCTGATCGGCCGCCTGCTCTACGACACCAAGCTGATTTTCGAGGATCAGCTTGCCGCGCTGGAAAAGGATTCCGGCAAGCATGGAACCAATGGCGCGGACATCGACTTCGCGCTTCTTGTCGACGGGCTGGAGGCGGAGCGTGAGCAAGGCATCACCATCGACGTCGCCCACCGCTTCTTCGCCACGCCCAAGCGCAAGTTCATCGTCGCCGACACGCCTGGCCATGAGCAGTACACCCGCAACATGGCGACCGGAGCTTCGACCGCCGATCTAGCCGTTGTGCTTGTCGATGCCCGCCGGGGCATTCTGCAACAGACCCGCCGCCACTCCATCATCGCCTCCCTGCTCGGCATCCGCCACGTCGCCCTTGCGGTCAACAAGTTCGATCTGGTCGATTTCGACCGGGAGGTTTTCGAGCGCATCTCAGCTGAGTATCGCGACTTTGCGTCCAGTCTCGGCTTCCAGTCGATCGAGCCGATCCCGATGTCGGCGCGCTATGGCGACAACGTCACCCGGCTGTCGGATGAAATGGGCTGGTATGCTGGAGCTACGCTGCTTGAACACCTCGAGACGATTGCGATAGACGGCGACGCAGTCGACAGGCCGTTCCGTCTCCCCATTCAATATGTAAACCGCCCCAACCAGGATTTTCGCGGCTTCTCGGGCACAGTCGCGTCTGGGTTTGTCAGCACGGGCCAGGTCGTGGTTGCGGCGAAGTCCGGACGCCGCTCGCGCGTGAAGCGGATTCTCGTCGGTGCAGCGGATGGTCCATTGGCTATCGCCGGCCAGTCGGTGACCCTTTTGCTGGAGGACGAGATCGAGATCTCGCGCGGCGACGTGCTGTCCGCCGTCGATGCACGGCCTGAGGTGGCGGACCAGTTCCAGGCTACAATCGTCTGGTTCGACGACAAGCCGCTGCTGCCCGGCCGGCCTTACATTCTGCGCACGGAGACCGACCAGGCAGGAGTGACCGTGACTGCACTGAAACATCGGATCAACGTGACGAGCTTTGCCAAAGAAGCCGCAGCACATCTCGACATGAACGAGATCGGCATGTGCGATTTCTCAGTCCAGGCCCCAATCGCTTTCGACCGCTACAGCGACAACCGTGTCACCGGCGCGTTCATCCTGGTCGACCGCATGACCAACGCCACCGTTGCCGCCGGCATGATCAACCATCCGCTGCGCCGCGCACGCAACATCCACTGGCAGATGCTCGACATCAACCGCAGTCAGCACGCGGCGCAAAAATTTCAAAAGCCAGCGGTGCTGTGGTTCACTGGCCTGTCGGGATCGGGCAAATCGACCATTGCCAACCTGCTCGAGAAAAAGCTGAACGCGGCTGGCCGGCACACCTATCTGCTCGACGGCGACAACATCCGCCACGGACTCAACCGGGATTTGGGCTTCACCGAGGAGGATCGCGTCGAAAACATTCGCCGCGTGGTCGAGGTCGCCCGGCTGATGGCAGATTCCGGGCTCATCGTGCTCGTTTCCTTCATTTCACCATTCCGCGCCGAGCGGCAGATGGCGCGCGAACGCATGGAGCAAGGTGAGTTCGTCGAAATCTTCGTCGACACACCATTCGAGGAATGCGCGAGGCGCGATCCCAAGGGGCTCTATGCCAAGGCGCTCAACGGCACGATCAAGAACTTCACCGGCCTCGATTCGCCCTACGAAGCTCCAGAAAACCCCGAACTTCACCTCCAAACACTCGGCAAGGACGCCGAGGCGATGGTGGACGAGCTGGAGAGCTGGCTCGATGACAATAACATCGTCAGCCGCTCGGACGAACGACACAGCTAACCCTGCCTACAAGCCGTAACGCGCACAATTTGTTCGGTGCCCCTAGTCCGGCACGATGCCAGGCCATGGCCCTGTATCCGCTCGTAGATACAAAACATCATCTTACCTATCGTCACTTGCAAATCCCTCCACAAGATGTGGATTTTCTTGTCCCTGCAGGCCAATAACTGCGAACCACTGTGCATGGTCTTGGCCGATGGCAGGCGAAAAAGTGTTGACCTTTGATCCGTCTGGCCTTCCGATCACGACCAGCCGGAACCAATAGGGCAAGATGCGGGATTCATCAGGGGTGAGCAAAGAAAGTTCAGCGGAGCGTCATGCGATCAGCGCAGACCTGATCGCGGTGCTTGTCGCTGCCCCCAATGGCAACCCGATGGTGCTGACGATCAAGGACGCGACCGCCCTGCCCTCCGGGCCGTTCGCGCTCGGCCACCGGTCGTTGCAATCGGGCTTGCGAGACTGGGTCGAGCAGCAGACTGGCCATCCGCTCGGCTACATCGAACAGCTCTACACCTTCGCCGACCGCGACCGCGACAGCGACGAGCTGGCCAGCCGGGTGATCTCGATCAGCTATCTCGGCCTGACCCGCGAGGAGCCGGCGCATGGCACGCCGCCCGGCAGCTGGCGCAGCTGGTATGAGTTCTTCCCATGGGAAGACCACCGCACTGGCGCGCCTGAAATCATCCAGGACATCATCGTGCCGCGCTTACGCCAATGGGCCGATAAGGCCGGCCAACAGGACAAGCGCCAGAACCGTTTGCGCCGCGCCGCAAGCGCCTTCGGCTTCGACGACCGTCAATGGAACGAAGAGCTGGTGTTGCAGCGCTACGAGCTGCTCTACGAAGCCGAACTGGTCGAGGAAGCCATTCGTGCCAAGGGCATCGGCAACGCGTCTGCCGTTCCAAGCCGCTCGATGAGCGGCGACCACCGCCGAATCCTCGCCACCGGCATCGCCCGTCTCAGGACCAAGATCAAATACCGGCCCGTGGTGTTCGAGCTCATGCCACCCGCATTCACGCTGCTGCAGTTGCAGCGCGCTGTTGAGGCACTGGCCGGGCTTACCGTTCACAAGCAGAATTTTCGCCGCCTGATCGAGCAGCAGGATCTGGTCGAAGAAACGGGCGACATGAGCTCCGACACTGGCGGGCGGCCGGCAAAACTGTTCCGCTTCCGCCACGCCGTTCTCGATGAACGCTCGGTCGCTGGAACCAAATAGCCGAAATCGACCTTGACAGGCCTTATGCTCATGATAAGCATATATCCTTATTATACTCAATACGAGCATAATAAGGATAACGAATGTCTGGCTTATCTCTCTCCGCCGCCTCGCTCTATGACCGCGTCCAGCGCGTCATCCCCGCCATCGAATGGCCGGTGTTTTCCCAAGACATCGACGCTATCCTGAGGCTCAAACGCGAGCGCAACGCCGTCATCCTGGCGCATAACTACCAGACTCCCGAGATATTCCACTGCGTTGCCGACATCGTCGGCGACAGCCTGGCGCTGGCCCGCAAGGCAATGGAGGTCGAGGCGGAAATCATCGTCTTGGCCGGCGTGCATTTCATGGCCGAGACCGCAAAGCTGCTCAATCCCGGCAAGACGGTGCTGATCCCCGACATGGCTGCCGGCTGTTCGCTGGCCGATTCGATCACGCCTGAAGACATCCGCCTGATGCGGCAGCGCTATCCCGGCGTGCCTGTGGTCACCTATGTCAACACCTCGGCTGCGGTGAAGGCGGAGTCCGACATCTGCTGCACGTCGGGCAACGCCAAGGCGGTCGTCGAATCGCTCGGTGTGCCGCGCGTGCTGATGCTGCCGGACGAATATCTGGCGCAGAACATAGCCGCCCAAACCGATGTCGAAATCATTGCCTGGAAAGGCCATTGCGAGGTGCATGAGCGCTTCACGCCCGCCGACATCCGCGAAATGCGCGCCGCACATCCAGGTGTCACTGTACTTGCCCACCCCGAATGCCCGCCGGAAGTGGTCGCGGAAGCCGATTTCGCTGGTTCGACCGCCGCGATGTCGGACTATGTCGGCACGAACAAGCCATCGCGCGTGGTGCTGGTGACCGAATGCTCGATGAGCGACAACGTCGCTGTCGAGCACCCCGATGTCGAGTTCATCCGCCCCTGCAATCTTTGCCCGCACATGAAGCGCATCACGCTCGGCAACATCCGTTCGGCACTCGAACTGAACCAGCATGCGGTGACCATCGACCCTGCCGTTGCCACTCGCGCCCGGCTGGCGGTCGAGCGGATGCTGGCGGTATGAGCGAGGACCTCGCGGGCCGTCCCGTCATCATCGGCGGTGGGCTCGCCGGGCTGATGACGGCGCTGGAACTGACGCCGGAACCCGTCGTGCTCCTGTCAGCCACACCGCTTGGCGGTCAAGCATCGAGCGTGCTGGCACAGGGCGGGCTCGCCGCATGTATCGGCTCTGACGACAGCCCTGCCCGGCACATTGCCGATACGCTCGCCGCCGGCGACGGGCTGTGCGACGAGGCTACAGTCCGGCGCATTGTCGAAGCTGCACCGGAGGCCATCGAGAAGCTGGAGCGGCTCGGCGTTGTTTTCGATCGAGTGCCCAATGGCGAACTGCATCTTGGGCTGGAGGCAGCCCATAGCCGCCGCCGTATCGTGCATGCTGCGGGTGCCGCGACCGGAGCCGAGCTGATGCGTGCGCTGGTCGCAGCTGTCAGGCGCACGCCCTCGATCATAGTGATCGAAGGCTTCGAGGCACGACGTCTGCTGCTCGAGGACGGCGTCATTGCCGGTGTGCTCGCCGCAGGAGATAGCAGCCATCTCGTGTTGGCGACCGGACGCGTCGTGCTCGCCACCGGTGGGGTCGGCGGCCTGTTCCACGACACCACCAACCCGCTGGGATGCTTCGGCCAGGGTCTGGCGTTTGCCGCACGCGCTGGGGCCGAACTCGCCGATCTCGAGTTCGTGCAGTTCCACCCGACCGCGCTCGACGGACCACAGCGGCCGATGCGTCTGATCAGCGAAGCTGTGCGTGGCGAAGGTGCCGTGCTCATAGACGAAACCGGACGGCGTTTCCTTGCCGATCTTCCGGGCGCCGAACTTGCCACCCGAGATGCGGTGTCGCGCGGTGTCTACCGACATCTTGCCCGTGGACATCGCGTCCTCCTCGATACCAGGCAATGCCTCGGCCAAGCCTTCGCGAGACGCTTTCCGGCAATCGAAGCTTTCTGCCGCGAAGCAAGCATCGACCCTGCGGTTCAGCCCATTCCGGTACGCCCCGCGGCGCATTACCACATGGGTGGCGTCGCCGTGGACGCGGAGGGCCGCAGTTCGGTGACTGGCCTGTGGGCCTGCGGCGAAGTTGCCTCAACCGGGCTGCACGGCGCCAACCGGCTCGCCAGCAACTCGCTGACCGAGGCTGTTGTGACTGCAAGTTGGGTGGCAAAAAGCGTGGCGGCTTCGCCAGCCGCCAACCGGAAAGCCTCGGCGACACCGGCCATACCCGCACCCGCTGACCCGTCGCTTGTGCGCGACATCGTCTCGTCTACGCTGGGAGTCCTGCGCGACGGCGACAGCCTGCGCGAGGCAGCCGCCGCCTTGCTGCCGCTTGCAATAGGCAATTCTGCTGCTGCCGATCCGACAGCAGTGGGGTTGATGATGGCGGTCTCAGCACTCCAGCGCGAGGAAAGCCGGGGCGCGCATTGCCGAACGGATTTCCCTTTCCACGACGCTGTCGCACGCCGTTCGAAAATCACCCTCGATGCTGCACTCGATGCGGTAGCCGAACTCGATGCCACGCCGCTTGCCCGGAGCGCCTGAATGAACCTTACGCCCCTGCCCCAAATCATGCTGGAACCGCTGGTTCGCGACGCCTTGCTCGAAGACCTCGGACGTGCCGGCGATCTGACGACCGATGCCATCGTACCCGCCGACCTGCGAGCGACGGTTGTGCTCGCGGCGCGTCAGCCGGGTGTCGTTGCCGGGCTCGATCTTGCCGCCCTTGCCTTTCGTCTGATCGATCCAGCGATCGAGATGAAAGTGGCAAAACCAGACGGCAGCGCGATCGCAGCGGGCGAAACCATCGCCACGCTGAGCGGCCCGGCGCGCGGCATTCTGACCGCCGAACGCGTCGCGCTCAACTTCCTCTGCCATCTCAGCGGCATCGCCAGCGCCACAGCGGCGATTGTCGACGCCGTGCGCGGCCACAAGGCGAGCATCGTGTGTACGCGCAAGACCACGCCCGGCCTGCGCGCGCTCGAAAAATATGCCGTCCGTGCCGGTGGTGGTTCCAACCACCGTTTCGGATTGGACGATGCCATGCTGATCAAGGACAACCACATTGCCATTGCCGGCGGCGTCCGCTCGGCGATCGAACGCGCCAAGGCCAGCGTCGGCCATCTGGTGAAGATCGAAGTCGAGGTCGACACGCTCGACCAGTTGGACGAAGCGCTGGCACTCGGCGTGGATGCGGTGCTGCTCGACAACATGACCACCGAGCAACTTTCCCGCGCCGTGGACATGGTCGGCGGACGCGCCATCACCGAGGCATCCGGCCGCGTGACGCCTGCCACAGCACCGGCAATCGCCGCCACCGGCGTCGACCTGATTTCGGTCGGCTGGCTGACCCACAGCGCGCCGATCCTGGACATTGGGCTGGACACGATCGGCTGATCGGGGCAATTGTCGCGCCCCGGGTGGGGAAGCAACGCTGGCGATGGAGACCGCATGACCGCCGAAATGCACTTGAACGGGGCCGCGCAACAGCTGAATGGCATGCGCCCGACCTGGACGCTTGAGGATGCGCGAACGATCTATGATTCGCCATTCAACGACTTGCTCTTCCAGGCCCAGACGGTCCACCGCCAGAATTTCGACCCCAATCGCGTCCAGCTTTCGCGGCTGCTTTCCATCAAGACCGGCGGCTGCCCCGAGGATTGCGGCTATTGCAGCCAGTCGGCGCATCACGAATCCGGGCTCAAGGCCTCCAAGCTGATGGAAGTTCAGCGCGTCCTCGCTGAAGCCAAGAAGGCGCGCGATGCGGGTGCCACGCGCTACTGCATGGGCGCGGCCTGGCGCAGCCCCAAGGCGCGCGACATGGATGCGGTGGTGGCCATGGTCGAGGGCGTGAAAGCGCTCGGCATGGAGACCTGCATGACGCTCGGCATGCTCGATCTCGACCAGGCGCAGCAACTGAAGCGCGCTGGCCTCGATTATTACAACCACAACATCGACACGTCGGAACGCTACTACAACGAGATCATCTCGACGCGCAGCTTCGCTGACCGGCTCGATACGCTGGCCAATGTCCGCGACAGCGGCATCAAGGTCTGCTGCGGCGGCATCGTCGGCATGGGCGAGCAGTCTGTCGACCGCGTTGACATGCTGGTGACGCTGGCGAACCTGCCCGAGCATCCCGACAGCGTGCCGATCAACATGCTGATCCCGATCGAGGGCACCCCGCTCGCCGAAGCCGCACCCATCGAGCCGATCGAGTTCGTCCGCACCATCGCCCTCGCCCGCATCATGATGCCCAAGTCGCATGTGCGCCTGTCGGCCGGCCGCACGGCGATGAGCGACGAGATGCAGGCGCTGTGCTTCTTTGCCGGAGCGAACTCGATCTTTGTCGGCGACACGCTTTTGACCGCCGAAAACCCTGAAGAAGACAAGGACACAGCGCTGTTCCGCCGCCTTGGCATCGAGCCGATGGAGCGCGACATCAAGTGAGTGGACGAGCCTTGCTCGACCGCTACGACGCCACCCTGCGCGGCTTGGCGCGAAAGAGCCGGCTGCGGACGCTCAGCGCCCGCGCCGGGCTCGACTTCGCCTCGAACGATTACATCGGGCTTGCCGGTTCGAAACGGCTGGCCGATGCGGTTTCGACCGCCCTTGCCAACGGCACGCCGGTCGGCGCCACCGGCTCGCGGCTGCTGCGCGGCAACGACCCCGAGCATGAAGCGCTGGAAGAGAAAGCGGCGGCCTTCTTCGGCACCGAGCGCGCGCTGTTCTTCGGCGGCGGCTATGTCGCCAATTTTGCAGTGCTCACTACCCTCCCACAAAAGGGCGACCTGATCGTCCTTGATGAACTGATCCACGCCAGCGCCCATGAAGGCGCGCGTGCCGGCCGTGCCGAGGTGGTGGAGGCAAAACACAACGATTCTGAAGCGGTCGAAGATGCGATCCGGGCATGGCGCGCCAGCGGCGGCATCGGCCGTGCGTGGATCGTTGCCGAGAGCCTCTACAGCATGGAAGGCGACATCGCGCCGCTGGCCGAGTTGATGGCCGTTGCCGACCGGCACGACGCTTTCCTGTTCGTCGATGAGGCGCATGCCACCGGCGTTTACGGACCCGAAGGTCGCGGGCTGGCGCATCATCTCGAAGGCCGCGACAATGTCGTGGTGCTGCACACCTGCGGCAAGGCACTGGGCGGCTCGGGCGCGCTGGTCACCGCACCGGCTACGCTCGCCGATTACCTCGTCAACCGCTGCCGGCCCTTCATCTATGCCACGGCGCCTTCGCCGCTGATGGCGGTGGCTGCGATGGAAGCGCTCGATATTCTCGCCGACGAGCCGGAACGACGCGAGCGGCTGGCTGCGCTCGTTGCACTGGCGGGCGAAAGGGCCGAGGCACTTAGCTTCAAGCCAATCGGCTCACAGATCCTGCCGATCATCGTCGGCGACAATGGCCGTGCGATGGCACTGGCGGACGCACTTCAGCAACGCGGCTTCGACGTGCGCGGCATCCGCCCGCCGACAGTGCCTGAAGGTACGGCGCGGCTCAGGATCTCGCTGACCCTCAATGTGAGCGAAACGGATGTTTCGGCGCTGTTCGACGCACTTGCCGAGGAATGGAAGCGATGAGCAACACCATCATTGTCACGGGAACCGATACCGGCATCGGCAAGACCGTGTTTTCGGCTGGACTGACTGGCCTGCT
Source organism: Aminobacter sp. 01T433 (assembly GCF_056398585.1). Taxonomy (NCBI): domain Bacteria; kingdom Pseudomonadati; phylum Pseudomonadota; class Alphaproteobacteria; order Hyphomicrobiales; family Phyllobacteriaceae; genus Aminobacter; species Aminobacter sp. 01T433. The sequence goes on from NZ_JBFTPR010000003.1 coordinate 16,852, forward strand.
CGACGGCACCTACTGGAAGCCGGTGCAATCGGGCATCGACGACGAGACCGACAGCGAGATTGTGGCACGGCTTTCCGGCCTGCCGGCCGAGCGCGTCCTGCCCGAGGCCTATCGCCTCAACGCACCGCTTTCGCCGCATCGCGCCGCTGAGCTGGACGGCGTCGAGATTGACGCTGGCAATCTCGCATTGCCAGTCACCAAAGGACCGCTCATCGTCGAAGGCGCTGGCGGCCTGATGGTCCCGGTCAACAGGCGCTCGCTCTACATCGACGTCTTCGCTCGCTGGGGCGCGCCGGTCGTACTATGCGCCCGCACCGGTCTAGGCACGATCAACCACACACTGTTGTCGATCGAAGCGCTGCGCAGCCGCGCCATCCCGTTGCTCGGCATAGCCTTCGTCGGCGACGAGATGGCAGACACGCAGCAGACGATTGCCGAGATGGGCAAGGTGCGCGTGCTCGGCCGCCTGCCCCGGCTCGACCCGCTGACGCCTGATGCGCTGGCCAAGGCCATGCGCGCGAACTTCGATGCCGCCGATTTCCTGGAGGCCAGGCCATGAGCCGTTCCGCCGTCTGGCACCCTTTCACCCAGCACGCCACCGAGCCAGCGCCGCCCATGATCGCGCGCACCGATGGTGCTTATGTCGAGACGGTTGATGGCAAGCGCATCCTCGATGCGATCTCGTCATGGTGGGTCATCACCCACGGCCATCGCCATCCGAAGATCGTCTCGGCGATCCGCGAGGCGACCGAAACGCTCGATCAGGTGATCTTCGCTGGGCTGAGCCACGAACCGGCAGAGCAATTGGCCTCGGCTCTCGTCCAGATGGCACCGGATGGACTCGACTGGGTGTTTTATTCCGACAGCGGCTCGACCAGTGTCGAAGTGGCGCTCAAGATGGCGCTCGGCTTCCACCGCAACAATGGCGACGCGCGCTCGCGCATCGTCGTCATGGAGCACAGCTATCACGGCGACACCATCGGCACGATGAGCGTGGGTGCGCGCGGGGTGTTCAACGCCGCCTACGACCCGTTGCTGTTTGAGGTCGACACGATCCCCTTTCCCGCTCCTGATAGCGAGCAGGAGACGCTTGACCGCTTCGAGGCGCTGACGCGCGACGGGAAGGCGGCGGCCCTCATCGTTGAGCCATTGGTGCTCGGCGCCGGCGGCATGCTGATGTATCCGGCGCGGCTGCTGGCCGAGCTCAAGCGTATCGCCGAGAAATCCGGAACGCTCCTGATCGCGGACGAAGTGATGACCGGCTGGGGCCGCACCGGGACGATGTTCGCCTGCGAGCAGGCCGGAATTGCGCCCGACATCTTGTGCACCTCGAAGGGCCTGACCGGCGGATCGCTGCCGCTGGCGGCAACGCTTGCCACCGACGCTGTTTTCCGTGCGCATTTTTCGCAAGACCGCGCCAAGACCTTTTTCCATTCGAGCTCCTACACCGCCAACCCCATCGCCTGTGCCGCCGCACTCGCCAATGTCGCGATATGGCGCGACGAGCCTGTGGCCGAGCGCGTCACCGATCTGTCGCGCATGCAGGCGGAGAGGGTTTCGCGGTTTCGCAACGACGAGCGCTTCGAAAACATACGCACGACCGGCACGATTGCGGCACTCGACATGCGTGTCGGCAAGGCGGGATATCTCGCCGAAGTCGGGCCCAAACTGCGCGCGTTTTTCCTCGAACGCGGACTGCTGGTCAGGCCGCTCGGCAATGTCATCTATGTGCTGCCGCCCTATTGCGTGACGTCAGCCGAACTCGACCGGCTGTATGATGCCGTCGACGAGGCCGCCGACCTGGTGGGACCTGCCGGGTGACCCGGTCGGCCCGCATCCTTGGCTTCGGCCACCACGTTCCCCAGCGAAAGGTGCCGAACGCCGACATCGAGGCCAGTCTCGGACTGGAAGCTGGCTGGATCGAAGGGCGTACTGGCATCCGCTCGCGCTATTGGGCTGAGACCGACGACACACTGTCGGGGCTCGCAGCCAAGGCTGGCGAGATGGCGCTTGAAGCTGCCGGCATCGACCGCAGCGAAGTCGGACTGTTGCTGCTGGCGACGTCGACGCCCGACCATCTGTTGCCGCCAAGCGCCCCGCTTGTCGCGCATCGGCTTGGCCTCACCGGCGCGGGCGGTGTCGACCTTGCCGGCGCCTGCGCCGGCTTCATCTATGCCATGACTTTCGCCGACGGGTTCGTGCGCCTGCACAACAAGCCGGCACTGGTGATCGCCGCCAACATACTGAGCCGCCGCATCAACCCGGAAGAACGGGCAAGCGCTGTGCTGTTCGCTGACGCTGCCGGTGCGGTTGTGCTTGGTCCCTCAAACGATCCCAATCAGGGCATTCTCGGCGCTTCGCTCGCCTCGGACGGTTCGGGCTACGGCCTGATCCAGATTCCAGCCGGTGGCAGCAGCCGGCCGTTTTCAGACGAGCTCGACATCGCCGAAACGCGCATGACCATCGCCAATGGCCGCGAGGTATTCATCAAGGCGGTGGAGATGATGAGCCGCTGTTCGGTCGAGGCGCTGGATGCGGCAAGCCTGGGTGCTGCCGAGATCGACCGCTTCGTGCCGCACCAGGCCAATGCCCGCATCTTCAACGCGGTCGGCAAGTCGCTTGGTATCGAGGACCACCGCATCGTCAAGACAATCGCCGACTATGGCAATTCGTCAGCCGCCACCATCCCGATGACGCTGTCGGTGGCGCATCGAGCCGAAGCGTTCCGCCCCGGCGACAAGCTCTTGCTCGCGGCAGCCGGTGCTGGCCTCACCGGAGGTGCGCTGGTGGTGGGAATGTGAAAAGGCCGAGTCGCCATGCGACCCGGCCAGATCATGTTTTAGCGGCGTTCGAGGTGCTCGACCGCTAGGAAGGCGGTCTTGGCAGCCAGCGACAGCTGGTGAGCTGCTTCGACGCGCAGCGGCGTGTAGAAATGCTCTTCGTGCAGCATGTTGACGGTGCCGAGCATGGTGTCGCCGACGAAGACCGGCCAATTGAGCACCGAGCCACAGCCGAGCGACCAGATCGTCTCGTGATCGGGGAACACGTCGGCGATGTCCTTGATCGTATTGGCGACGAACGGCTTGCGCTGGACGTGGATCGTGTCGAACCAGTGCGTGCGGTTGATCGGCTTGGTTCCGGAAACCGGATAGGCGTCGGGGTGGCTGGTGTAGGTGCGGCCCGAAACCTCGTTGGCCCAGTCGAGCTTCATGACCGTGAACAGCTTGGCGCCGACTACGACGTCGGCCAACGCCTGAAGCGCCTTCCACACGCCCTCGACTTCGGTCGTGGTCGCAATGGCGGCATCGAAGGCGGCCAGCGCCTCGGCGAAATTGGTTTCTGTCATGACTTACCTCTATTTCAGTTCTGGAGATGAGCCGCGCTGACTTTGGTCAGTTCGCGCGAATAGGGATCGACAAGCGCGCCGCGCTTGAGCTGGTCGACATCGGCGATCTCGACGATACGGCCGTGGCGCATGACGGCAAGGCGGTCGCACAGGAACGAGACGACCGGCAGATTGTGCGTGACCATCAGATAGGTCAGCCCCTGCTCGCGGCGCAGGCGCTTGAGCAGGTTGAGAATTTCCGCCTGCACCGACACGTCGAGCGCCGAAGTCGGCTCGTCGAGCAAAAGCATCTTGGGCTTGAGGATCAGGGCGCGCGCAATCGCCACGCGCTGGCGCTGGCCGCCCGAAAGCTGGTGGGGAAAACGAAACCGGAAGCGGCGGTCGAGACCGACCGACTGCATCACTTCGTCGACGCGGGCACCGCTGTCGCCGATGCCGTGGATGGTAAGCGGCTCGCTGAGCGTGGCGTCAACTGTCTTGCGCGGATGCAGCGAACCGTAAGGGTCCTGGAACACCATTTGGCAATGCTTGGCAAAACCACGGTCGATGCCATGGCTGCGCGGCTCGCCGAAGACCGAGATGGAGCCTGTCCAGCTCTTGGCCATGCCGGCAATCGCCTTGAGTACTGTGGTCTTGCCCGAGCCGCTCTCGCCAACCAGCGCGAAGCTCTCGCCCTCGGCGACCTTGAAACCAATGCCGTGGGTGACCTTCGAATCGCCGTAGGAGATGTCGAGATTGTCGATCGCCAGCGCGCTCATGTCGAAGCCCCAGTACGTTCGAGGACAGGAAGCTCGTCGCGGCTTTCGTCGATGCGCGGGATCGAGGCGAGCAGACCGCGCGTATAGGGATGCTTGGCGTTCTTGAGCTCGCCGGCATTGCACTGCTCGACCACCTCGCCGCTGCGCATCACCAGGATGCGGTCGCAATAGGCCGAGACGAGGTCGAGGTCATGGCTGATCAGGATCAGGCCCATGCCCTTGCGCTTGACCAGATCGTCGATGATCTCAAGCACCTGGGCCTGCACGGAGACATCGAGCGCCGATGTCGGTTCGTCGGCGATCAACAAGTCGGGCTCGGGGATCAGCATCATGGCAATCATGACACGCTGGCCCATGCCGCCCGAAACCTCGTGCGGGTAGAGCCCTAGCACGCGCTCCGGATCGTTGATGCGCACGGCTTCCAGCATGGCGAGCGTGCGGTTGCGGATGTCGCTGCGGCCAAGCTTCTGATGGGTCAGAAGGGCTTCCGCGATCTGGTCGCCGATGGTCATGACCGGGTTGAGCGAGAATTTCGGATCCTGCATGACCATCGAAATGCGGGCGCCGCGAATGGCGCGCATCTGTTTTTCAGACAGCGACAAAAGGTTGGTGCCGTTGAAGCTCATTTCGTCGGCGGTAATCCTGCCGGGCGAGCGGATGAGCCGCAGGATCGCGCGGCCGGTCATCGACTTGCCAGAGCCGCTCTCGCCAACGATGCCGAGTCGTTCGCGGCCAAGCGTCAGCGACAGGCCCTTGACCACGTCCACCGGGCCACGGGCCGTCGGGAACGTGACCTTCAGATTACGGATTTCAAGCAGCGCGCTCATTGCCGATCTCCATGCTTGGGATCAAGCACATCGCGCAGGCCGTCACCGAGGAAGCAGAAACCCAGGCTGACGATGACGATGGCAAAGCCTGGCATTGTCGCCACCCACCACTGGTCGAGGATGAACGAGCGACCGCGCGAGATCATGGCGCCCCACTCAGGAAGCGGCGGTTGCGCACCAAGGCCGATGAAGCCGAGGCCTGCGGCGGTCAGGATGATGCCGGCCATGTCGAGCGTGACGCGGATGATCATCGAAGACGTGCACAGCGGCAGGATGTGATTGACGATGACACGGAACGACGAGGCGCCCTGCAGCTCGACCGCAGCGACGAATTCGGAGTTGCGGATCGTCAGCGTCTCGGCCCTGGCGATGCGGGCATAGCCCGGCCAGGTGGCGATCGCGATGGCGATGATGGCGTTCTGAATGCCGGGTCCAAGGGCCGCGACGAAAGCCAGAGCCAGGATCAGCTTGGGCATCGAAAGGAAAATATCGGTGATGCCCATCAGGATACGGTCGGTCCAGCCGCCGAAATAGCCGGCAACGGCACCGATGATCAGCCCGACTGGTGCCGCAAGCACTGCAACCAGCGCCACGATCATCAGCGTGATGCGCGCGCCGTAAACGACGCGGCTCCAGATGTCGCGACCGAGCTCGTCGGTGCCCATCCAGTTGTCCCAGCTCGGCGGCTTGAGCCGCATGGCGAGATCCTGGCCGATCGGCGAATGGGTCGCGATCCAGGGCGCAAACAGCGCCACCAGGACGAGCGTCAGCACGATGACCGCGCCGACCATGGCCAGAGGATTGCGTGCCAGAGCGCGGGTCAGCCGGTAGCTGCGGCCAAGCCGGGCCTGCAGGCGCGAGGACGGCGAATCGTCGAGAAGCCAGTCGCGTGTCGTCGCCATCAGCGTGCCCTCGGGTCGAGGACGCGGTAGAGCACGTCCGAAATCTTGTTGATGCCGATGAAGACAGCACCGATCACCAGCGTGGAACCCAGGACGGCGTTCATGTCCGCGTTGAGCAATGCCGTGGTCAGGTAGTTGCCGATGCCGGGCCAGGAAAACACCGTCTCGATCATCACCGAGCCTTCAAGCAGGCCGGCGTAAGACAGGCCGATGACGGTGATCAGCGGCACGAGGATCGGCCGGAAGGCATGGCGCCACAGCACCAGCCGCTCGGAAACGCCCTTCACCCGCGCGGTGGTGACATATTCCTGCGCCAGCTGGTCGAGCATGAAGGAGCGCGTCATGCGGGCAATGTAGGCCAGGCTGAAGAAGCCGAGCACCGCAGCAGGCAGCGCGATATGGGTCAAGGCGTTGAAGAAGATTTCGGTTTCGCCGGCAAGCAGGGAGTCGATCAGGACGAGCCCGGTAACGGGCGGCACAATACCATCATAAAAGATGTCGAGCCGGCCAGGTCCGCCAACCCATTGCAGCTTGGCGTAAAACAGCGCCAGACCGACAAGGCCGAGCCAGAAGGCCGGGATCGAATAGCCGAGCAGACCAACGACGCGGATAACCTGGTCGAGCAGGCTGCCCTGACGGCTTGCCGCGTAGACACCCATCGGCACACCGAGCAGCACGCCGATCATGATGCCAAGCGTCGCCATCTCCAGCGTTGCCGGGAAAACCCGCTTGAGGTCTTCGACAACGGGCTTGCCAGTGGAGACCGACATGCCGAGGTCGCCGGTCAGGACATTGCCGACATAGTGGAAGAACTGGACGATCAGAGGCTTGTCGAGCCCCATCTCGATGCGTGCGGCCTCATAGACAGCGCGTGGGGCGCGGTCGCCGACAACGGCAAGCACCGGATCGATCGGCACGACGCGGCCGATGAAGAAGGTTATGGCAAGGAGGCCGAGGAAGGTGAACGCGATGGCGACCAGGAAGCCCAGCACGCCTTTTACTGTTTTCCAGGCGTGCCGCGCATTGCGCGAGGAGCCGCCGGGCCCTGCTGGAAGCGCCTGTACGGCGGAGTCGGTTTCTGATGCCACGCGGTCTTTGTTCCCACCACCTCTGGCGCGCCGGCGATGCGGCACGGATGTCTTCTGTCGCTCAAAATTCCGCTTGGACTATACAAATAATTTTGCTTAGATCAAAAAAATTTTGATGGGAGCAAAAAAGCGTGTCCTCGGAGGCCAGCAAAAACGCGGCATCGATGCAGCCCAAAGTGGGCGCGCTGATCCGTGCGCGCCGCCGCAAGCTGTCGATGACACTGCAGGAATTGTGTGACGCCGCAGGCATTTCGGTCGGTTACCTCAGCCAAGTGGAGCGCGATCATGCCACCCCTTCGCTTGGCACGCTCGCCCAAATCGCACGTAGCCTCGATGTAGGTGTGGATTACTTCATCGCCACGCCCAGCATGGAGGACGGGCTGACCCGTTCGGCCGAACGCAACCGATTCTCCGTCGACGGCTCGTCGATCGTCTACGAGCGCATCGCCGCCGACTTCACCGGCAACGTCCTGTCTTCTTTCGTCCTCAACGTGCCACCGGGCTATCGCTCCGAGACTGTCAGCCATGAAGGCGAGGAAATCCTGTTCATTCTCGAGGGCTCGATTACCCAGCGCCTCGAGGACCAGGAGATGGAACTTTCGGCTGGCGACAGCCTGCATTTCCGCGGCAATAGTCCGCATTCATGGTCCAACGACACTGACAAGTTCGCGCGCATGCTCTGGACCGGCACCCTGCCGATGTTCAGGTCACGCACGGAGCATCCGGCCCTGCGCGGTTCAAGGGCCGAAGAGACAACAACGGGAACCAAAAAGGAGAGAAAATGATGAAACTGTTCAAGGCCGCGCTGCTTGCAGCGGCGCTGGCGATGCCGATGACGCCTGGAATGAGCCTGGCAGCGACACCGGCGGGCGTGCTCGTGGTGGCGCAGAACATCGACGACATCGTCAGCATCGACCCGGCAGAGGCTTACGAGTTCTCGTCGGGCGAATATGTCGCCCAGACCTATGACCGTCTGGTCCAGTATGATGCCACCGACACCAAGACGCTGGCAGCTGGCCTGGCCAAGGAATGGACCGCCGACGACGCCAACAAGACCATTACCTTCACGCTGCGCGACGGCGTCAAGTTCACCTCCGGCAACCCGCTGCGCGCCGAAGACGTCGTCTATTCGTTCAAGCGCGTCATCGTGCTCAACAAGGCACCGGCCTTCATCCTGACCCAGCTCGGCTGGACCCCGGAAAACATCGATTCCATGGTCAAGGCCGACGGCAACAAGGTCGTGCTCAAGTATGAAGGCGACTTCGCTTCGGCCTTCGTGCTCAACGTCCTTGCAGCTCGTCCGGCTTCCGTAGTTGACGCAGTGACGCTTCAGGCCAACGAAGCCAATGGCGACATGGGCAATGGCTGGCTGAAGTCCAACTCGGCTGGCACCGGCCCGTTCGTGCTCAAGGCGTTCCGCCCTGGCGAAATCATCAACCTCGCCGCCAACCCCGACTATTTCAACGGCGCACCTGAAATCAAGGGCGTCATCATTCGCCACGTCGCTGAAGCCGCGACCCAGCAGCTGCTGCTGGAATCGGGTGACGTCGACATGGCCAAGAACCTGACGTCGGACCAGATCGCAACGATCGCCGGCAAGGACACGCTGGTCACCGAGACCTATCCGCAGGCCGCCGTGCACTTCTTGAGCTTCAACCAGAAGGACGCAGCCCTGCAGCCGGAAGCCGTGTGGGATGCCGCGCGCTACCTCGTCAACTACAAGGGCATGACCGACACCTTCCTGAAGGGCCAGATGCAGACGCATCAGGCGTTCTGGCCGTCGGGTTTCCCCGGCTCGCTCGACGAGACGCCCTATACGTACGATCCGGCCAAGGCCAAGCAGATCCTGGCTGATGCCGGCATCAAGACCCCGATCAACGTCACGCTCGACGTCATCAACTCAACGCCGTTCACCGACATGGCGCAGTCGCTGCAGGCAAGCTTCGCCGAGGCCGGCATCAACTTCAACATCGTCCCGGGCACCGGCTCGCAGGTGATCACCAAGTACCGTGCCCGCACCCATGAGGCGATGCTGCTCTACTGGGGCCCCGACTTCATGGACCCGCACTCCAACGCCAAGGCATTTGCCTACAACGAAGACAACTCCGACGACCACTACCAGTCGACCACCACATGGCGGAATGGCTGGGCCGTGCCGGAAGAGCTGAACAAGGCAACCAAGGCGGCACTTGCCGAGCCTGACCAGGCAAAACGCAACGCCATGTATGTCGACCTTCAGAAGAAAGTGCAGGAGAAGTCGCCGATCGTCATCATGTTCCAGGCCGCGACCCAGGTGGCGCGGGCGAAGAACGTCGAAGGCTACGTCAACGGCGCGACCTCAGACTTCGTTTACTACCGCCTCGTCAAGAAGAACTGACGAACCTACAGCTACCGGGACCGCTCACGCGGGCGGTCCCATTCCCTCCCCCTCCCCAACACCAAGAAGGTAGAGACAATGTACGAAGAGCGGATGGCGCGGCTGCGCGAGCGCATGGCTGAAACCGGGACCGACCTTGTGGTCGTCGGCCCCTCTTCGCACCTTGTCTGGCTTGCCGGCATGTCGCCACATGGCGACGAGCGCCCGGTGCTGCTGATCGTCGCCAAGGACCATGCCGGCTTCCTGATGCCCGGACTCAATGTCGACAGCCAGCGCCCCTATACCAAGCTGCCGTTCTATCCCTGGAGCGACGCGGACGGCCCCGGTGCAGCACTTGCCAAGCTGCTCAAGGATTGCGGCGCTGAGCGTGGCAACCTCAAGATCGCGCTTGACGAAACCATGCGCGCCGATTTCGCGCTTTTGGTCATCGACGCCTTGCCAGGTGCCAAGCGTGGCTTCCTCACCGATACAGTGAGCTTCCTGCGCGGCCAGAAGGACGAGGCCGAATACGCGCTGCTCAAGATGAACGCCGTGCTCAATGACGGCGCCATGAAGGCCGGCTTCGCAGCCCTCAAGGAAGGCGTGACCGAGCTGGAAGTGGCGCAGGCCATCCGCGACTTCTACGCCGCCAATGGCGCCAAGCCGGAGTTCACCAGCGTCTGCTTCGGCGAGAACGGCGCCTTCCCGCATCACCACACCGGCGGTCGCAAGCTCAAGGCCAACGAGGCCGTGCTGATCGACATCGGCGGCCGCAAGGACGGCTACCCCTCCGACATGACGCGGGTCGGCGTGTTCGGTGAGAAGCCGGAAGGCTTCGATGAGGTTCATGGCGTTCTGGAGCGCGCCGTGCAGGCAGCGATCGCCGCCGCCAAGCCGGGTGTCGCCGCCAAGGAGGTCGACAAGGCCGCGCGCGACGTCATCGCAGCCGCAGGCTATGGCGACTTCTTCCTGCATCGCACGGGTCACGGCCTCGGCATAGATATCCACGAGCCGCCTTACATCACCGGTACGTCGGAGACGATCCTGACTGAAGGCAACGTCTTTTCGATCGAACCGGGTATCTATCTGCAGGGCCGTTTTGGGCTCAGGCTTGAAGAGATCGTGATCCTGCGCGGCAATCGTGCGGAAGTGCTGTCCGATCTGCCGCGCGAAGCGTTCCGCGTGAAGGCCTGACCACGCTGGGCGGGCAGCCTGGCGGCACCGCCCAGCAAACTATTATCGCATCATCTCGAGGGGCCGCGGTCTGACCGCGGCCCCTCTTTGTTTTGGTGCGTGCTTTGCGGTTCGCTTTCGCTTTTGCTCAGCTACCGCACAAAAAAGAAAAGCCGGGCGAACCCGGCTTTTCACACATTACATCGGCTGCAGAGCGATCAGTTGACCGCGTCCTTGAGGCCTTTGCCAGCCGAGAACTTCGGTACCGTGCGAGCCGGGATCTTCACTTCGGCGCCGGTCTGCGGGTTGCGGCCAGTCGACTCTGCGCGCTGCGACACGGTGAAATTTCCGAAACCGACAAGCCGGACGTCGCCGCCGTTCTTCAGTTCGCCGGTGATGACGGAAAAAACAGCGTCGACAGCGGACTGCGCGTCACCCTTGGAGAGCTTGGAAGCCTCGGCGACGGCGGACACTAGTTCGTTCTTGTTCATTCAAATTCCCTTCCATGAGAAAACCGGGACATAAGACTCAGCCGGTAGGACACGGACTGTAGAAAAAAGCACAGCCACAACCAAGTCGAAAAGGCTCACAAAGCCCGGAATTCCGGGGTTTTTCACATGAAAAAGCCGGGCGCGTGCCCGGCTTTTTCATTTTTCAACGCAACTTTAGATGCGACTTAATGAGCAAAGCCCTTACCGGCATCGTCGCCAGCATCCGACTTGGATGCGGGCACGTCGACCGGCTCAGTCCATTCGATCGGCTCGGGCATGCGCACGAGGGCGTGCTTGATCACTTCGCCCATGCGGCTGACCGGGATAATCTCCATGCCGCTCTTCACGTTTTCCGGAATATCCGCCAGATCCTTGGCGTTTTCTTCCGGGATCAGCACCTTCTTGATGCCGCCGCGAAGCGCTGCAAGCAGCTTCTCCTTGAGGCCGCCGATCGGCAGCACACGACCACGCAAGGTGATCTCGCCCGTCATCGCAATGTCGGCCTTGACCGGGATGCCGGTCATTACCGACACGATCGCGGTCGCCATTCCAACGCCGGCCGAAGGGCCATCCTTGGGCGTAGCACCCTCCGGCACGTGCACGTGGATGTCGCGCTTGTCGAACAGCGGCGGCTCGATGCCGAAATCGATGGCGCGGCTGCGGACATAAGATGCCGCCGCCGAGATCGACTCCTTCATGACTTCACGCAGGTTGCCGGTGACGGTCATGCGGCCCTTGCCGGGCATCATCACGCCTTCGATCGTCAGCAACTCGCCGCCGACCTCGGTCCAGGCAAGGCCCGTGACCACGCCGACCTGATCGTCGGCCTCGACCTGGCCGTAGCGATAACGCGGCACGCCGAGATACTCGTCCAAGTTGGCGGCGGTGACCTTCACCGACTTCTTCTTGGTCTTGATGATCTCGGTGACCGCCTTGCGCCCAAGCTTCATCAGCTCGCGCTCAAGGCTACGGACACCTGCTTCACGCGTGTAGGTCTGGACGATGCCGCGGATCGCATCCTCGGAGACAGAGAACTCCTTCGGCTGCAAGGCATGATCCCTCATGACCTTGGTCATGAGATGCCGCTTGGCGATCTCGACCTTCTCGTCTTCGGTGTAGCCGGCGATACGGATGATCTCCATGCGGTCCATCAAGGGCGCAGGAATGTTCAGCGTATTCGCCGTCGTCACGAACATCACGCTCGAAAGGTCGTATTCGACCTCCAGATAGTGGTCCATGAACGTTGCGTTCTGTTCCGGATCGAGCACCTCGAGCAGCGCCGACGACGGGTCACCACGGAAGTCCTGGCCCATCTTGTCGATCTCGTCGAGCAGGAAGAGCGGGTTGGACTTCTTGGCCTTCTTCATCGACTGGATGACCTTGCCGGGCATCGAGCCGATATAGGTGCGGCGGTGACCGCGGATCTCGGCCTCGTCACGCACGCCGCCGAGCGCCATGCGCACGAACTCACGGCCGGTCGCCTTGGCGATCGACTTGCCGAGCGAGGTCTTGCCAACGCCGGGAGGGCCAACGAGGCACAGGATCGGGCCCTTCAGCTTCTTCTGGCGGCTCTGCACGGCGAGATACTCAACGATACGGTCCTTGACCTTGTCGAGGCCGTAGTGGTCGGTGTCGAGCACCTGCTGGGCAAAGTTCAGGTCCTGCTTGACCTTGGAATTCTTGCCCCACGGGATCGACAGGATCCAGTCGAGATAGTTGCGCACGACGGTGGCTTCAGCCGACATCGGCGACATCGAGCGCAGCTTCTTCAACTCGGCGTCCGCCTTTTCGCGGGCCTCCTTGGAAAGCTTCGTCTTCTTAATGCGCGCCTCAAGTTCGGCGGACTCGTCGCGGCCGTCCTCGCCTTCGCCGAGCTCCTTCTGGATCGCCTTCATCTGCTCGTTGAGGTAGTACTCGCGCTGGGTCTTCTCCATCTGCCGCTTGACGCGGCTGCGGATGCGCTTTTCCACCTGCAGGACGGAGATCTCGGCTTCCATGAAGCCCATGGCCTTCTCGAGCCGTTCCTTGACGGACAGCGTGCCGAGCATTTCCTGCTTCTCGGTGATCTTGATGGCGAGATGCGAGGCCACCGTATCGGCGAGCTTGGAATAATCGTCGATCTGGCTGGCAGCACCAACCACTTCGGGCGAGATCTTCTTGTTCAGCTTGACGTAGTTTTCGAAGTCGGAAACCACCGAACGCGAAAGCGCCTCAACCTCGACCGCTTCCTCCTCCGGCTCGCTCAGGATGAGAGCGTGGGCCTCGTGGAAGTCGGACTTGTCGGTGAAGGACTGAATCTTGGCGCGCGTCGTGCCTTCGACCAGCACCTTGACGGTGCCGTCCGGCAGCTTCAGCAGCTGCAACACATTGGCGAGCGTGCCGATGTCGTAGATGGCGCCCGGCTCGGGATCGTCGTCGGCGGCATTCATCTGGGTCGCAAGCAGGATCTGCTTTTCCTGACCCATCACCTCTTCCAGAGCCTTGATCGACTTTTCACGTCCCACAAACAGCGGGACGATCATGTGCGGGAACACGACGATGTCGCGTAACGGCAGGACCGCGAAGGTACCTTCGCTGGAAGAGCGGGATATTTTGGCCATTGTCCAACCTTTCATATCGCGGCCGCGCAGGGCCAACCGCGAATCTCATATTAACGACCATGGACGGTTCCGCCTACCGCCGATTACCGCGCGGCATTACAGCACGAAAGCCAACCCATCGCCTCTTCTCCGTTAGTTGGAGGTTCGCCGGGTAAACATCAAGGCCGAACACGCTGCCGTGTAGCAAGCCGGTACGCAAAACCTCCAAACGCCAAACGGCGCCGCTGGGGCGCCGTCGCTGGAGCGGTTCAAAGGGAAACTGCCAGGGCTTTAGGCGCTGACGTTGCCCTTCATTTCCTTCTGCTCGGAGTAGATGTAGAGCGGCCTGGCACTGCCGGTCACCACCTCTTCCGAAATCACCACTTCCTGGACGCCTTCGAGGGCCGGAAGCTCAAACATCGTGTCGAGCAGGATCGCTTCCATGATCGAACGCAGGCCGCGTGCGCCGGTCTTGCGCTCGATCGCACGCTTGGCGATCGCCGACAGCGCGTTCTCGTGGAAGGTGAGATCGACATTTTCCATCTCGAACAGGCGCTGGTACTGCTTGACCAGAGCGTTCTTCGGCTCGGTCAGGATCTGGATCAGCGCGGGCTCGTCCAAATCCTCAAGCGTCGCCAAAACAGGCAGACGGCCGACGAACTCGGGGATCAGGCCAAATTTCAGCAAATCCTCCGGCTCGACGAGGCGGAAGACTTCACCGCTGCGCCGGTCTTCAGGCGAAGCCACTGTGGCGCCGAAGCCGATCGAGGTCTTGCGGCCGCGATCCGAAATGATCTTGTCGAGGCCGGCAAAGGCGCCGCCGCAGATGAACAAGATGTTGGCGGTGTCGACCTGCAGGAACTCCTGCTGCGGGTGCTTGCGGCCGCCCTGAGGCGGCACGGAGGCGACAGTGCCTTCCATGATCTTCAGCAATGCCTGCTGGACGCCCTCGCCCGACACGTCGCGGGTGATCGAGGGGTTGTCCGACTTGCGCGAGATCTTGTCGATTTCGTCGATGTAGACGATGCCGCGCTGTGCGCGTTCGACATTGTAGTCGGCCGACTGCAGCAGCTTGAGGATGATGTTTTCGACGTCCTCGCCGACATAACCGGCTTCGGTGAGCGTCGTTGCGTCCGCCATGGTAAACGGCACGTCGATGATGCGGGCAAGCGTCTGCGCAAGCAGCGTCTTGCCGCAGCCGGTCGGGCCGATCAGCAGGATGTTCGACTTCGACAGCTCCACGTCGTTGCTTTTGCTGGCATGCGCTAAGCGCTTGTAGTGGTTGTGGACGGCCACCGACAGCACGCGCTTGGCGTAGGGCTGACCAATGACATAGTCGTCCAGAACCTTGAGGATTTCCTGCGGCGTCGGCACGCCCTCGCGCGACTTCACCATCGAGGTCTTATTTTCCTCGCGGATGATGTCCATGCACAGTTCGACGCACTCATCGCAGATGAAGACGGTCGGACCGGCTATGAGTTTGCGTACCTCATGCTGGCTCTTGCCGCAGAACGAGCAATAGAGCGTGTTCTTGGAGTCGCCGCCGCCGTTGCTGACCTTGCTCATCTTGTCCAAGTCCTTTCACTGCCGCCCGGCCGAACGTTTGGCTTTCGGGCGCATATGCAATCTAACGACGGACGCCGCCACCGCCATTCCCTGGCCGCCGCAACGAGCTCCGCAAACTCACATTCCACAAGTCGCTGCAACGAGTCGCGCCACCCTTGAACAACGCTAAGCCGTCGAAGCTCAACGCAGCCTTAACGTAGGCCGACGCTTTCGCTGTGGGAACAGCAAAATGTGTCCGAAATGCCGCAGGGCACCTCAAAAAAGCGAGATGTGACCCCTGACGGCAGGTCGAAGCGTCCAATCACGAAGCGGTAGCACCCTCAACCGGGTCGCGGCTTGCGATCACCTTGTCGATCAAACCAAAGTCGCGCGCCTCGTCCGCAGTCATGAAATGGTCGCGGTCGAGCGTCTTTTCAATGAGCTCGTAGTCCTTGCCGGTGTGCTTGACATAGATCTCGTTGAGACGGCGCTTGAGCTTGACGATGTCCTGGGCGTGACGCTCGATATCCGAGGCCTGGCCCTGGAAGCCACCCGAAGGCTGGTGCACCATGATGCGGGCGTTGGGCGTGGCAAAACGCATGTCCTTTTCGCCGGCGCACAGCAGCAGCGAGCCCATCGAGGCGGCCTGGCCAATGCACAACGTCGAAACCGCCGGCTTGATGAACTGCATGGTGTCGTAGATCGCCATGCCCGAGGTCACCACGCCGCCGGGCGAGTTGATGTAGAGATTGATCTCTTTTTTCGGGTTCTCTGCTTCGAGGAACAGAAGCTGGGCGCAGACCAGCGTTGCCATGCCATCTTCAACCGGGCCGGTGATGAAGATGATGCGCTCCTTGAGGAGGCGCGAGAAAATATCATAGGCGCGCTCGCCTCTGTTGGTCTGCTCGACCACCATCGGAACGAGGTTCATGTATGTTTCGACGGGGTTCTTCATCGACTATCCCTTTTTCGTGATGGGATTCCGGCGCCGGATGGGCAGAATCGGTTCAGAGGCTTTGCCTTGTAATTAGGATGCCACCTTAGCGTTGCGCAAGGCCAGTAAGGGCGCTTGATTTCAGCTACCGCTAACTTTCGCAGCGGGAGCTGGCAGGTCAGCACTGGAACTTTCCGCAACTGCTGCGGTAATGAATGCGACCAAACGATGCCCGTCAGTCATAGCGGGCAAGGACAACGACCGAGCCTGAGATCATGGCCAACTAATTCGAGAGCCCATTTCGCACATATTTTGGAAAGTGCAGCGATCATGATCGAAGCCAAGGATCACGAGACGATCGAGTTCTACTCGAACGAGGCGGAAGCCTACACCACGCGGGGCGTAGCGGCGAGCGAGCGCCATCTCCGCAGCTTCATGGCGCGCCTACCGGCAGGTGGCCGCGTGCTAGAACTCGGCTGCGGCGCTGGACAGGACAGTGAAGCCATGCTGGCCAGCGGGTTCGACGTCATACCGACTGACGGCACCCCCGAGATCGCGGCCGCCGCCGCGAAACGCCTCGGACGGCCGGTCAAAGTGCTTCTCTTCGAAGACATCGACGAAAAGGAAAGTTACGTCGGCGTATGGGCCAACGCCTGCCTGCTGCACGTGCCACGCGAGCAACTGCCGTCGATCATTGGTCATGTGCACGCAGCACTCAAGCCGGATGGGGTGTTCTACGCCAGTTTCAAGGCGGGCAAGGCGGAAGGCCGGGATCGCTTCGGCAGGTACTACAACTACCCCTCTCCTGAATGGCTAATGCAGGCCTATCGAGCCGACCGCTGGAACTCGCTGGAGATCCAAGAAGAAACCGGCGGCGGCTATGACGGCTTGCCGACTGACTGGCTCCATGTCGTCGCCACCAAGGCTGAATAATTCGCACCCAATGGAATGTCCGTGATGAATGAACCAACTCAAGCAAACAAGCACTGGTCGAAGGTGGAGTATCTCCACGAGACCGTCAGCAACCCGAATATCCATATTCGGGGCACACGCAGCTATTACAGCGATGCCTGGTCGGGTTCGTTCGAACAAAGCGTAGTGCGTTATCTCTACGGCGACGACTACAGCCGCAAGGCGTGGGAACCCGCCTGGCCCATCGACCAGTTGCACGTTGGCGACTATGTCTGCATTGGCGCGGAGGCGGTGATCCTGCTCGGCGGCAACCACACGCACAGGACTGACTGGTTCAGCCTCTACCCCTTCCCCGAGTTCATCGTCGACGCCTATGCCGGCAAGGGCGACACGGTCATCGGCGACGGCGCCTGGATCGGCATGCGCGCCATGATCATGCCCGGCGTCACCATTGGCGAAGGCGCCATCATAGCCTCCGGAGC
Organism: Aminobacter sp. 01T433; assembly: GCF_056398585.1. NCBI lineage: Bacteria > Pseudomonadati > Pseudomonadota > Alphaproteobacteria > Hyphomicrobiales > Phyllobacteriaceae > Aminobacter > Aminobacter sp. 01T433. The sequence continues at coordinate 34,245 of NZ_JBFTPR010000003.1, forward strand.
TATCGTGACAAAGAACGTCGCGCCCTACACGGTCGTGGCGGGCAATCCGGCCGCGCCGATCAAGACCCGCTTCCCGGATGCCGTGGCAGACAAGCTGCTCGCGCTGAAGGTCTACGACTGGCCGACAGACAAGTTCGAGGCGCTGAAACCTTTGCTTTGCGCAAGCGACATCAACGCCCTCGCCATCGCTTCAGTACGGTATGACGAAGCGCGCCCCGGCAAGGGAACGCATTGAACAACAATGCTTATGCTAGCTGGCTGCGCTAGAGCCGTCAGCGCAGCCAACGCTCGATGCGATCCATTGCCTCGGCCATGTCGTCATGGCTGCCGGCATAAGAGAACCTGATATAGCGGTGGCCGGCGAGCGTATCGAAGTCCCTGCCGGGCGTTGCCGCGACATGTGCTTCGGCCAGCATGCGGCCGGCAAATTCCATGCTGTCATTGGTCAGGCGCGAGACGTCGCAGAAGGCGTAGAACGCGCCGTCCATGGGGGCCGCGAAGCTGAAGCCCAGTTCAGGTAGCCGCTTGGCCAGAAGTTCGCGGTTCCAGGCGTAGCGCGCCTTGATGACCTCGAGTTCGTCGGTGACGTTGAACGCTTCGATGGCCGCGACCTGCGAAAGTTCGGGCGCCGAGATGTACAGCGATTGCGCGATGCGCTCGACCGGCCTGACCAGGCGCTCGGGCAGCACCATCCAGCCAATGCGCCAGCCGGTCATGCAGTAATATTTGGAGAAGGAGTTGATGACCGTGACATCGTCATCATAGGCGAGTGCCGTCAGGTCGGGCGCGCCATAAGCCAGTCGGTGGTAGATTTCGTCCGAAATCACCGCGATTCCCAGTTCCCTTGCCGTGTCGATCAGCGCCTTGAGATCGCCTGCAGGCACCACAGCCCCGGTCGGATTGGCCGGGCTCGCAAACAGCACGCCCTTGAGCGGCTTTTGCCGATGGGCTTCACGCAGGTGCTCGGCATGAAGGAAGGCAGAGCCATCGAGTTCGATCTCAACGACGTCGAGGCCGAGCGCGCCCATGATGTTGCGATAGGCGGGATAACCTGGAGCAGCGATCGCCACCCGGTCACCGGCATCGAACATGGCGAGGAACGCAAGATTGAAGGCCGCCGACGAGCCGGTGGTGACAGCGATTCGCGAAACCGGCACGTCGATGCGGTAATGTTCGGCATAATGGGCCGAAATCGCCTTGCGCAGTTCGGCGAGCCCGAGCGAGTCGGTGTAGCCGATGCGCCCGACCTTGAGTGCCCCAGCCGCAGCGTCACGTACCCGTTGCGGTGCAGGATCGGACGGCTGGCCGACCGCCATCGAAATGACCGGCGCCCCCAAGGCCTTGAGCCTGTTGGCTTCTGCCAGAATGTCCATCGCATGGAACGGCTCAACTTCGCCGCGCCGTGAAATCGCTACCGCCATGTTCGTTCACTCTTCCTGCCGTACATAAGGCAATGCGCCGCACAAATGCCTGATTGATATGGGGATCACAAGTTGATGAGATTTCTCAGCCTGTCTTTTCACAGCCCGACGGCTCGTTTACGAGTGTTTCCCGCTATGCAGAGCTTCAATAACCTTTCGCGTTTCATCGCAAGATCAACGCGCGCGGTCACCGCGCTTGCGCTCTCGGCCGGGCTCGCGCTCGGATCGACGGGCACGGCGCATGCGCAGGGCGTGCCGATCGTCCGCGATGCCGAAATCGAGGCCTTGGTGCGCGATTACGCGCGACCTATCCTCAAGGCTGCGGGGCTCGGCAACTCGAACATCAACATCGTGCTCGTCAACGACCCGGCTTTCAACGCCTTCGTTGCAGGCCGGCGCATTTTCATCAACACCGGCACTCTGATGACATCGGAGACGCCGAACGAAGTCATCGGCGTTCTCGCGCACGAAGCCGGTCACATCGCCGGCGGCCACCAGGAACGGTTGCGCGACCAGCTGGCACGCGCCCAGACCATGGCGATCGTCGCGGCGCTGCTTGGCGCGGGTGCCATGGTTGCAGGTGCTGCAACCGACACCAAAGGCATGGGTGCTGCGGGTGCTGGCGTCATTGCAGGCGGTTCCGAAATGGCCCGGCGCAGCCTGCTCGGCTACCAGCGCTCGGAAGAAGCGACCGCCGACCGCTCGGCGATCACCTATCTCAATGCCACCGGCCAGTCGGCGCAAGGCATGCTGAAGACCTTCCAACGCTTCCAGACCGCATTGTCGCTGTCGGGCGCACGGGTCGACCCCTATCAGGTCAGCCACCCGATGCCGCGCGATCGTATCGCCAATCTCGAAACGCTGGCGCATGCCAGCCCCTATTTCGACAAGACCGATCCGGAAGCCCTGCAGCTGCGCCACGACATGGCGCGGGTGAAGATCGCGGTCTACACACAAGGCCAGGCCGCCGCCTCGCGCCTGTTGCGCAAGGATCCGGGCGGGCTTGCCAGCCGCTATGGCGATGCGCAGGCGACCTATCTGTTCGGCGATTTGCGCTCGGCACTTTCCAAGACCGACGCGCTGATCAAGTCGCAGCCCAAGAACGCCTATTTCCAGGAATTGCGCGGCGACATCCTGATGAAGTCCAACAAGCCGGCAGCCGCAGCAGAAGCCTATGCCACCGCGGTGCGGCTCGATCCGGCCAATTCGGGCATCCTGCCGATCGCGCTCGGCCAGGCATATCTCGCCATAGGCACGCCCGACGCGCTGAAGAAGGCTGTGGTGGAAGCACGCAAGGGCCTCGACCGCGACCGCGAAAACGCCGCCGGCTACCGCTATCTGGCACAGGCCTATGGCATGCTCGGCGACGTCGCGGATGCCGATCTGGCCACTGCCGACGGCCATTACTACAGCGGCGCCTATCAGGACGCCAAAATCTTTGCGATGCGTGCGCAAATGAAGCTCAAGCGCGGTTCGCCGGGCTGGGTGCGCGCCCAGGACATCATCAATTACAAGCAGCCGGGCAAGAAGAAATGAACCTTCGCACGGCGGCAGGCGACATAGCCAAGAGGGCTGGAGACTAGGACCATGAAAAAAGCAATTCTTCTCGGCACAACAGGCATCGCCGTCGCCTTTGCCATGCTGGCTTTCGGCTACATCGCCGGCACTCCCGGCACGGCACATGCCGAAACTGCCCAGCCGGCTGCAGTCACTGCCGCAGGTAACCTCGACAAGAAGCAGGTCGAAACCATTGTGCGCGAATACCTGCTCGACAACCCCGAACTGCTGCTCGAAATGCAAGGTGCGCTCGAAGCCAAGCAGAAGGAAGAGCAGCGCGTCGCCCATGTCGAGGTGATCAAGCAGAGCAAGGACGAGATCTTCAACTCGGCCTTCGACGGGATCGTCGGCAATCCCAACGGCAAGACCACCATCGTCGAGTTCTACGACTACAATTGCGGCTACTGCAAACGCGCCCAGGCAGACATGACTGCCCTGACCAAGGCGAACCCGGACTTGCGCTTCGTGCTCAAGGAATTCCCGATCCTCGGTCCGGATTCGCAGAAGGCCCATGTCGTTTCGATGGCCTTCCGCAAGCTGATGCCGGAGAAGTTCGGCGAATTCCATGACAAGCTTATCGGCGGCGAAGGCCGTGCGGGCGAAGACAACGCCATCAAGATCGCCATCGGGCTGGGCGCAAACGAAGCCAAACTGCGCGAAGCGATGAACGATCCGGCGATCGACGAAGCCTTCAACCGCACCTACGAGCTTGCCAATAAACTGCAGATCAGCGGTACGCCGTCCTATGTCGTGGGCAACGAAGTCATCTTCGGTGCGCTCGGCCAGGATGTGCTGGCCGAGAAGATCGCCGAGGCCAAGGCCTGCCAGGCCGATTCCACCTGCTGAACAGGTTTGTTCAGCGCGAGCCGTTGTGGACAGCGCAAGAAGTCGCTTGCGCTCTTTTCGCGACGGCTTATGCCGATTATAGAGGGTCCGCCGCGCCAGAGAGGATCTGGCGGGTGGAAGGGTCTGTACATTGAAAACGATTTTCGTCCTCAACGGTCCGAACCTTAATATGCTGGGCAAACGCGAGCCCGGCATTTATGGCGGCAAGACCTTGGCCGACATCGAGGCCGACTGCCAGGCGGCAGCCGCTTCGCTGGGGCTGACGGTCGACTTTCGCCAATCGAACCATGAGGGCGATCTGGTCGACTGGATTCACGAGGCTGGCGAAAAAGCTGCCGGCATCATCTTGAATGCAGGCGCCTATACCCACACCTCGATCGCGCTGCAGGACGCCATTCGTGCCGTCTCGCCGTTGCCGGTCGCCGAGGTGCACCTTTCCAACATCCACGCCCGCGAGCCATTCCGCCATAAATCGATGGTGGCGCCGGTGGCGGTGGGCATGATCTGCGGCTTCGGGCCGCTCGGATATACGCTGGCGCTTCAGGCGCTGGCCGCCCGGCTCTGACCGGAAACAGGAAGAGAAAAGGCTTGAACATGGCGACGAAGAAGACAGACGGTGTTGACCAGCAGCTCGTCCGCGACCTCGCAGGAATCCTGAACGACACCAACCTGACCGAGATCGAAGTCGAACTCGGCGACCTCAAGGTGCGCGTCTCGCGCCAGACGCAGGCCGTTCATGCGGTCGCAGCACCAATGATGGCAGCACCCGCGGCAGTGAATTCGACGCCGGTCGCGGCAGTCGCCGCCCCTGCCGTCGTCGACATCTCCAAGAACGCCGTGCCCTCGCCGATGGTGGGCACCGTCTACCTCGCGCCGTCGCCCGACGCCAAGCCGTTCATCGAGGTTGGCTCGGTGGTCAAGGAAGGCCAGACGCTGCTGATCATCGAAGCCATGAAGACGATGAACCAGATTCCCGCGCCGCGCTCCGGCACGGTCACAGCGATCCTCATCGAAGACGCGCAGCCTGTCGAATACGGCATGCCGCTCGTCGTCGTCGAATGAGCCGGAAGGCTGCGCGCATGTTTCAGAAAATCCTTATCGCCAATCGCGGCGAAATCGCGCTTAGAGTGCTGCGCGCGGCCAAGGAACTCGGCATCCAGACGGTTGCCGTGCACTCCACCGCCGACGCCGACGCCATGCATGTGCGCCTTGCCGACGAAAGCGTCTGCATTGGCCCGCCGCCGTCGCGCGACAGCTATCTCAACATCCACCAGATCGTCGCGGCCTGCGAAATCACCGGTGCGGACGCTGTCCACCCCGGCTACGGCTTCTTGTCGGAGAACGCCAAGTTCGCCGACATACTGGCCGCCCACAACATCACCTTCATCGGTCCCTCGGGTGACCATATCCGCATCATGGGCGACAAGATCGAAGCCAAGCGCACCGCAAAGCGCCTGGGCATCCCGGTCGTTCCCGGTTCGGAAGGCGCTGTCAGCGACGAGAAGGAAGCCAAGCGCGTTGCCGCCGAGATCGGCTATCCGGTCATCATCAAGGCGTCCGCCGGCGGTGGTGGCCGCGGCATGAAGGTTGCGCTCACAGAGGCTGACCTTGAAGTTGCGCTGCAGACTGCGCGCACCGAAGCCGGTGCGGCCTTCGGCGACGACGCCGTCTATATCGAGAAGTATCTGCAGAAGCCGCGGCATATCGAAGTCCAGATCTTCGGCGACGGTGCTGGCAAGGGCGTCCATCTCGGCGAGCGCGATTGCTCGCTGCAGCGCCGTCACCAGAAGGTCTGGGAAGAAGCCAATTCGCCTGCCCTCAACGCGGAAGAACGCTCGCGCATCGGCAATATCTGCGCCAAGGCGGTGGCAGACCTCGGCTATTCTGGCGCAGGCACCATCGAGTTCCTCTACGAGAATGGCGAGTTCTATTTCATCGAGATGAACACCCGCCTTCAGGTCGAGCACACGATCACTGAAGCGATCACCGGCATCGACCTCGTGCACGAGCAGATCCGCGTCGCCTCCGGTGGCGGCCTGTCGGTCACGCAGGACGATATCCGCTTCCATGGCCATGCCATCGAATGCCGCATCAACGCCGAGGATCCGCGTACGTTTGTGCCCTCGCCCGGCACGATCACGCATTTCCACACACCTGGCGGTCTCGGCATCCGCGTCGATTCGGGCGTCTATTCCGGCTACAAGATCCCGCCCTACTACGACAGCCTGATCGGCAAGCTGATCGTGCATGGCCGCAACCGCGTCGAATGCATGATGCGTCTGCGCCGCGCGCTCGACGAATTCGTGGTAGATGGTATCAAGACGACGTTGCCGCTGTTTCGTGAACTCGTCGGCAACCCCGACATCGCAAATGGCGACTACGATATCCATTGGTTGGAAAAACATCTCGCGAAAGGCGAGTAGACTGGGGGTCGCATGACCCGTCCTTATGCGCCCGGCTACAGCATACCCACGGACCTTCTGCTGAAGGCCTATGCGTCGGGCGTATTTCCCATGGCCGAGAGTGCGTCGGATCCGGAGGTTTTCTGGGTCCGACCCGAGACACGCGGCATCATCCCCTTCGATTCCTTCCATGTGCCCCACAGCCTTGCCAAGAAAATACGGCAAGGCCATTTTGAAATCCGTTTCGACAGCGACTTCGAGGCGGTCATAGACGCTTGTGCAGAGCGGCGCTCGGGGCGTTTGTCGACCTGGATCAACGCCCCTATTCGCGAAGCCTACACGCACCTCCACCGCATCGGTCACGCGCACTCGGTCGAGGCGTGGCGCGACGGCAATCTGGTCGGGGGGCTCTATGGCGTGTCGCTGGGCCGTTCCTTCTTCGGCGAAAGCATGTTTTCACGCGAGACCGACGCTTCGAAGGTCTGCCTCGTTCATCTTGTCGAGCGGCTCAAGCAGCGCGGCTTCCTGCTGCTCGATACACAATTCACCACCGACCATTTGAAACGTTTCGGAGCGGTCGACGTACCGCGCGACAAATACGAAAAGATGCTGGCCAAAGCACTTGTCGGCGAAGCCACGTTCTCGCCCTAGTCCAGGCTGCGTCAGCTCTTGGCGGTTTCCGGCTTGGTCGGTGCATGCGCATGAAACATCATCTTCCAACCCTGAAGCCGGTGCACGTAACCTGAACTGACGAGCGCTGAATACGGTTCGCCGTTTTCGCGGATTGCCTTGGCCTCATAGGTCAGCATGGCGATATCGTTGCCGGGCTGGACGATGCCTTGCAGCTTCATCTCCAGGTTCCGCCAGCGGCTAGGCTTGCTGGCGGTCGCGGCAATTTCGGCATTGCTCATCACACCGGCCATATCGGGAAAGGCGACGAGGCACTCCTTGTCGGCGTGTTCGGCAAAGAAATCCTGATTACCGGTCCAGAATGCCCGTTCGAGTTCGAGCAGTTCGTCGCGATTGACGGTCACGGCACGATCCTCCGTTGGCGTTGTTGACAAGGACAAACGCCGAGGACCCGATGCAGTTCCGAAAGAAGATCAGTTGGTCTTGGCAGCTTCCGGTGCCGGAACGTCCGACTTCTGCTTGCACGCCTTCAGCCACACGTCATAGACGGCGTGCTCGACGGCGTTGAGGCCCGGGCTTTCGGCAAACATCCAGCCGGTGAAGATGCGCCTGATCTTGCGGTCGAGCGTGATCTCGTCGACCTCAACGAAGGAATCCGTCTTGGGCTCCTCGTTTTCCGGCCTTGAATAACACACGCGCGGCGTCACCTGCAGCGCGCCGAACTGTACCGTTTCGTCGACATAGACGTCGAAGGTGATGATGCGGCCAGTGATCTTGTCGATGCCGGCGAACTCGGCGATCGGATTCTTGATGCGCTGGGGTTTGGGTGCTGCCTGCGGCGCTGGCTGTGCTTCGCTTGGGGCCGGCTGGGTCTCGCCAGGTATCGGCTGAACATCGATCGCTGGCAGATCGTCGCCCTGCTCGACCTGTTGATCAAGCGGCAGCCGCTGGATGCTGTCCTGGGCCATCGCTTGGCCAAGCCCTGCGCACAGCGCAACCGTGGCAAGCAGAGCTTTCGCCTTCGATCGTCCGTTCGACGGAACCCGGCCAAGAAATGTCATTGAGTCGTTACCGCCGTTGCGCCCGGAGTGTTTTGCACTCGCTGATTCCCACGCGCCAAGGCTAATCGCCTGGCGCCAATGGGCAAGGAGTTAGCCGCCAATTGTGGCGACAAATGTCCGCGCCGATGTGCTGTCTTATGCGCCGGGCGTCCAGGCGTCGTAGTCGCCCGTCACCTGTGGGCGGTGCGTATTGCCCAGCACCGAGCCCTTCGGACGGTAGGCGCCGCCGGTTCCGGTCAAGTTAGGCTGATGCGACTTCTGCCAGTCGCGCGGAATGTAGTTGTCGCTTGGGGGCGCCACATCGACGCGATGGTGCATCCAGCCGTGCCAACCGGGGGGAATCATCGAAGCTTCGGACACGCCGTTGTAGATCACCCAGCGACGCGTGCGACCCTCGGAGTCCTGGCCGCCTTCGTAATAGACGTTGCCGAACTCGTCCTGGCCCACCTTGGTGCCTTTGCGCCAGGTGTGGAAACGCGTGCCAAGCGTCTGGCCGTTCCACCAGGTGAAAAACTGGACAAGGAATTTCTTCATCGGATCCTCGCGGCAGGCGCGTAAAAGTCTCCTGCTTATGGCGTCAGGCCGTCGCGAAGGCAAGGCTTTAGACGCCCAATCTTGGGGTCTGCGACGATTGGCAGGCAACCAATGACAGCTTGCATGGGGTGGGCAAGCTCGGGGGAACTCGACGCGCACTGCCCAGCACTATAATCTGTGGGCCAGGCGGTGGATCCATCTTTGGCGCGGAGGTTCGAAATGGCCGTAAGCGGGGAAAGAGTTCACCCTTTGATGAACAAGCTCACCGGTCTGATCGCTATTATCATTGGTTTTCTTGTAGCCGCGCAAGGCTACAGGTCCGGATCGAACTGGTTGATCTTCGTGGGAATCGTGGTGCTTGCGGTCGGCTTGGTTCTGCTGGCGCTCAAGATTGCTCGACGCAACCAGCTCTAGGCCGGACGTATAGGTTAACATTGCGAGCTTGGTTCAGGCTCGCAACCAGGACCCGCGCGAACCATGGCCGCATAGCCGATGCCCTTCATGCAGATCCTCGAAATGCTGAGCATGCTGGTCACGATCTTCGGCCTGCCGCTCGCGATCTTCATCTTCGTCTACGAGCAGCGCAAGGCGCGCGTCAACGAGGAGGAAGAGATCTACCAGATGCTGTCAGACGGCTACACCAACTTCTTGACGCTGACGCTCGACCATTCTGACCTCTATTTGCAATCGCATACGGCCACGGAAGGTCTGACCGCCGAGCAGAAGGACCGGCTGCTCGCCATGTTCGCTATCCTCATCTCGCTGTTCGAGCGCGCCTACCTCGTCATCTACGAAGCAGACATGCCCGAGCGGAGAAAGCGCCGTTGGGCGTCGTGGGAGGATTTCATGCGCGAATGGTGCCGGCGCGCGGATTTTCGCGATGCCCTGCCCCAGTTGCTGCCGGGCGAAGACCCCGAATTCGCTGTCTACATCCGTAGGCTCGCACAAGAGGAAACAGCGCGCCGCTCGTCCTGATGGACGATGCCATCTCGCAACTGCTCACGTCTTCATCTCGCACTTGCAAAATCTTTAGCCGGTCCGTAATGGATTCTGGCCCAATTCGGGCTCTCGGACTGGCTTGCTGGGCTGAACCGGGCATGGGAGGAAACGACATGGCTTCTGACGCGCCTGCCGGCCGCATCACGCCCGCCGAGCTGTTGGCCCGCAAGGGCGGCGAGCCCATCGTCTGCCTCACTGCCTACACCTACCCCATTGCCCGCCTGCTCGATCCACATGTCGACCTTCTACTTGTCGGCGACAGCGTCGCGATGGTGTTGCATGGCCATGCGACGACGCTCGGCGCAACGATGGACATGATGATCGCGCATGGCCAGGCGGTGATGCGCGGCTCTGCCCGCGCCTGCGTCGTCGTCGACATGCCCGCCGGCAGCTACGAGGATACGGTCGAAAACGCCGTCGCTTGTGCCATGCGCATCATGCGTGAAACCGGCTGCGATGCGGTCAAGCTTGAAGGCGGGGTGGCCATCGCGGCCCAGATCGCCGCGATCGTTGCATCAGGCATCCCCGTCATGGGCCATATCGGGCTTTTGCCGCAGTCGGTCGAAAAGGAAGGCGGCTACAAGATCAAGGGGCGCTCCGAAGCCAATGCCGAAGCGCTTTATGCGGACGCCAAGGCTGTCGAAGCTGCTGGTGCGTTCTCGGTTGTCATCGAAGGCACGGTCGAGCCGGTTGCCGCTGAGATCACCGGGCGTATCTCGATCCCGACCGTCGGCATCGGCGCCAGCGCTCAATGTGACGGGCAGATTCTGGTCATCGACGACGCCATCGGGCTGACCGTCGAGCGTGTACCGAAATTCGTGAAGGAATACGCACGTCTGCGCGACACGGTGTCTGAAGCAGCGGCCGCCTATGCCAAGGACGTCCGCAGCCGCGCTTTCCCCGGCCCCGAGCACCTGTTTTCCCTGAGCAAGGACAAGGCATGACCGTTGTCGTCGAAACCATCGCCGCCCTGCGCGCGCAAGTGCAGGCATGGCGCGCCGAAGGCCTCAAAGTGGCGCTGGTGCCGACCATGGGTGCCTTGCATGACGGCCATATCTCGCTGATGCGTGCCGCCCTTGAGCGTGCTGACCGCTGTGTCGTTTCGATCTTCGTCAATCCGCGCCAGTTCGCGCCGACCGAAGACCTCGACAAATATCCTCGCCAGCTGGCGCAGGATCTCGCGCGCCTGACGGAGGCCGGCGTCCATCTCGCCTTCACGCCCGGTGTCGACGAGGTCTATCCACAGGGCTTTGCCACCGCGATTGCGGTGGGCGGCCCATCCGCAGGCCTCGAGACCGCCTTCCGACCTGCTTTCTTCGACGGTGTCGCCACCGTCGTTGCCAAGCTGTTCATCCAGGCAACACCCGATCTGGCCGTCTTTGGCGAGAAGGACTACCAGCAGCTCTGCGTGGTCAAGAAACTGTGCCGCGATCTCGACCTGCCGGTCGAAGTTCTGGGCTCGCCGACGATCCGCGATGCCGAAGGCCTCGCCATGTCGTCGCGCAACGCCTATCTCAGCCCCGCCGAACTCGCGGTCGCGCAACAGCTCAACAAGGTACTGCGTAAAGCGGCGTCTGCCCTTCAGTCCGGCGCGGACGAGCAGGCCACGATGACGGCTGCGCGGGCAGAAATCCTCAATGCCGGTTTCGACACTGTCGATTATGTCGAAGCGCGCGACAGCCTCACACTCGCGCCTTGGCAGAAGAACAAAGTTGGCCGCGTGCTGGTTGCAGCGCACCTCGGCAAGACGCGCCTGATCGATAATGTGGAGATCGCTGCCAGCTAGGCGGCCACTTCAGCTCAGGTTTTTTTCCAAAACCAGCGACGATATCCCCGTTTCTGCGGTCTCAGGCTCTGGATCGGCCCCTGATTTCACAAAACCGTTGGCGAGATAGAAGCCCAACGCCTGGGTGTTCGCCTCTTCGACTTCGAGGCGAATCGAATGCGCTTCAGGAAAGCTCTGCTCGACCTCGTCGAGCAACATGCGGCCGATGCCGGCGCGCTGATGTTCGGGATGTACATACAGCTGGTAGAGCACCACGACCTTTGAACCGCTGGTCGCAGCGGCAAAAGCCATGCCGGCAATCTTCTTGCCGTCATCGGCGACGAGGAATTCGGAATGAGGTCTCGTCAGCCGCGCCTTGAGCGCGGCCAGCGAATGCCATTCGGTGGTGATTTCATTGACCCGGTCGATGCCGTAGATCGCATCGTAGGTCACGTGCCACGTGTCGGCGAGCAGCGCCTTGATCTTCTCAAGGTCGCGTTCGCTCGCCGTGCGGACAAACACCGCCTTATTCCTCGATGCCGAGCTTGGCCTTGACCAGGTCGTTGACGGCCTGCGGATTGGCCTTGCCACCCGTCATCTTCATCACCTGGCCGACGAACCAGCCGGCCATTGTCGGCTTGGCGCGGGCCTGTTCGGCCTTGTCGGGGTTGGCGGCGATGACGTCATCGACCGCCTTTTCGATGGCACCGGTGTCGGTCACCTGCTTCATGCCACGGCTTTCGACCAGCTCACGCGGGTCGCCACCCTCGTTCCAGACGATCTCGAACAGGTCCTTGGCGATCTTGCCGGAAATCGTGCCTTCCTTGATCAGGTCGATCACGGCCCCCAGCTGATCGGGCGTTACAGGAGCGTTTTCAATGTCCTTGCCGGCCTTGTTCAAGGCGCCGAGCAGGTCGTTGATGACCCAGTTGGCGGCAAGCTTGCCGTCGCGACCGGCGGCCACCTTCTCGAAATAGTCGGCAATCGCCTTTTCCGAGACCAAGATCGAGGCGTCATAGACGGACAGGCCGAGGCTGTTGACCAGCCGTGCCTTCTTGTCATCAGGCAGTTCCGGCAGATCCTTGGCGAGCGCGTCGACATAGGCCTGGTCGAATTCGAGCGGCAGAAGGTCCGGATCGGGGAAATAGCGGTAGTCGTGCGCTTCTTCCTTCGAGCGCATCGCGCGCGTCTCGCCCTTGTTGGGGTCGAACAGGCGGGTCTCCTGGTCGATCGTGCCACCATCTTCGATGATGGCGATCTGGCGCCGCGCCTCATATTCGATGGCCTGGCCAACGAAGCGGATCGAGTTGACGTTCTTGATCTCGCAGCGCGTGCCGAACTCGCCGCCGGGACGACGCACGGACACATTGACGTCGGCGCGCATAGAGCCCTCGTCCATGTTGCCGTCGCAGGTACCGAGATAGCGCACGATGGTGCGCAGCTTGGTGACATAGGCCTTGGCCTCGTCCGACGAGCGCATGTCGGGCTTGGAGACGATCTCCATCAGCGCCACGCCCGAGCGGTTGAGGTCGACATAAGACATTGTCGGATGCTGATCGTGGATCGATTTGCCGGCGTCCTGCTCAAGATGCAGGCGCTCGATACCGACTTCGATGTCCTCGAACTCGCCCTTGCGGTCGGGGCCGACCGAAATGGTGATTTTGCCCTCGCCGACGATCGGCTGCTTGAACTGCGAGATCTGGTAGCCCTGCGGTAGATCCGGATAGAAATAGTTCTTCCGGTCGAAGACGGACTTGTGGTTGATCTGCGCCTTGAGGCCGAGGCCGGTGCGGATCGCCTGCTTGACGCATTCCTCGTTGATGACGGGCAGCATGCCGGGCATCGCTGCGTCGACGAGGCTGACATTGGCGTTGGGCTCGGCGCCGAAGGCGGTCGAAGCGCCCGAAAACAGCTTGGCTTCCGACGTCACCTGGGCATGGACCTCCAGGCCGATGATGACTTCCCAGTCGCCGGTGGCACCGGGAATGAAGCGCTTAGCGTCGGGCGTGCGGGTGTCGATGAGGGTCATGGTAATCCGAATACGTCCGTGTCTGTTTGTCGCCTTCTGGCGAACGACAAATCGTACCGTTTCGCTAGATCAATCGTTGCCTTGTTGCAACCGTCGCGTTGGAAATGCGCGCTCAAGCCGCGATCTCTGGCACTTTCGAACAGACTATCCTATATCGGTCCCATCCCGATGGAGTTTGGATGTTCAATTCGTTTGAGTCCCGCTAAAGCCCCGACCTTCTCCTGAAGGCGGGGCGTGAAAACCAGGAACCACCGTGCTGCGAGCAATCGTGGCTGCGGCTTTTTGTTTTGGCTGTTCAGTCGGTAGGCTGTTCGGCCTGGTTTTCCAGGACTCATCAACCAATGAACATATCGCGCATAGAGCAGCGCATCCTGCACCTGCTCGCCCAGGGCGGGCGGATCGAAATCGAAAAAGACGACAACAACAAGATCGAAGCCGTGATCTGCCTCACCCGCGAGGGCTGGCAATATACGGATTGCGATCTCGAACTTTTCAGGAAGCTACGGCGAAGGAAGGCAGTCGCCTCGTCGCAAGGCGGCCCCTACCGCATCACCAGGGTAGGACTGAAACTTGTCCGTCCCGAACTCGATAACAGATGATGCAAATCATGCCGGATCCGCCTTCGCGGGTCCGGCGCCTTAACCAACAACCTCAAGCCGTGGCGATATAGGCCTTGATCTCCTCGGCCTCGCGCTCGACATCCTCGATGCGGCGCTTGACGACGTCGCCGATGGACACGATGCCGTAGAGATAGCCGTCGCGCTCGACGGGCAGGTGGCGGAAGCGGCCGTTGGTCATGATCTCCATGACCTGGTTGACCGTGTGGTTTTCGTTGCAGATCTTGACCTTGGGGGTCATCACCTCACGCACAGTCTTTTCCAGCGCAGCACCGCCGTCCTTGCCGATGATGCGAACCACGTCGCGCTCGGACAGGATACCGACGATCTTGCGGTCGCCATTGGTGACGACGAGCGCACCAATGCGGTGTTCGGCGAGAATGCGAACCGCTTCCGACAGCTGCACATTGGGCCCAATGGTAAAAACGTCGTGGCCCTTCTTCTCAAGAATTGCCTTCACTGTCATCGGGTTCTCCTGCTGCTATCGGTCAGTCAATTACTCCGTGTGGCCCGTGGGCCAAATGCATCGTGCGCCGCATTAGGCCGCTTTTCAAGTAAAACGCGCTCAGGCGTACTCGTTCTTGCGGTCGAAGAACCTGATGCCCAAAAAGCCCGCCAGGAAACCGCCGATATGGGCTTCCCAGGCGATCTGGTTGTCGACGCCGGGGGTAAACCCGACCACCCCGGTTACCAAATTGATGATCATCCACACCCCAAGGAAAGTCATCGCCGTGCGCGAGCGGAAGACGTCGCGGATCGGTAGCGGCGCGCCAGCGAAGGCCGGCTTGCCATGCGAGCGGTCGATCTGGAAGCTGAAGCGCGCGGCAGCCCCCATCATGCCCGAAATCGCGCCCGAAGCGCCGACCAGCGGTGCCTGGTCCATTGAATGCAACACATAATGCAGCGCAACCGCCGCAAGCGACGTGACGGCGAAGAACAGCGAAAAGCGCAAGACGCCAAGCCGGTTGGCCAACGGCGACCCGAACGCTGCGAGCCACACCATGTTGATGGCCAGATGCGCAAAGCCGCCATGCAGGAAGGCGTAGGTCAGCGGGCTTGTGAAGGCCCAGATGTCGAGATCGTATTGCCCGGAATAGCGAATCGGGATGAAGGCGGCGCGAAGGAGCAGCGCAAAATCCTGGTCGGGGCTGAGAACGTATTCGCGCATCAAATGGATGACGACGCATGGGCCGATGATCGCAACGACAATGGGCGGCAGGTTGAACATCGGCTCGCGCCGCTGCGGTTCGTTCTCGACGATTTCAGCATTGTCGCTCGGGCTTGCTGGTTCGCTCATGCGCCTCTGATCCAGTTGTCGCGGGCAGATGACGCCCGGACCCCATCTAGAACAGCACGGCTGAAAGCGCAAAAAAGAAAGCCGTCCAGGGTTTCCCCTGGACGGCGGGTCGAGCCCCCCTGCCCGTTCCCCAAAAAACTCTGACTGAAGTGCTGCCGGCCGCCTGAGCGGCCACTTCTGGAGTGACTTGAACGTGCCACGGATCTTTTCCGGCGGCAACGTAAACCCTTTGTTAACCTTAACGTCCCCGACCCGTTAACAACTGTTACTGAGACTGGCACGCGTCCTGCTCCGCACCTCATGTAGTCCTCAAGATTGAAGCGATTCTGTCCAACGATGGGACATCAGGCACAGAAGCGCTCGGAGCGGAGCAATATGAAACAGAAAGGATCGCTGGCACTGTTCCAATACTGGAACCGCCTTCGCGACGGCCGACCCGCGCCCAAACGCACGGAAGTCGAGCCGGCCGATATCAAGGCGCTGCTTGCTGACACTTTCATACTCGAGCGCGACACCCGTGGCGAAGCGGTCTTCCGACTCGCCGGCACGCGGCTGTGCGCTACCTTCGGCCGCGAGCTCAAGGGGTTTTCGTTTCCCTCGCTGTGGCGCCAGAAGGACCAGCGGCTGATGGCCCGCCTCGCCTATGGCGTGTTCCAGCAGAAGTCGGTGGTCGTCATCAATTTCGAGGGCTTCACCGCGAGCCTGCGGGCAACGACCTTCGAAATGCTGCTCCTACCGCTCGATGGCGGCGTCGAAAACCCGCGCAGCCTGGGCGTGCTGTCGAGTGTCGACCGGCCGTTCTGGCTCGGCTCCGACCCGCTCACTGACGCCACGATCGACAGCGTGCGTGTCGTCGACCCAGACCTTGAGCCGATGTTCCTCAGGAACCGCCCAGCCGTCACGGTGCCTTCGCTTGCACCAAGCGATTCAGCCGTGGAGGGTGGCCCGAACCCGCTCGATGGCGCACGCCGCATTCGCCACCTCTTCGTCCTTGAAGGTGGGCGCGAAGAATAGCGCCCGCACACCTCCCGCAAGGGCAGCCCTTACGCGTTTTATTAACCTCTCTGGCGGTATTTTTCCGCAATAGCTCCCCGATGCGGTTCGATGGGAGTTGACAGATATGAGGGTAGCATGAGGCCAGCGGCGATTGACTACGCGCCGTCACGGGCGGAACGGCGCAACTTCCAGCGCGTCCGCGTGAAGATTTATGGACGCTTCATGCTTGAGGATCGCACCGAGCATGCCGGCCAGGTGGTCGACATGTCGCCTGGCAATGTTGCTTTCCGCACCGATCGCTCAGGTGCTGCGGGCGAAAAGGTGATCGCCTATATCGATCACATCGGACGCATCGAAGGCGTCATCACCCGCACCTTGCCGGATGGCTTTGCCATGACGGTCATCGCTTCGGAGCGCAAGAAGGACAAGCTGGCCGCCCAGCTCACCTGGCTTGCCAACAAGCACGAACTCGACCTGCCCGAAGACCGCCGCCACGAGCGTGTCGCGCCGCGCAACCCGATCAACGTCTTGCAGCTCATCGACGGCCGGCAGTATCCCTGCCGGATCATCGACCTGTCGCTTTCGGGCGCCGCCATCGAAATCGAGGTCAAGCCGGCGATCGGCGTGCAGGTCACGCTCGGCACCATGCGTGGCCAGGTCGTGCGTCACTTCGAAGACGGCGTGGCCGTCGAATTCGCCGTCATCCAGCGGCCCGACTCGCTCGACACCGAGTTCAATCGCCCGCGCACCTGACTGCCGGGCTACCGCCCACATCTCTAGATACCAAGCAAGAAGGCTGGCTTCCTCACGGACGCCGGCCTTCTTGCTTTTCAGCTGTCGCTCCATTCCACACCGGTAGGCGAACATGCATTTCGGCCTCCCACCGCAATGCCATTTCGGCACAGCTTGCGCGCAGCGGCCAATCATAGCCCGGCATCGCCCCAATCGATAAAATTGTAATCAAATTTTCTGCAAATTTTATTCTTATTCTCTTCTTTGTTTACGAGATTTCTCCCTTGTTTTTACTCAACATCTACTGCGTTGCTTTGCGTGAAATAAATCCGCGCCTGTCATTGTCTCCCTCAACAAGGAGACTACAAAATGATCAAGCGTCGGGGATGGCTGTTGGTTCTGGCTGCGGCACTTCAGGCTGGCGCCTTGGGCAGTGCCCTTGCTGCCCCGACCGTCATGAAGACCAATGGCCGCACGACGCAGCCTATCGGCCATTACGAGCTGTGCAAGCGTTCGCCGATCGAATGCAATGAAAAGACCGCCAGCAAAGCTCCGGTCGAACTGACCCGCACGCTGTGGAAGGCAATGATCGCCATCAACAACGAGGTCAACACCGCTGTTGCGCCGCGCACCGACATGGAAGCCTGGGGACAGGAAGAATACTGGTCCTATCCCGACAATGGCGTTGGCGACTGCGAAGACTATGCCATGGAAAAGCGGCGCAAGCTGATGCAGCTCGGCGTGCCGGCCGGCAGCCTGCTGATGACGGTGGTTCGCCAGCCCAATGGCGAAGGCCACGCGGTGCTGACCGTGCGCACCAGCCTCGGCGAATACATTCTGGACAATCTCGACACACGGGTCCTGGCGTGGAACGAGACGGAATACACCTATCTGAAGCGCCAGTCGGAGCAGAATTCAGGCGTCTGGATTGGCATCAATGACGGCCGCGCCGACGCAGTCGCGTCGGTCCGCTAAGCTTCAGCGGAAAAACCCGGTCGCGTCCCACCCTCCCCGTCCCCAACGACCGGGTCTAGGAGCCGGCCCAATTCCCCGGGCCGGCTCCGCCTTTTTGGGCGGATGCCTTGTTCTTAATCGGCGACCTTCACCAATCCGGCGCGAAACCTGCGCTGGTTGGCGACATAATGATCAGCCGATTTGCGCAGCCGCTCGGCTGCGGCGTCGTCAAGGGTGCGGATGGCCTTCGCGGGCGAGCCGACGATCAGCGAATTGTCCGGGAATTCCTTGCCTTCGGTCACCAGAGCGCCGGCACCGACAAGGCAGTTCCTACCGATCTTGGCGCCATTGAGCACGATCGCCCCCATGCCGATCAGCGAATTGTCGCCAACCGTGCAGCCATGCAGGATGGCGCGGTGGCCGATGGTGCATCCCTCGCCGATGGTCAGCGGAAAGCCCGGATCGGTGTGCATCACCGTGTGCTCCTGGACATTGGAGCGCGCACCGATGGTGATCGGCTCGCGGTCACCGCGAATCGCAGCCCCAAACCAGATGCCGACATCGCGTCCGACCCTCACGTCGCCGACAATGGCAGCGTCTGGTGCGATCCAGTTGCTGTCGCGGTCCTCGAACTGCGGTTCAACCCCATCGAGAGCGTAAAGCGGCATCATCTTTCCTTCCTGTGCACGTCGCGCGCAAACTATGGAGCGGTCGCCAGCAAGGCAAGCGCGACGAGCCTTTAACGCAGCATTAACCATGCGCGCGCAATGTCGGCCCATATCGGTTCCCTGGAGCACTGCTGCGCGACGCGCGGCGATTGCGGAAATCCGATGCTCGACCATACGAGCCGCCGGCGACCCTGGAGAAAACAGATGAAGCAAGAGGCGACTGACAGCTCCGGCTTTGACGTTGTCAATTCGGCGCTGATGATGAAGGTCTTCTACGGTTTCGCCGTGCTTGCCATTCTCTCGGTGGCGATCAGCCTCGGCGGCCGCTGGTTCGGGCACACCATCGCGCTCGCCGGCTATACCGACGACACCACACCGCACGAGGTCGTCATCGGCAACGACGTCATCGCGGTCCCCTCCAACATGATCCGTTTCGAAAAGGCCCGACACAACGGCGTCGCGAGCCGGCTCGACCTTTATCTGCGCTGGCCTGAGATGGATGGTTACAGCGAGGCGGCGCGTGCGGCCTTCAACAATACCGACGGCAACAAACGCATCATCTTCCTGGGCCTCGAGCCGCGCATGATGACACGCGACATGAGCGGTCGCCTCGCACCCATCTACAATGCGCTGACAGTCAAGCCCGGCGTTCCTGGGCCTGAAGGCATGACGCTCTACGGCTTCAGGGAAAATTCCGGCTATCTCAACGAGGTTCTGGCAGTTGCGGCACGCGCGGGCGAGCCGGCTTTTGTTGCCCGCTGCCTCAATGGTGAAGAGGCCGAACAATCACTCGCGCCGTGCGAGCGCGACGTCTTCGTCGGTAAGGATCTGAGCCTGACCTACAGATTTCCTAGGGAGCTTCTGGGAGCGTGGCGTGCGCTGGATCGGGCGGTTATCGCCAAGACGAATGCCTTGCTGCACGTCAAATGACGCCACGCGACGAGCCGCGCGGCGTCAGGCTTGATCAAAATCAGGCCAGATCGATGTCGAGAATCGCCATCGAGAAATTGTAGTCGCCGTCATCCTCGTCCTTGAAAACGATGCCGAGGAATTCGTCGCCGATATAGACCTCGGCCGAGTCGTCCTTGCGAGGACGCGCCTTGACCTGAAGCGTGGGGTTCTGGAACTGGCGCTTGAAATAGGCGTCGAGTTTTCTGATTTCTTCCGGCTTCAACTGTTTTCTCCGGCTTGTGGCTAGGAGCGTCATGCGTCCGTTCCGACGCGCTTGGGACGCTCCACATTGCAATGACTGCGCATCGAACTTTGCCCGAAAACCAGACCCGATTTTCGGCCCGACGCGTTTAGAGACGCGCTTCTGACACGCCAAGCATGGCCATGTAAAGGCAAGGCTCGGCTTACTCCGTGCAATTCACACAGGCATCCCAGACATCAGGATGCCGGTGCTTGCCCGCTTCAAATATCGAAGCTGACGACGTGATCCATCGTCTGCGACGGCAGCAACTGGTCCATCTGGCTCGACGGACGGTCGCAACCGGTTTCGCCGACAACGCGCGCCGGAACCCCAGCCACTGTCTTGTTGTGCGGCACGGGCGACAGCACCACGGAACCTGCGGCGATCTTCGAGCAATGGCCGACCTCGATATTGCCGAGGATCTTGGCGCCTGCGCCAATCAGCACGCCGTAACGAATCTTGGGATGGCGGTCGCCGCCTGCTTTACCGGTTCCGCCCAGCGTGACGCCGTGCAGGATCGAAACGTCGTCTTCGATGACAGCGGTTTCGCCGACAACGAGGCCGGTGGCGTGATCGATGAAGATGCCCTTGCCCATGCGCGCGGCAGGGTTGATGTCAGTCTGGAACACCGATGACGAGCGGCTCTGCAGATAGAGCGCGAAATCCTTGCGGCCACGGTTCAACAGCCAGTGCGCCAGCCGGTGCGTCTGGATGGCGTGGAAGCCTTTGAAATAAAGCACCGGCATCAAATAGCGGTCGCAGGCCGGGTCGCGGTCGTAATAGGCCTGGATGTCGGTGCGCACCGTGTCGCTCCAATCCGGCCGGTCTTCGAGCATCGCGTAAAAGGTCTGGCGAATGAGGTCGGCGCCGAGATCCTGATGCGCCAGCCGCTCGGCCAGGCGATGGATCACCGCCTCTTCCAGAGTGTCCTGGTTGAGGATCGTGGCATAGAGGAATGCCGCCAGCAGCGGATCGCCCGCCACGGCATCTGCCGCTTCGTCGCGCACCGACTTCCAGATCGGGTCGACCGGCTTCAACGAGCCGTGGCGCGCAGCGGATATGGTGTTCATCAACGGTCTCCGTTCACTGCCGGCTTGTGCAATCCCGCGCGGGACATATAAGCCAGATATTAGCACGAATGAACTCAATTTTCCTTAGTGCTGGTTCAAGTGGATTTGGTTCGCGGAATTTCAAGGCGTCATGGAAACTGAACCCTTGCTGGTCACAACGGCCGATGGCGTCGCGACCATCGTCATCAATCGCCCGGCGCGCAAGAATGCCGTCACCCAGGCGATGTGGGTCGATCTGGCCAGCCATGTGAACCGGCTTTCGGCCGAGCCCGCCATAAGGGTCATCGTCCTGCGCGGCGCGGGCCAGGATTTTTCCGCCGGCGCCGACATCGGCGAGTTCGATACCTTGCGTGGTGATGCCGACAGCGCCCGCGCCTATGAGGCGACCAATTCCGCCGCTTTCGCAGCACTGCGCAACGCCGCTGTGCCAGTCATCGCCGCTATCAGCGGCATCTGCTTCGGCGGCGGCTTTGGGCTTGCAGCTGCTTGTGACCTGCGCGTTGCCTCATCGGAGGCGCAGTTCGCCGTGCCTGCGGCGCGCCTTGGCCTTGCCTACCCGCAAGATGCGATGGCCGACATCGTCTGGGCCGCGGGCGAACAGATGGCCAGATATCTCACCTACACCGCCGGCCGTATCGACGCGCAGGCAGCTCTTTCAGCCGGTTTCCTGCTCGAAATCGTCGAAACCCCGCGTTTCGACGCCCGCATCAACGAAATCGCCCGAACAATCGCCGAGAATGCGCCGCTGTCGGTGCGCGCCTCCAAGGCAGCGATCCGCGCAGCCTTGAGCCACGATCCAGTCGAAGCCGCGCTTGCCCAGGCGGCCGGCGACGCCACCTTCCTGAGCGACGACTATACCGAAGGCCGCGCCGCCTTCGCCGGCCGGCGCAAACCTGTGTTCAAAGGGCGATGACATGTCTTTCATAGACGACGGCACGAAAACGGAACTGACGAGGCTTTATCAAGCCGACGACCGCCACTACCACGGCATCAGGCACATCGAAGCGCTTTTGGCGCTCGCAACGGAGTATCGCTCCGAACTGAGTGATCCCGAGGCGGTCGAAGCCGCGATCTGGTTCCATGACGCGATCTACAATAGCCGCCGCAAGGACAATGAGGCGCTGAGTGCCGCGCTTGCCGCCGACAAGCTCCAAGGGCAGATCGACGCCCCTCGCCTCGCCCGCATCGTCAAGATGATCGAAGCGACCGCAACGCACGAGATCCCTGATTTCGCCGACGTTGCAGCGAAAAGCGACGCCGCCCTTTTACTCGACATGGACCTGTCGATCCTTGGCGCACCGGCAAGAACCTTCGACGCTTACGAAGACGCCGTCAGGCGCGAATATGGCTGGGTCGCCGATGCCGACTGGCGTGCAGGACGCGGTGCTGTGCTACGCAATTTCCTTGCGCGGCCACGCATCTTCCACACCGACATTTTTGTGTCGCGCTTCGAAGCTAAGGCGCGGGCGAACATGGAGCGCTCGCTCGCAAAGCTCAGCGGCTGACGGACCAGTCAGTCGGGAAAACTCTCCATGCGTTGCGCATAAGGCCTGAAGCCGGCGCGCCGATATGTCGATTGTGCGCCGGGATGATCATTGGTGTCGGTATGCAGCCACACGCGGTGCGGTCTCTGCGACCAGATCGCCCGCAAGCCGTGATCAAGCAGGTAAGGCCCAAGCTTCCTGCCCTGGAACTCCGGGATCAGCCCGAAATGGGTGAGTTCTACTTCCGCCCCACCTGCACCGACGAACTCACAAAGACCTACTGCTTTCCCGTCGACGCGCAGAATATGGACATGGGTGCCTTCGTAGCTAAGCAACGTTTGTAGCGCATTCCCAGGCATGCGCAGCCGCTGGTCCCAATTCAGCGGCTCCCCAACTGCTCGATAAAGCGCGAGATAGTCGGAAAGGCTGGGATGTTCCCTTTCGATCCGCGTCGCGGCGAGCGGAGCCGCAAATGGCTCTCCACCGGGCTGCTCCGTCATCTCCATGTAGGTGACGAGAAGATCGACCATATCCCTCAGATCGGATGTTCGGCCAAAAACTCCAGCACGCGTTTCTTGAACGCCTTGTCGCCGACGGCCAGCATGTGATCGCGGCCCTCGATTTCGAAGCTTTCGCCATGCGGCATCAACTGGGCGAGTTCGCTGGGAGAGCCACCGATGTCGTCCTTGGTGCCGACGGCGACCAAAGTTGGCTGCGTGATCCGACGGATGTCATTGTCGGTCACCAGCTCGCGGGAGGTGGAAATGCAGGCGGCAAGCGCCCGGCGGTCGCTGCGCGTCTGGTCGGCGAAGGCGCGGAACATTTTCGCGCGCGGCTGCGTGATCGTCTCGGGGTCTTCGGCCACCAGCGCAGCAGCGATCGGGTCCCAGTCGCCGACGCCGTCGACCATGCCGATGCCGAGCCCGCCGAACACCAGTGTTGCCACCCGTTCGGGCGCTTCCAGCGCCATGAATGCCGAAACGCGGGCGCCCATCGAGTAACCCATGACATGGGCGCGTTCGATGCCGAGATGGTCGAGCAGCGCAATCGCGTCGCTGGCCATCTTGCTTGGCGTATAGTCGGCCTCGTCATAACTCTTGGTCGAGCCGCCATGGCCGCGATGGTCGAAGGCGATGGCGCGGTAGCCCGCCTCGGTCAGCGTCTTGAACCAGCCCGGCGATACCCAGTTGACGAAGTGGCTGGAGGCAAAGCCATGGATCATCAAGACCGGCTCGCCGCTTCCCGCGCCGGTCGGCGGCAGGTCGAGAAACGCCAGGTCGAAACTTTCGTGGGAAAAGTGATCGATAGCCATCGTCGCTCCGATTGATCGTGGCCCGAAGCCTCAGGGATTGCCGGCGACTGCGGCGATTGCCCGGTGCTTGAGCATGACGCCCTTGGCGATGCCCGTCTTGGCCGCCGTGCCAGCCTTGAGTTCGAGCACAAAACGCGCCGGCTCTTCCGGGGCTATGACCGCTTCGGAAAACGGCGTGCCCGGCAGCACGTCGAGCACCTTGCCGTCGGGACCGGCAAAAACCAGATCGAGCGGCAGCGGCGTGTTCTTCATCCAGAAGCCGACGGGCTGGGTCTGTTCGAAGACGAAAAGCATGCCCTGGTCGTCGGCAAGATCCTTGCGGAACATCAGCCCCATGGCGCGTTCGCCCGGCTCGTCGGCGATCTCGATGCGGAACGGCACTTCGCCCTTGGCGGTCACCGCGATCAGCGGATCGGCATCGACCGGCAAGGCCATCGCCTCTTGCGCAATACTCGGTGCGGTTCCAGCGAGCGAAACGACAAAAGCCGGCACCGCAAGCAATGCGGCACCGAGCGCTCCGGCGATCAACAATCTGCGTAAGGTCATAAAATCCCCGCGGCGGTCTCGACCTAGTGCGAGACCGGCAAGGTGCCTAAATCAGGGTGAATTTCGGCAGCCATAAGGCCTTTGTCGCCTTTGCCGAAACGAACCAGCACCACCTGCCCGGGCCGAAGCTCGGTGACACCAAAGCGGCGCAGCGTCTCCATGTGGACAAAAATGTCCTCGGTACCCTCGCCGCGCGTCAGGAAGCCAAAGCCCTTGGTGCGGTTGAACCACTTGACCAGCGCGCGCTCGAGACCGCTCTCGGCGGTCACCGCGACATGGGTGCGCTGCTCCTGCATTTCGGCCGGATGCACTGCGGTCGAATTGTCGATGGAAAGCACGCGGAAGGCCTGCAGACCACGGTCGCCCTGCTTGACCAGGCAAACGACGCGGGCACCTTCGAGTGCGGTCTGGAAACCGTCGCGACGCAGGCAGGTGACATGCAGCAGCACGTCGCTTCCAACACCGCTGTCGGGGAGAATGAAGCCGTAGCCCTTGGCCACGTCGAACCATTTGATGGCGCCGGAAATTTCGACCAGACCAACGCCATCTGCGCTGTCATCGTGCTCAAATGCATCGCGGCCAGTGCCATTCTGCATCACGAGAGAGGCCTTTTCCCCCATAAGAACGCCCCCTTTTTCCTTGCAAACGCCATTACTGATTCTTGAGATAAGATTAACACTTGCACTTTGGACTTACGCAAGGGCCGTTCCGCCATTTTTCGACTTGGTTCCGAGATAGGCACAAGCTTCGCACCAGTTCCGCACAAAAGTCGCTATGGCGGTTGCCGAGCGCGTGGCGCCCGCCCTATGTATCGGCGAACCCCATCAACCCTAACCCACAAAGCCGAGGAACAGCGATGCGCTATCTCCACACCATGGTCCGCGTCAAAGACGTCGACGCCTCTTTGGACTTCTATTGCACCAAGTTTGGCATGAAGGAGATCCGTCGCTCCACCAATGAGAAGGGCCGCTACACGCTGATCTTCCTCGCCGCTTCCGAAGACGTGGGTGCCGGTAGCGAGCGCCAGACGCCGCTGCTTGAATTGACCTTCAACTGGGACACGGAAGACTATCAGGGCGGGCGCAATTTCGGCCACCTCGCCTATGAGGTCGACGACATCTACGCCACCTGCCAGGACCTGATGAACAAGGGCGTGACCATCAACCGCCCGCCTCGCGACGGCAACATGGCCTTCATCAAGTCGCCCGACGGCATCTCGATCGAGCTGCTGCAGAAGGGCGAGCGCCAGGCGCCGGCAGAGCCGTGGTTGTCCATGCCGAACATCGGCAGCTGGTAACCTTCACGCTTTTCTGGCCATCTCAAGCAACGTCAGCACGGTGCGCCAGTTGCGCATCGTGCCCGGCACCTTGAGGGTGCGCGGCAAAACTTCGGCGAATTTCGATTTGCCTAGACCATCGGGCGCGTGAAGGTAGAGCACTTCGCCCTTGACCTCGAAGCTTTCAGGACCGGTGCAGCGCTCCGCCAGCCGCGCGGTCTCTTCGGCGGTCGGCTCGCGCTCCAGCGCACTCGCATGCAGCTTGGTATGATCCGCGGCCACTTCGGGATAGGGATTGTTTGCCACCAGCGCCTCGAGCCAGCCAAGGTCGCGCACCATGATGCGCGAACGAAAGCCCCAGCGCTCTTCAAACGCCGCTTCGATCTTTGCGGTCAGTGCGGCTGCATCAGCATCCGCCTCGAACACGACATTGCCGCTCTGGATGTAGCTAGCGACGTCGGCAAAGCCGAGTTCTTCGAAGAAGGCCCGGAGTTCCGCCATCTTGACGATGCGGTTGCCGCCGATATTGATGCCTGAAAACAGCGCGACGAACACGCTCATATGATGAATCCGGCCAGCGTTTCGTTGTCGGTGATGTCCTGATACTGCACGCCTTCGACATCGAAGCGCGCCCGAAGCAGGTCGAAATTACGCCGGTCCTTGGTTTCAATGCCGATCAGCACCGAACCGAAATTGCGCGCCGATTTCTTGAGGTATTCAAAACGCGTGATGTCGTCTTCGGGCCCCATGATTTCGAGGAAGTCGCGCAACGCGCCCGGCCGCTGCGGAAAGCGGATGATGAAGTACTTCTTCAGCCCCTCGAAGCGCAAGGCGCGCTCCTTGACGTCGGGCAGCCGCTCGAAGTCGAAATTGCCGCCCGACACCACCGCGACCACGGTCGTGCCCTTCAGTTCTTTCCTGGAAAAATCCTTGAGCGCGTCGATCGCCAGCGCGCCGGCTGGCTCCAGCACCACGCCTTCGACATTCAGCATCTCGATCATCGTGGCGCAGAGCCGGTTTTCCGGCACCAGCTTGACCGCGTCGGCGGGAAAATCCTTGAGATGCTTGAGCGGTTCGCGGCCGATTTCGGCGACGGCTGCACCATCGACAAAATTGTCGACCTTGGCGAGCTTCACGCGCTTGCCGGTTGCAAGGCTGTCGCGCAGGCTGGGAGCGCCAGCCGGTTCGCAAAAGACGAAGCGCGGCGCATTGCCCGTCTCAGCGAAGTAGCGCGTCACGCCTGCCGACAATCCGCCGCCGCCGACGGGTAGAAGCACGATGTCGGGCATGCGCCCGTGCGGCATCTGGGCAGCAATCTCCAGGGCGACAGTCGCCTGGCCTTCGATGATGTCCTTGTGGTCAAAGGGCGGCACCATGTGCCCGCCCGAAGCTTCGGCGAATTCGATGGCCGCGCGGTAGCAGTCGTCGAAGAAGTCGCCGACCAGCTTGATCTCGACGAACTCGCCGCCGAACAGCCGGGTCTTGTCGATCTTCTGCTGCGGCGTCGTCACCGGCATGAACACCACGCCCTTCTTGCCGAAATGGCGGCAAACGAAGGCAAAGCCCTGGGCGTGGTTGCCGGCCGAGGCGCAGACGAACAACTCCGCCTCGTTGCCGGCGGCAAGGGTCTTGCGGAAGAAGTTGAGCGCGCCACGAATCTTGTAGGAGCGAACCGGCGTCAGGTCTTCGCGCTTCAAAAGCACGCGCGCGCCAGTCTTGCGGGAGAGATAATCGTTTTCCTGCAGCGGTGTCTCGGGAAACAACTGCCTTACCGCCTCTGCTGCCAGCGAAACCCTTTCGGCAAAACTGGTCATGGGTAAAGGCTCCTGAAATCCACCGGGCAAATGCTGTGGCCCGTTTGGACGCGCTATTGCATATTCGGCGCGGCGAAGCCACTGTCCGGCCCCGCCGTCAGGTTCAAACCGGCTCATTGGCTCGCCGCGATAGATTTGGGGATACGTCTCGGTGAACAGAATTGCCGTCCGCGCCGCGATCCACATCGCGGCCGTCTTTGCCATCTACCTGTCCGTGGCGATGCTCATCCCGGCGGCCGTCGATCTCTACTACGGCCATGACGACTGGCAGTCCTTTGCCTTTACCGCGATGTTCATGGGCGGTCTGGCTCTAGCGGTGGCACTCGCCACCCAAGGGCGTGTGCCGCCTGCCAACACCCGCTTCGGTTTCCTCCTGGTCAACTTCTTGTGGATCACGCTGGCGATCGCCGGTGCGGTGCCGTTCATGACCTCGTCGCTTGATCTCAGCATCACCGACGCCTTCTTCGAATCGGTGTCGGGCGTCACCACCACCGGCTCCACCGTGATCAACGGCCTCGACACGGCACCGCCCGGCATCCTGATCTGGCGTTCTCTGCTCAGCTTCATGGGCGGCCTCGGTGTCATCGCGCTGGGCCTGTTTCTGCTGCCGTTCCTCAACATCGGCGGCGTGTCCTATTTCAAGATCGAATCCTCCGACATCGAGGACCGCCCGTTCGAACGCTTCCACACCTTCACCGTCAGCCTGATCGGCATCTACACGGTGCTGGTCGTCGCCTGCACCATCTCCTACACAGCGGCCGGCATGGAAGGTTTCCACGCCATCAATCACGCCATGTCGACGGTGGCTACGGGCGGCTTTTCCACCCACGATACCTCTTTCGTGCGTTATGCCGACAACCCCGCCATCCTGTGGACCGGCATCGTCTTCATGTTCATCGGCGGCTTGCCGTTCTCGATCATGATCCTGTTTGCGGTGCGCGGACGCCTCGACGCGCTGCGCGATCCGCAAATCCGCGTCTATGCAGGCTACTGCATCGTCTTTGCGGTGGCTGTGGCGGTCTATCTCCGCGTCAGCATGGGCATGCCGTTCTTCACCGCCCTTACCCATTCGACCTTCAACCTGATGTCGATCATCACCACGGCAGGCTTTGCCAGCGACGACTACAGCCTGTGGGGGCCATTCGCCATCGGCTGCATCTTTGTCGCCACCTTCCTCGGCGGCTGCTCGGGCTCGACCACCGGCGGCATCAAGGCCTATCGTTTCCTGGTCTTGTTCGAACTTCTCTCGAACGGTCTGCGCCGCCTGATCTATCCCAACACAGTGACGCCGGTACGTTATGGCGACCGCACCGTGGCGCCCGAGATGCAAAGTGCGGTTGTGCTGTTCATCGCCTCTTTCATGGTTCTCTGGGCCATCACCATCGTGCTTTTGAGTGCGACCGGCCTCGATTTCATCACCGCTGTCACCGGCTCGCTTACGTCGCTGACCAATGTCGGCCCCGGCCTCGGCCCGGTCATCGGCCCGATGGGGAACTTCTCCTCGCTGCCCGATGCCGCCAAGTGGATATGCTCAGCGGCCATGCTTTTGGGCCGCCTCGAAATCCTCGCCGTTCTGGTGATCTTCACGCCAACTTTCTGGGGTCGCTAACTTCGTGAACTCAGGTACGGAAGTACTTGTTTCCGCCACAATTTTGGCATTCCGGCAACACTCGGCTAGCGATGGCTCCTCGACCTGTCTTTTTCGACTGGACCCGACTTACTTCCGCCACTATCAGACCCTCCCGAAGGTGGCACGCTGAACGCCTTGCCCGTCAGAGAGATCATAATTTGTTGCCGTCGAAGTTCTGCATAGCCATTGCCGCCCTCCTGCTGTCCGGTTGCATCGGGCAGCCGTCCGGGGCGCTGTTGACCGGCGCGGTCGTCAATGTTCCGGTGTCGGAGATCGCCGGAAACCATGCGATTTTCGTAGCGTCCACCCGTCAACACGCTGCCGACGACAAGCAAGTCTTCGATCGCGATCGTTCGGCGACGCTCAATTTCGCGCGTGTCGACGTCACCGTGCCAAGAACCCACAAGACCGGCCAGATCGAGCTGCGCAATCGCAAGGATCCCGATCCGACCAAGTATTTCACCGCGACCAACGCGACCGGCTACGCGACGCAGCCCGAATTCTCCAAGGCGCTCAGCGCCGACATCGCCGCGCGCGGCGGTCGCGCCATGCTGTTCGTGCACGGCTACAACACCTCCTTCGATGCCGGCGTTTATCGCGCCACCCAGATCGCGCATGACTCGGGCTACACCGGCACGCCGGTGCTGTTTTCCTGGGCGTCCGGCGGCAGCACGACCGACTATGTCTACGACAAGGAAAGTGCCGCGGCCGCCCGCGACCAGCTTGAGGTCACGCTGCGCATGCTCGCCCAGTCGGGTGCGCGCCGCATCGATATCGTGGCGCACTCGATGGGCACATGGGTGACCATGGAAGCATTGCGCCAGTTGGCGCTGACCGGCGACCGAGATCTCGGCGGCAAGCTCGGCGATGTCGTGCTCGCCTCGCCCGACATCGACGTCGACGTGTTCAAGGCGCAGATGCGCCGCTACGGCAAGCCGACCAAGCCGTTCTTCCTGATGACGTCGGGCGACGACCGCGCGCTCAAGCTGTCGGGCCTGATCGCCGGCTCCAAACCGCGCCTCGGCGACTACAAAAACGCCGCCGACCTCGCCGAATATGGCGTGATCGTCGTCGACCTGTCCGACGCCAAGAGCGGGGATTCCTTCAATCACACCAAGTTCGCCGACAATCCGCAGATGGTGAAGCTGCTTGGCCAGCGCCTGCGCGCCGACGACGGTTTTGCCAGCGACCGCGAGGTCACCGACCGCATCAACATGCTCGGCGGCGGGCTGCAGTAGGATACGCAGTTCCGCTGGCCGTCTAGCGAAGACGAAACACCAAGGTCGTCATCCCGGCCAGCCGATCCAAGCAAGGGCATGGCCGGGATCCATTGGTGCGGGCATCGTGTAGCGCGGCCGGGCCCTCGCCTCTGCGCGCTTCATGAATACTTCCACACACCGAGAACCCGGCCGCGCGGATCAATAGATCCCGGCTCTCGCTTCGCTCGCCCGGGATGACGCCTTCTTGTCACCGACTGGCCCACAGGCTCTCGTAATTGGACTCGCTTACAAGAACAGATCGACCTTCTCGAAGGTCGTCACATCGACCAGCCCGACGTCGGAAATCCTGAGTTCCGGGATGACCACCAACGCCAGCAGCGAATGCTGCATGTAGGCGTTGTTGAGGCTGCAGCCCATGTCGCGCATCGCCTGCACCAGTCTGTCGGCCTTGGCGGCGACGATCTCGGCGCGTTCGTCCGACATCAGGCCGGCGATCGGCATCTCGACCAGCGCCAGTTCCTTGCCTTCGGAAAACAGCACCACGCCGCCACCGACCTGCCCGAGCCGGTTGGCGGCCAGCGCCATGTCGGCCTTGTTGGTGCCGACGACGATCATGTGGTGGCTGTCATGCGCGACCGTTGAGGCGAGCGCGCAGTCCTTCATGTAGCCGAAGCCTGAAACGAAGGCGTTGGTCACAGAACCGGTGCCGCGATGGCGCTCGACGAGTGCGATCTGGCAGACGTCGTTGCGCCGGTCCATGGCGACCAGACCGTCCTCGACGGCAAGATCAGCCTCCAGCGCGCGCGTCGGCGCCTGGTTTTCGATCACGCCGATGACGCGCACGCGCACTTCGTTTGCGCCTTCGGGCGCCTTGATGTCGAAATCGACGGCCTTGAGCTTCTTGCCCAGCTTCACCGTCTTCTTGGCCTCGGCCGGATAGGCGTAGGCTGGAATATCGATGTCGAGCTTGCCAGCCTTGGCGACGCGCACGCCGCGCGCATAAACCTCGTCGATCTTGAGTTCGGCCAAGTCAGAGACAATCAGCAAGTCGGCCAGCCGGCCCGGCGTGATCGAGCCAAGCTCGCGCTCGAGGCGGAAATGCTGGGCGGTGTTGATCGTCGCCATCTGGATCGCCGTCACCGGCTTCAATCCCTGCTGGATGGCGTGGCGCACGACGCGGTCCATGTGCCCCTCATGCACGAGCGTGCCGGAATGGCTGTCGTCGGTGCACAAGATGAAGCTGCGCGGGTCGATGCCCTGCTCGGTCACCGCCTTGATCTGGCTGGCGACATCGTACCAGGCCGAGCCAAGCCGAAGCATCGCCTTCATGCCCTGGCGCACCCGGGCGATTGCGTCTTCGGCGCGCGTGCCCTCGTGGTCATCTTCAGGTCCGCCAGCGACATAGCCGTGGAACGGCAGGCCAAGGTCGCGGGAAGCGTAGTGCCCGCCCACGGTCTTGCCGGCTTTCACCGTTTCGGCGATCTCGCCCGACATGACCGGATTGTTGGCCGCGACACCGGGGAAGTTCATCACCTCGCCCAGACCGATGATGTTTTCCCAGGTCATCGCCTCGGCAACGTCCTCGACCGTCAGCGCAGCACCCGCATTCTCCAACCCAGGCGCCGAGGGCACGCAGGACGGCATTTGCACATGCACGTTGATCGGCATGGCGAGTGCCTCGTCATGCATCAGCCTGACGCCTGGCAGGCCCAGCACATTGGCGATTTCGTGCGGGTCGATGAACATCGACGTCGTGCCATGCGGGATCACCGCGCGGCAGAACTCGGTCACCGTCACCATGCCGCTTTCGACATGCATATGCGCGTCGCACAGGCCGGGCACGAGATAGCGCCCGCCGGCATCGACAACCTTGGTGCCCTGGCCGATGGCGTGGCTGGCGTTGGGCCCGCAATAGGCGAAGCGCCCGGCAACGATGGCGACATCCGTGCCGGCAATGATCTCGCCCGAATGCACGTTCACCCAGCGGCCGTTGCGGATGACGAGATCGGCCGGCCGTCGGCCCATGGCGACATCGACCAGCGTCGGTGCGGTCTCGGTCCAGGGGCGCGGCTTGGCGAAATTGGTCTTGCTGGGCATTTTCGGGGATTCCTGAACTCTTTCGCGCAACTGTAGCGGAAGCGACGCGGGAATACAGGGGCTTGGCCGGTGGAAGGATTTTTCTCACATCCTTCACGCGATGGTTTTTCCGCCCGTTGACTTTTTCCATGCAAGGGCAGTGACTTGCCACCCTCATCTTGCGGAGGCGACCATGCGTGCATTGTGGACTGCATTGACGTTTGCGTTTCTGATCCTGTTGCCGGCTGGTGCGGCAATAGCCGAGGAGCGTTGGCAAACCCTTCCCGAACCAGTTGCGATGCCCAAGTCGACCGAAAGTGGCTACGCCAAGGTCAACGGCATCGATATGTACTACGCCGTCTACGGTTCGGGCGACCCGGTACTCCTGATCCACGGCGGCCTTGGTCATGCCGATATCTGGGCAAGCCAGGTGATCGAACTGGCCAAGACCCACAAGGTGATCGTCGCCGACAGCCGCGGCCACGGCCGTTCGACCCGTGACGCCCAGCCCTTCGGCTACGACCTGATGGCTTCCGACTATCTCGCTCTGCTCGACCATCTCAAGATCGACAAGACAGCACTTGTCGGCTGGAGCGACGGCGGCATCATCGGCCTGGACATCGCCATCAACCATCCTGAACGGCTGACCAGGCTCTACGCGCAGGCCGCCAACGTGACCACCGACGGCCTCGATCCCGGAGTACTCACCAACAAGACCTTCGCCGCCTACATCGAGCGCTCCGGCAAAGACTATGCCCGGCTGTCCAAGACGCCCGCTGAATACGATGCCTTCGTCGCTCAGATCAGTCACATGTGGGAAAGCCAGCCGAACTGGACCAAGGACCAACTAGCCAAGATCGCCGTGCCGACCGCCATCGTTGTCGGCGACCATGACGAGGCAATCAAGCGCGAGCATACTGAATACATCGCATCCGCCATACCCGGCGCCAAGCTGATCATCCTGCCCAATGCCAGTCATTTTGTGATGCTGCAGGCGCCGGACGAATATACAAAATCGGTGCTCGACTTCATCGACGCAAAGTAGCTGGCGAAACCGAGACGCCTCTTGCACGGCTCTCGACCGCTTGGGTCGTTTTGCGTGCAGGGCCCCAATGGATGGATATGCCCAACAGCGTGTTCAGCCGATTGGCCCGCTTTGCCATCCCTCACCCTCCAAATCGTGTATGGAGGACCAAAGCCGCGCGACTCGCGGCGCTCTGGAACGGCGGACCCCGATGGCAATCAAATTCACTGAAAAGACAACCATCGCGGCAAAGCCGGCTCCCGCCAAGGCGGCCCCGGTAGCGACGGCGCCGAAGGACGTGGCCAAGGACGCACCTAAAAAGCCTGCCAAAAAGGTCGCTCGAAAGGCGCCGAAAGCGGCTGCGGCGGAATCTCCACTGCTGCCGCTCGATGCCAGCCAGGCAAGCGACCTGCCGGAAGATCCAAGCAAGGCTTAAGCGCAGCCCTTGTCTCAAGCCGTCTGTGCCGACTGCTTCACCATGGCTGACGTGCTGGACGAATACACGATTGCCGCGCTCCATTTTCTTGGATGCGCAAGTGACACAAGCGCTTGCCGGGACTTGCAATCTTGCCCGGCTGCTTTACCAGTTCGGGCCAAGCGGACGTGGCGGAACTGGTAGACGCAAGGGACTTAAAATCCCTCAGCCTCGGCTATGCGGGTTCGATTCCCGCCGTCCGCACCAGATTGAAATCGTTACCTTAATCAAGATATCGATGTATGCGCCGCTTTGGGCGGCCACGCTTGGCAACGAGCGCGGCTTTGGCTGGACCTGCAATGCGAGCGACCGCATCAAGCCTGAAGCGCACGGCATGTCGACAAAGCCACGGGAATCAGGAGAAATGCCTGGCAACGGCGAACCATGATACTCTGATTATCGGGGAATTCCCGGCACATCCGTTCGCGGGTGCCGGTCGCATTTGGAGAGGGACGAAATGACCAGATCAGTTGCAGGCCTGCTCGCCGCCGCGTCCGTCATCGCCACCGCCATCGTGCCTGTTCAGCAGGCCAATGCAACCGAGGCCGTCGGCGGTCGCTACATACCGGGTGCTTATGCCCGTCCTGGCGCGGGGATCGTGCCGCCCGTGCCGGGCGCCTACTGGGACATCGCCAATGTTTACTATCATGGCAAAGCAAGCACCAACGTGCCATTTGGCGACAATCAGGTCGCCTTCGGCCTGAAAGCTGATATCTGGACCACGGCACTTGCGGGCGTCTATGTTCCCAAACTTGACCTGCCCGGCAACTGGACCTACGCCGTTCAGGGCGCTCTACCGATAGGCTGGGTCAAGGCCGAGGCAGACGTCGGTGCCTTTGCATCAGTGGACAATGTGGCCGGATTGGGTGACATCGCGTTCGCACCGATCTTGCTCGGCTGGCACAACGACGCCATGAACACGTTCTTTTCGACGTCGCTGACGATAACCGCTCCCACCGGTGAATGGGAGAAAGGCGCCCTCGCCTTCATCGGCCTGAATTACTGGACTTTCACGCCGGCGGTCGCCTTCACATATCTGGTGCCCGAGCACGGCCTCGATTTGTCGGCCAATTTCGGTGTCGACATCAACACCAAGAACACCGCCACCGACTACTACAGCGGCGCGATGGCTCATCTCGATCTTGCCGTCACCAAGAATGTGACTGCGAAATTTGCCTTGGGCGCGGTCGCGGGCTTCCTCTATCAGTTCGAGGATGACCGCAGCACGTTCGCCGACGCCCATGACGGCTTCAAGGGTCGCTCGATAGGTCTAGGGCCGCTTGTCACCTACAAGGCCAAATTCGGCGAAAACACCGAGGTCGATCTGAATCTGAAATGGGTGCATGAGGTGTCTGTCGAAAACCGCATGAAGGGCAATGCTGTCTTCTTCGACGTCGCCGGAAAATTCTGACACCTGGCCGACACGATGGGTTGCCCCTCGGCTGAGTTGGGCATCCGTTGCAGGGGTTTGAAGAAACCAATCTTTCAACCCAGGAGATATGGGTTCGATCCCCATCCACATCATGAAGACGGCTTCGTTCGCTTGATTCGCCGCGAAACACCGTGATTCGTGGCAAATTTGCCACCTTTGAGTCTTTTCGTAACGTCAACCCCACCTTCAAAAATTGCGGACCATTTCGGACTGAAATACAACTGGGCCGGGTGGTGAATGAGTGGGGAGTTGCGTATGCAGTACAATTGGGAACGCGCGCCATATTTCTGGGAAAAACACCGCAGCGCCTGTTACGGGCTCGCAGCCGCGATATGCGGCCTGTGGATCGTGCTCTACACAGTGCCGCTCTGACCAAGTCGCGAGCAACTGCTGTCGATCTTCGCTGTGCGATGCAACCAATCGGCCCCGGCAACGTTTGAGCCGGCATGACCGTCGTCGAGGACGCGCCGGACAGCCCTTATGGCTGCGGTGGATGCCGAGGCGCTGGCGGCCAAGGACATCGCATCCTTCAGCGAGGGAAAATGATGGCAAAGCTCTTCTATGAAGTCGTGCAGCACGACGGCGGCTGGGCCTACAAGGTCGGCGGCACTTTCTCCGAGACGTTTCCCAACCATGAAGACGCCCTGCGCGCCGCTGAAACAGCGGCCGCCGAACAGCGCGTCTCAGGATCAACCGACGGCATCCAGTACGAAGACAGCGAAGGCCGCTGGCACGACGAGCTTGCAAAGGGCGACGACCGTCCGGACACGGAAGTTTCGGATTAGCGGCGACGGCCGCAGGGATTTTACGGCTCACAGCGTTCGAAGCACTGCAGGTGCTGGAACTGCGTTTGCACTGACGCCTATGCAAAGGCTTTTGCAGCAGTCCGCCTGATCAAGGCTGCAACCCGCTCGGGCTCGATGAACTGCGGCATGTGGCCTAGCCCCTCGACCAGATCGACTTCCAGATTGCCGATGCGGCCGGCCAGCGACTGGCCGTTCAGCCGGTAGTCGATCACGCGGTCGCCCGTGCCGACGAGCACGCCCACCGGCATGGTGATCTCCTCATAACGTGCCTCGACGCCGCCAAGATCCCGTTCGATCGCCACAAGGTCGGCGGACGTTGCGTAGATGTGGCTGGGCCGAAGGCCAGCCAACCCGCCACCTGATATGCCATAATCCTTGGTCGGCTGCTGCGGCCCGAAAACGAAAGCAAGCGTCTGCGGCGCATATTTGAGAGATGTCGGCACCCACACCGTCCGTGCCATGAGATGGCGCAGCAGGGGCGAGCGGACATAGAGCGACCTGAACTCCGGCCGCAACTCGTCTTCAAGGTGGGTCAGCGGCGACAGCAGGACCAGTCCGGAAACGGCTTCGGGATGTTCGAGCGCCAGCGTCAGAGCCACCGCGCCGCCAAGCGAATGGCCAACGACCAGCGGCTTTTGCAGCCCCAGCTTCTCGATGAAGCGCAATACCAGTTCAGCTTGCTCGCTCAAGCTGCCGGCGAAATCCGACGGCCGCGCCGAATAGCCCGACCCCGGCCGGTCCAGTGCTATCAGCCTGAAATCGCCGTCCAGCTGCGAAAACAGCGTACCGCGGAAGTGGTGCAACTGCCCGCCGAGCCCATGGATGAACAGGATCGGCCTGCCCCGCCCTTGCTCGACATAGTGGATGCGGTGGCGGCCAAATTCGACAAACTTGCCCGATGCCGGCACGGCGCGTTCTGCCTCCTTCGCAATGCGGCTGGTCGCCAGCACGAAATAGCCGACGACGAAGGCTGTCGCGAGCACCAGAAAGCCGCCGAGCCACACCAGAACCGAACCGACCGTCGCCAAAAAGCTCTCCTTCAAACGATGGCGGTCAGCTTAGTCGTCAGGGTCACCGCGACAAGCCCGGCACAACGCAAAACGGGCGACCTTGAGGCCGCCCGTTCACAAAAATCACTTTAGCTGAAGGCTGTTAGGCAACTTCCTTCACAGCATTCGAGCCCTTGCCGTGCAGGCGGATGGCGATCTCGGCCACGCGCTTGCCCTGGAAGTGGGCGCCTTCAAGTTCCTGTGCCGAAGGCTGGCGCGAGCCGTCACCATCCGAAGTGGTGGTCATGCCGTAAGGCGCGCCGCCGCGGACCACGTCGTTGCCCATCTGGCCCTGGTAGGCGTAGGACAGCGGCACGATCACCATGCCATGATGCTGCAGGTGGATCTGGGCGTTGATCAGCGCCAATTCGGCGCCGCCATGCTGGGTCGCGGTCGAAACCATCACCGAGCCGACCTTGTCGAGCAAGGCTCCCTTGGCCCAGAGCGGACCGGTCTGATCGAGGAAGTTCTTCATCTGCGAAGCCATGGTGCCGTAGCGGGTGGCGGTGCCGATGATGATGCCGTCATAGTCGGCCAGTTCGAGCGGATCGGCGATCGGCGCTTCCTGGTCGAGCTTGTAGTAGGCAGCCTTGGCGACACCCTCGGGCACCAGTTCGGGAACGCGCTTGAGGGTCACCTCGGCGCCGCCGGCACGCGCACCTTCGGCAGCGGCCTTCGCCATCTGCTCCATGTGGCCCCAGCTCGAATAGTACAGAACAAGAATCTTAGCCATTTCATCGCTCCAAATCTCGGGAAATCTCGCGGCGCCGTCTTGGGTCGGCGTCTGGGGAGAGATGTAATGCAAAGCCCGTTCAATGAAAGCGGTCCAATGCGTGACGCATCGTTCACAGAATGGCGACTATTGCTCGCTTGCGCTGCCGGCGCTATCTGACGAGGGCCCACAATGGAGCTTTCAAAATGGCCGACATCGTCACCGCAGCAATGGTCGTCATCGGCGACGAGATCCTGTCCGGCCGTACCAAGGACAAAAACATCGGCCACCTCGCCGAGATGATGACGGCCGTGGGCATCGACCTCAAGGAAGTGCGTATCGTGCCCGACGACGAGGACGAGATCGCCGCTGCGGTCAACGCCGTTCGCGTGCGCTACGACTATGTCTTCACCACCGGCGGCATCGGCCCGACGCATGACGACATCACCGCGGACTCGATTTCCAAGGCGTTCGGCGTGCCCTGCGAATACGACACCCGCGCCTATGCCATGCTGGAGGCCAACTACGCCTCGCGCGGCATGGAGTTCTCCGAGGCGCGCAAGCGCATGGCGCGTATGCCGCACGGTGCCGACCTCATTGAAAACCCGGTGTCTGTTGCGCCCGGCTTCCGCATCGGCAACGTCCATGTCATGGCCGGCGTGCCCTCGATCTTCCAGGCGATGCTCGACAATGTCATGCCGACACTGAAAACCGGCACCAGGCTTTTGTCGACGACCGTTCAGTGCCCGTATGGCGAAGGCACCATCGGCGGGCCGCTCGGCGAGATCCAAAAAGCGCATCCCGACACGATCATCGGGTCCTATCCGAAATATCTCGACGGCAAGTTCTGGACCGAGCTTGTTGTCCGCTCGCGCTCCATGGAAGCCATGGACGCCGCACGCATTGCCATCGAGGCGATGCTTGCCGACATAGCAAAAACGGCGTGATCGCAAACACGCCAGCCAATTGATCCAAGTCACATTGGAACAAGTATGGGCATGATAGTGTTTCTTTGCTGAGCGCATTTCGGCTCGCGCGCAGGAGGTTGCCATGCCGTTCAAGACAATCGTTGCCATCATCCAGAGCGAGCGCGATGTCGCCCGCGTGCTTGATGTGGCGATCCCCTTTGCCGAGCGGCATGAAAGCCACCTGATCGGCGTGCATGCCGAAGCGCTTGCCATGCCCTACACCACGGCCGTCGGTTTCCCCGACACCGAGTTCATCCAGGCCAATGCCGAGCTGTGCAAGGAACGCGCCGAAAAGGTGCAAAAGGCCTTCCTAGGCCGTATCGAGACATCGGGCGTGTCGTTCGAATGGCGCAGTTTTGAGAGCTTTTCCGGCGACAGCGCCCTTTCAGGCGTCGAAAGCGCGCGCTGCGCTGATCTTGTGATCGTCGCCCAGGCGTCGCCCGACGCCAGGGATTCGATTGCAGCCGACATCGACTCCCTGATCTACGAAGCCGGCCGGCCGGTGCTGGTGGTACCCCATTCGGCGCCGCTGATCTCGACCTTCAGCAACATCCTGATTGCCTGGAACGGCAGCCGAGAGGCCGCACGTGCCGCCTTCGACGCTTTGCCCTTCATCCTCGAGGCGGATTCGACCGAAATCCTCGTCATCGACCCCATCGAAACCGCAGCACTCAGCATGGAAACCGCCGGAGCGGAAATCGCAGCCGCCTTTGCCCGCCATGGCGCCAAGGTTTCGGTCAGCGTTGAAGAGTCCCGCGGGCACACGGTCGACGCGGTCATTCACAACAAGGTGGTGGAAACCGGCGCCGACCTTCTGGTGATGGGCGCCTACAGCCATTCGTGGCTGCGCGAGTTCCTGTTTGGCGGTGTCACGCGCAACGTCCTGCAGGCCGGCGACGTGGCAATATTGCTGTCGCGTTGAGCAAGCCCACGAAACTCGGCGCCCCGCCCTTGCCAAGGACGGGGCTTTCCGGCTAATTCCGCCTGCATTCCCCTATTTCCGCGCCATGTGGCGCGCCGAGCCGGAGTGCTGCGTCACATGTCCCTTCCAGAAAAAGCCTTTCCCGTATCCTGGGACCAGTTCCACCGCGATGCGCGTGCGCTCGCCTGGCGTCTTGCCGGCGTCAATCCGCAGTGGAAGGCGATTGTCTGCATTACCCGTGGCGGGCTCGTGCCGGCAGCCATCATCTCGCGCGAACTCGGCATCCGCCTGATCGAGACGATCTGCATCGCGTCCTACCATGACTACACCTCGCAGGGTCAGTTGCAGGTGCTGAAGGAGATCACGCCATCCCTGCTCGAAGGCGAAGGCGAAAACGTTCTGATTGTCGACGACCTGACCGATACCGGCAAGACGGCCGCTATTGTCAGGGCGATGATGCCCAAGGCGCATTTCGCCACCGTCTACGCCAAGCCCAAGGGCCGACCGCTTGTCGACACCTTCGTCACCGAAGTGTCGCAGGATACCTGGATCTATTTCCCCTGGGATCTGGGCTTCACCTACCAGAAGCCGATCGCCGACGACCACAAGGGCTGACCGCGCGGCTGTCAGCCAAAGCTGCTCGAACGATTCAACGCCCGGCCATGTTCGCCGGGCGTTTTCGTTAGGAGTCTATTTACTTTTGTTACGGAGAATTAACCGTACAATTTGTGACACGGCGCATGATTCTACAATTTGGGTAGGGCTGCCGATGCTGATGAAACCTGTCTATCACAACCATCTGGTCGAGCGGATTCGCCGACTGTTCGGCGCACCCGCCTGCAGGCTCCAGGTCGCCGCCCTGCCCTGGCACCGAACCACCACCGGTATCGAGATCATGCTCATCACCAGCCGCGACACCGGCCGCTGGGTTCTGCCCAAGGGCTGGCCGGAAACAGCCGAACGGCTGTGCGAGACTGCGGCGCGCGAAGCGAGCGAAGAAGCCGGCCTCAGCGGCTCCGTCGACCCCCACGAGGCCGGGCGTTATTTCTATCTGAAGGAACTTTCCAGCGGCGAACAGGTCGCCTGCGAGGTGCTCGTCTTTCCGCTTGAAGTGCGCAAGGTCGCCGAAAAGTGGAAAGAGCGGCGTCAGCGCACGCGCAAGTGGGTTTCACCCAGCGAGGCCTCGCGCAT
Organism: Aminobacter sp. 01T433; assembly: GCF_056398585.1. Taxonomy (NCBI): domain Bacteria; kingdom Pseudomonadati; phylum Pseudomonadota; class Alphaproteobacteria; order Hyphomicrobiales; family Phyllobacteriaceae; genus Aminobacter; species Aminobacter sp. 01T433. Next base: position 74,952 of record NZ_JBFTPR010000003.1, read on the forward strand.
GGTCAACGAGCCCGATCTTTGCCGGCTGATCTCGTCTTTCGGCGCGGCCCAGCAAAAATTCGCAGCCTGAGAGGCATCGGGCGCAGCTGACAGGCAGCTTGCAGCAGGCATTTTGGGACTCTGCCGTTGTTGCGCCGGCTTCGTTCACGAAGCAGGTTCTCCCCGTTATCCACATTAGTGACACACAAGATGTTGGGGTCATTAAATCTATAAGAACGACTCCTTGACGTTGGATGCCGAGTCGCCTTTTATGACTCAGGCGCGCTTGTTGAGTGTGCGGCCGGATTGTTAAGAGCCCGGTCTTTTTCCCAGATTTTGTGCGTATCTGCTCGCATTTACCTCCGCCCTGCGGGGCGCCGAAGCGTGCGGTTTCCTGATGTCCAAGGGGTTGGATGATAAAAATGTGGGACTGGCGGAAATCTTCTGTTAACACTATATTTAGCGTTTGCGAGCAGCCTGATCGCTAGATAGTGTGAGTAGCCCTCCATGAGGGAATCGCAACCAAAGTTTCAGTTTCAAGGACCCGCAACGGTCCGCAGGCTGGCGGGAGCAGGCTCCGAAAGGAGCTTTCCAGGTCAGGCAGCGACAGTGCGGGATAGGGCAATCGGCCGTTGACGCGGCCGGATCAAGCGGGTTTGCGCCTTTCGTACACGCAACGGGAAATTTCCCGCGAAAGACGCTATATATAGACAAAAGGAAATCGACCGATGCGCATCGAGCGGCGTTTCACCAAGGATGGACAATCGGCCTATGCGGAGATCGAATTCCGCAAGGCGCTTTCCGAGATCAAGAATCCGGACGGCTCGGTGGTCTTCCGGCTCGACAACATCGATGTGCCGGCGCAGTTCTCCCAGGTCGCCGCCGACATCCTGGCGCAGAAGTATTTCCGCAAGGCCGGCGTGCCCGCACGACTGACGAAGGTCGAAGAAAACGACGTCCCCTCCTTCCTGTGGCGCTCGGTCGCCGACGAAGTCGAACTCGCCAAGCTGCCCGAAAACGAGCGCTACGGCTCCGAGATCGACGCCCGTCAGGTCTTCGACCGTCTTGCCGGCACCTGGACCTACTGGGGTTGGAAGGGTGGCTACTTCAAGTCGGAAGACGACGCCCGCGCCTTCAAGGACGAGCTGTCCTACATGCTGGCCACCCAGCGCGTCGCGCCGAACTCGCCGCAGTGGTTCAACACCGGCCTGCATTGGGCCTATGGCATCGACGGTCCCGGCCAGGGCCATTTTTATGTCGACCCCTTCACCGGCAAGCTGACCAAGTCGAAGTCGTCTTACGAACATCCGCAGCCGCATGCCTGCTTCATCCAGTCGGTCGCCGACGATCTCGTCAACGAGGGCGGCATCATGGATCTGTGGGTGCGTGAAGCGCGCCTGTTCAAATATGGCTCGGGCACCGGCTCCAACTTCTCGCATCTGCGTGGCGAAGGCGAAAAGCTTTCGGGCGGCGGCAAGTCGTCTGGCCTGATGAGCTTCCTCAAGATCGGTGACCGCGCTGCCGGCGCCATCAAGTCGGGCGGCACCACGCGCCGTGCGGCCAAGATGGTCGTTGTCGACGCCGACCACCCCGATATCGAGGCCTATATCGACTGGAAGGTGAAGGAAGAGCAGAAGGTCGCAGCACTCGTCACCGGCTCCAAGATCGTCAAGCAGCACCTCGCCAAGATCATGGCGGCTTGCGTCAACTGCGAAGGCCATGACGACGACTGCTTCGATCCGCTGATCAACACCGCGCTCAAGCGCGAGATCAAGGCCGCCAAGAAGAATTCGGTGCCGGAGAACTACATCTACCGTGTCATCCAGTTCGCCAAGCAGGGCTACACCTCGATCGATTTCAAGACCTACGACACCGATTGGGATTCGGAAGCCTACCTCACCGTCTCGGGCCAGAACTCCAACAATTCCGTCTCGCTGAAGGATGATTTCCTCCAGGCGGTCGAGAAGGACAGCGACTGGCACCTGACCGCCCGCAAGGACGGCAAGGTCATGAAGACGCTCAAGGCGCGCGACCTGTGGGAAAAGATTGGCTACGCCGCCTGGGCGTCGGCTGATCCGGGCCTGCACTTCAACACCACGATGAACGACTGGCACACCTGCGCGTCGGCGGGCGCCATCCGTGCGTCGAACCCGTGCTCAGAATACATGTTCCTCGACGACACCGCCTGCAACCTGGCGTCGATCAACCTTCTGCCCTACCGCAACACCGACGGCACCATCGACATCGCGGCCTATGAGCACACAGTGCGCCTGTGGACCATCGTTCTCGAAATCTCGGTGATGATGGCGCAGTTCCCGTCCAAGGAAATCGCCAAGCTCTCCTACGAATACCGCACGCTCGGCCTCGGCTACGCCAATATCGGCGGCCTGCTGATGACCTCGGGCATTCCTTATGACTCCGACGAAGGCCGCGCCATCGGCGGCGCGCTGACCGCGATCATGACCGGCGTGGCTTATGCCACCTCGGCCGAGATGGCCTCCGAGCTCGGCGCCTTCGCCGACTACGACCGCAATGCCGCAAACATGCTGCGCGTCATGCGCAACCACCGCCGTGCCGCCTATGGCGACAAGGACGGCTACGAAAAGCTGTCGGTCCACCCGGTGCCGCTGGTTGCCTCCGACCTCAAGCAGCAGGAACTGGTGACGCATGCCCGCGCTGCCTGGGACCGCGCCATCGAACTCGGCGAGGAGCATGGCTACCGCAACGCCCAGGCAACCGTCATCGCGCCCACCGGCACGATCGGCCTTGTCATGGATTGCGACACCACCGGCATCGAGCCTGACTTCGCGCTGGTCAAGTTCAAGAAGCTCGCCGGCGGCGGCTACTTCAAGATCATCAATCGTGCGGTGCCCGAAGCACTGCGCACGCTTGGCTACACCGAGGCCCAGATCGCCGAGATCGAGGCCTATGCCGTCGGCCACGGCAACCTCAACCAGGCCCCTGGCGTCAACCCCGGCTCGCTGAAGTCGAAGGGCTTCACCGACGAGAAGATCGAGACGTTGAACGCTGCTCTCAAGAGCGCCTTCGACATCAAGTTCGTCTTCAACAAGTGGACGCTCGGCGAAGACTTCTGCAAGGACGTGCTCGGCCTCACCGACGCGCAGCTCAACGACTTCTCGTTCGAGATGCTGCCGGCACTCGGCTTCTCCAAGCGCGAGATCGAAGCCGCCAACATCCATGTCTGCGGTGCGATGACGCTGGAAGGCGCCCCCTTCCTCAAGGACGAGCACCTGGCCGTCTTCGATTGCGCCAATCCGTGCGGCAAGATCGGCAAGCGTTATCTCAGCGTCGAAAGCCACATCCGCATGATGGCGGCAGCCCAGCCCTTCATCTCGGGCGCCATCTCCAAGACCATCAACATGCCCAACGAGGCGACGGTCGAGGACTGCAAGAGCGCCTACATGCTCTCGTGGAAGCTGGCGCTCAAGGCCAACGCGCTCTACCGCGACGGCTCCAAGCTGTCGCAGCCGCTCAACGCCTCTCTCATCGCTGATGAGGACGAGGACGAAGACGACGCCGTCGAGGCTCTGATTGCAGCACCTGCTGCCGCCAAGGCGGTGCAGGTCACCGAAAAGATCGTCGAGCGTGTCATCGAGCGCCTCTACCGCGAGCGTGAAAAGCTGCCCAACCGCCGCAAGGGCTACACCCAAAAGGCCGTCGTCGGCGGCCACAAGGTCTATCTCCGCACCGGCGAGTTCGATGATGGCCGCCTCGGCGAGATCTTCATCGACATGCACAAGGAAGGGGCCGCCTTCCGTGCGATGATGAACAACTTCGCCATCTCGATCTCGCTTGGCCTGCAATACGGCGTGCCGCTCGACGAATATGTCGAGGCCTTCACCTTCACCAAGTTCGAGCCAGCCGGCATGGTCATCGGCAACGATGCCATCAAGAACGCCACCTCGATCCTAGACTATGTCTTCCGCGAGCTCGCCGTCAGCTATCTCAGCCGCCACGACCTCGCCCATGTCGACCAGTCGGATTTCGACAAGACGGCACTTGGCAAAGGCATCACCGAAGGCAAGGCCCTGCCCTTCTCCAAGGGCCTGACCCGCGGCGCCTCCCCACTCAAGGTCGTCTCCGGCGTCACCGGCAACGATCCCAAGGGCATGGCCGCAGGCAGCCAGCCGGCGCGTGTCACGCCGGTCACCGCCTTCTCCGGCTCTAACGTGCTGTCGCTCAAGACCGCGATCTCAGTGGAAGAATCGACCGCCTACAAGCGCGACTACGAGGAGCGGGCCAAGGAACTGGTCGAAGAGATTGCGATCGAAGAGACCATCGAGGAAACCTCGGTGACGACGTCGCTGTTCACCGACGCAGCAGCCCAGGAAGCCGCCGAGGCCAAGAAACTCGCCGCCGACCGCCGCGCCAAATCGATGCTGCAAGGCTACACCGGCAATTCCTGCGCGGAGTGCCAGAACTTCACCATGGTGCGCAACGGCACCTGCGAGAAGTGCGACACGTGTGGTTCGACGAGCGGGTGTTCGTGAGAAAAATCTGATCGTTTAAACTTTAACGCGCTCGGCCCGGTCGCAAGATCGGGCCGAAAGCACAAAGGAGAACAAAACGAGAAACACATAAAGAGAGCTTTATGTGCAAAGCCTGAAACGCCAAAGCCGACCCTTTCGGATCGGCTTTGGAAACCGCGAATGAGCCGAAGCCCACGCGGGATGAAGAGACCTGACGACCTCAACCTGTAGCAAGGTCACCATAGGGGGAGTCGGTTCTCGGAGTCGAGGTAGCTAAGGCAAAACCGGACTGAAAAAATGCCCGCATTTGGAACTTCAGCCTACCTCAAACTAATCTCCCTTAATCCCAAACCTCAACGATCCGAGGTTCGCAAGCGGCTTACTCCGAGTGACAACGCTTACGATTTTCATCGGTCGCTCAGACTTCACGCCAATCGATTGCTTGCGAAGGGCGAGAGCCTTGAAAGCGTGCTTGAGTCTGTGGGACGCATCGCAAAGCTACCAGAAAGGACATCGGTCCAAACGGGCCTTACGGCTCTTATGAATTGGCGTACCTCGCATTCCGCCGAACTTTTCGAGGTAGAGCGCCAGCTTCACCTTAGTCCAAATGGCGTCTTCAAACTCAGTTTCTCTGCTGACTTCGGCACTGTGATCGACGGCAAGCGATGTGCCGTCCATCTTTGGAACACAAAGAAGCCAGCCCTGTCCGAGCGGCTAACGTCTGGAACATTGTCAATGCTCAAGACGAGCTATCCTGATGTGGACAATCTGGTCGTGCTGTCCCTGATTGACTCTCAACTCATCTGGTCAGTCGATGACGCTCGTTATGCCGCTGTTGGACACAATCTCTCACTTCGGATCGAAGAGGTAATTCTGGGTGTAGAGGAAGAACTTCGAGTGCCTGAAAACGGTCGTCGCGCTCCGCCTACACCACCCCACCCCTTGGCTGGAGCGTAAAATACACGGCCACCTTCTCCATTGCCAGAGAAGGTGGCCGACAATACGCGGGCACATGCTTCGCCGATCCCGCGCCGGCAACTTCAAAGCCTGATCACATATTCCCTACGAGTCGTTTCAAGCACTTCCCAACTTTCCCTAGAGCCGGGTCTCAGCGCGAAATTGCCGCCAGCGCACGGGTCGCTTCCAGCGCTTCTGTCTTCCAACTCCCCTCGCTCCGGCAGGCTCCGCTCCGATTGACCCAGCGGTAGCTCTGATGCAGATTGGCTGCGCTGCATTTTCGTTGCCTGACCTGCTGACGGGAGAAGGGCGTGCTTCGATGAAGCAAGACGATTATTTGCTGGGACGCGGCAAGGCCGAGGAAGCGAGACTCCGGCGACAGATCGCCAACCTCGCCCCTGACTCCGATGCACAGTTCGAAAAGATCGGGATCAGGCAGGGCGAGCGTGTTGTCGACCTGGGATGCGGCCCCGGAGGGGTCTTGCATCTGTTGGGTAAACGCGTGGGTCCGACCGGCTCGGTTCTCGGGATCGAACGCAGTGCTCATTTTGTCGACATCGCTCGCCGATTTACGAACGAACTCGCGCTACCTCAGGTCGAAGTGCGCGAGGGCGATGCCTACGAGACTGGACTGCCGCGCGCATCCTTTGATGGCGCGCATATGCGACTTGTTCTTGTCAATGTTCCCAAACCAGAGCTCATCGTCAAAGAGATGGTTGCTCTGGTGCGCCCGGGCGGGTGGGTGGCGAGCTTCGAGGCGGACTATCTCACACATATCTGCGACCCGCCGTCACCAGCCTGGACGCGGCTTCTTGATGCATACACGGCCTATTCGTCAGCGCAGGGAATTGACCTGTTCGTCGGTCGCCGCACCCATAGGCTGTTTCGCGACGCGGGCATCGCGAACATTACCGTGGACCCCGTCCTTCACACCTACCCTCCGGGTCACGACCGGCGGCCGATTCTCTGGGATTTCATCAACAATGTTCGAGACAAGTTGACCGAAGGAGGGTTTATCGGGCGCGACGAACTCGAGACAGACATGGCTGCCCTCGACAAACACCTTTCAAATCCTGAGGTGCTCGTCGTATCGCACCTTTTCTTCAGGCTGTCCGGCAGAGTCCCGAATTAGCCACGGCACAAACGACTTGCCACGCGCGACGTCAGAGCCGGATCACATATTCCTTGCGAGTCGTTTCAAGCACTTCCCAGCTTCCCTTAAAGCCGGGTCGCAGTACGAAACTGTCACCTGTGCGAACGGTGCGGGGCGCGGCGCCGTCTTCTGAGATGACCGAGACGCCAGACAGTATGTGGCAGAACTCCCACTCGTCATATTCGATCCGCCACTTGCCCGGCGTCGATTCCCAGATGCCGGCATAAAGCCCGCCATCAGCCTCCTCGGCGTTCCAGGTCCGGAATTTTGGATCGCCTGAAATCAACCGGCCTTCGGCCGGCGCGCCTGATTCCGGCTCGATGCCGCTTACGTCGATGGTGAGAAATCTCGGCAAAATCCAGCTCCCAGACAGCAAAAGGCCCCGGCAGCATAGCGCTGCCGGGGCCAAGTCTTGCACGACCGATCAGACCTTGGCCAGCGCCTGTTCGAGATCGGCGACGATGTCGCTGACGTCCTCGATGCCGACCGACAGACGCACCACATCAGGTCCGGCACCGGCTGCCACCTTCTGCTCGTCGGAAAGCTGGCGATGGGTGGTCGAGGCCGGGTGAATGACCAGCGACTTGGTGTCGCCGACATTGGCGAGATGCGAAAACAGCTCAAGTGCTTCGACGAACTTGACGCCGGCTTCGTAGCCGCCCTTGAGCCCGAAGGTGAAGACGGCACCCGCGCCCTTGGGCGAATATTTCTTCATCAGCGCGTGGTTCTTGTCGCTCTTGAGGCCGGGATAAGAGACCCATTCGACCTTGGGATGATCTGAGAGCCAGCCTGCAACGGTGAGTGCATTGTCGCAATGGCGCTGCATGCGCAGCGGCAGCGTTTCGAGACCGGTGAGGATGAGGAACGAGTTGAACGGCGAGATTGCCGGCCCAAGGTCGCGCAGGCCAAGCACGCGCGCGGCGATAGCGAAGGCGAAATTGCCGAAGGTCTCGTGCAGCACGACGCCGCCATATTCCGGACGCGGCTCCGACAGCATCGGATACTTGCCCGACTTCGACCAGTCGAAGGTGCCGCCGTCGACGATGACGCCGCCAATCGAATTGCCGTGGCCGCCGATGAACTTGGTCAGCGAATGGACGACGATGTCGGCGCCATGCTCGATCGGGCGGATCAAATACGGGCTCGCCAGCGTGTTGTCGACGATCAGCGGCAGGCCGTGCTTGCGGGCGATGTCGGCCACCTTTTCGATGTCGACAAAGGTACCGCCGGGATTGGCCAGGCTTTCGATGAAGATTGCCTTGGTCTTTCCGTCGATCTGCTTGTCGAAGCTCGATATGTCGTTGGTGTCGGCCCAGCGTGCTTCCCAGCCGAAGTTCTTGAAAGCATGGCCGAACTGATTGATCGAGCCGCCGTAAAGGCGCGTTGCGGCAACGAAATTGTCGCCCGGGCGCATCAGATTGTGGAAGACGAGCAACTGGGCGGCATGACCGGAGGCGGTCGCGAGGGCAGCGGTGCCGCCTTCAAGGGCCGCGATACGCTCCTCGAGCACGGCCTGGGTCGGGTTCATGATGCGGGTGTAGATGTTGCCGAAGGCCTTCAGCCCAAACAGCGAGGCGGCATGGTCGGCATCGTTGAAGACATATGACGTCGTCTGGTAGATCGGCGTGGCGCGGGCGCCGGTTGCCGGGTCGGGCTTGGCGCCGGCGTGGACCGCAAGCGTGTTGAAACCAGGAGCGCGCTGGGACATTTGATCCTCCAAGATTATGTCAGTCGAATTCGGCGGCTATCTTTGGCGGAGCCGCTGCCAGAAAGCAAAGACGAATATTCCTGGGCGTGCTGAAGTTGCAGCACGATTTTTCCAAGAGTTCGAGCAAACGTGGAGGTTGCTGCGGCTATTTTGCGCGAATGCCGAAGCTCTGGAACCCTTGGCGCATCACCGGACGCTTCGCGGACAGCACGCCGGAATTGACGCCATTCCAGCCGATCTCGCCGGCAAGCCTGGCATACTCGATCTTGGGACAGCGGTTCATGACGACCCTGATGCCGGCCGCCTCGGCGCGCGCGGCCGCCTCATCATCGCGCACGGTCAGCTGCATCCAGATGACTTTGGGCAGCGGTTCGAGCTTGAGCACATCATCGACGATGCCTGATACCGCAGCCGATGCCCGGAAGACATCGACCATGTCGATTGCCACAGGAATGTCGGCAAGGCTGGCATAGGTCATGCGGCCAAAGATCTCCTTGCCGGCATGGCCCGGATTGACCGGAAAGACCTCATAGCCCTTGTCGATCAGATATTTGGTGACGAAATAGCTCGGCCGGATGTCGTTGGCCGAGGCCCCGACCACGGCGATGGTGCGGACCGAATTCAAGATGTCGGCGATGTAGGCATTGTCGTAAGCGTCGTGGTTCATGGCCGTCCTCGTTCGCCGGTCCGGAATACCGGTTTTCGGCGAACCACGCAAAGGCGTCGCGTTTCACGGCAACGAAATACTGCCGTCCTTGGCGATCGGAAAATCGGGATTGTGGGCAACTTCCCACAAATGGCCCTCAGTATCGGCGAAATAGCCGTACCAACCACCCCAGAAGGCGCGCTGTGCCGGCTTGACGATGCGCCCGCCCGCGCGCTCGGCATCGGCCAAGACCTCGTCCACCTCGGCCTCGGAACGCGTGTTGTAGGCCAGCGACACGCCTGAGAAGCCACCTTTCGTCGCTGCGATACCCGCGTCGACGGCAAGCTGGTCGCGCCCCCACAGGCCGAGCACCAACCCGCCCATCTGGAAAAACGCAACACCTTCGGTGATCGTCTTGTTTCGTTGCAGCCCCATCGCTTCGTAGAAGCGCACGGCGCGGTCGAGATTGTCGACCCCCAGGGTCACAAGAGAAATTCGCTGTTCCAAGCCTATTCCCCCTTCCACTCCGCATCGCGCTTTTCGATGAAGGCGCCGATGCCTTCCTCGGCATCCCTTGCCAGCATGTTCTCGACCATCACCCGCGAGGCGTGATCATAGGCTTCCGCAAGCCCCATATCGGCCTGGGCGTAGAACGCTTCCTTGCCGATCTTCAGCGTCAAAGGTGATTTTGAAACAATGGTTTGGACGTATTTTCCGACAATGTGATTCAGGTACTCACGTGGCACCACGCGATTGACCAGGCCGAAGTCGCGCGCGGTCGTGGCATCGATCGTCTCACCGGTGAGAAGCATCTCCATCGCCTGCTTGCGCGAGACATTGCGCGAAAGGGCGACCATCGGCGTCGAGCAGAACAGGCCGATATTGACGCCCGGCGTGCAGAATGTGGATTGGTCCGACGCGATCGCGAGATCGCAGCTTGCAACCAGTTGCAACCCGGCCGCCGTGGCCAGACCATCAACTTCGGCGATGACCGGCTTGGGATGACGCACGATGGATTGCATCAGCGTCGAGCAGTGCAACATGGTCAGCTCAAAGAAGGCGCGGCCGCGGTCGGCATCGCTTCTGCGTGCCGTCATTTCCTTGAGATCATGTCCGGCGCAAAACACCTTGCCTGACGCCGCGAGCACGATCACCCGCACAGCCTTGTCGTCGCGCGCGCCGTCAAGTTGTGACTGAAGTGCGGCCATCGTTTCGAGCGAAAGCGCATTGGCCGGCGGATTGGCGAGCGTCAGGCGCAACACGCCCTTCTCCAGCGTGGACCATACCGGTCCATCCGGTTCGCTGCGCTTGATGGCGACGATTTCAGCCATATTGTCCCTCTTCGTTCGATGCAGCGAAAGAATCGCCTGCATCGAAGCATAAGCGTATACGCGCAGCCTTGAACCTTAGTTCCCAACTATGTCTTGTTGGCGACAGATCACACGCGGGAACCGGAACGCGGCTTGCGCAGGGGGAAGACCAAAATATGCCGAACCAGAGTGGATTGAAGCCGCTGATGACCGCGGCCGAGGTCAACGACCTCCTCAGGGAGGTCTACCCGCAGCTCAATGAGCACTATGATTTCTATCAGGTGACCGAAGTGTTCCCAGGCGGCTGCACCGTGCGGCTCAACGCCGATGACCGCCATCTCAGGCCGGGCGGCACGGTCTCCGGTCCGTCGCTCTTCACCCTTGCCGACATTGGCGGCTATGTCTGCGTGCTCAGCCACGCCGGGCCCGATGCGCTCTCGGTGACGACCAATCTCAACATCAACTTCATGCGCAAGGCCGAGGCCGGTCCGATCGACGGCCACTGCCGCATCCTCAAGCTTGGCAAGAGCCTGATGGTCTTCGACATCGACATCGTCGCCGGCCCTGATCAGCAGACCGTCGCGCATGCAACAGGTACCTATTCAGTGCCGCCAAAGCGTCAAGGTGGTGCGGTAAAATAATACCTCTTGCGCATCCCATTGTTTTCGTTGAATTTTATAGGAAATATGGCCTGCCGCTTCGCTTGACGCGTCGTTGACGCTCACCTATAAGCCCACTCAAAGCAGCGGCCCGCATTGGGTCGCCGTTTTGTTATTGGCTAGGGCTTCGGCCTTTGCCAATGAAAGCAACAAGAAACGCCTTCTCCGGAAGGTCCGAACCGAAAGCATATAACCATGACAACCTTTTCGCAGAAGCCTGCGGACGTGGTGAAGAAGTGGGTGCTGATCGACGCCGAAGGTCTCGTCGTCGGCCGTCTCGCCTCCATCGTCGCCAACATCCTCCGCGGCAAGAACAAGCCCACTTTCACGCCCCACGTCGACGACGGTGACAATGTCATCATCATCAACGCCGACAAGGTCGCGTTCACCGGCAAGAAGTTCACCGACAAGGTGTACTACTGGCACACCGGCCATCCCGGCGGCATCAAGGAGCGCACCGCGCGCCAGCTGCTCGAGGGTCGTTTCCCCGAGCGCGTCCTGGAAAAGGCCATTGAGCGCATGATCCCGCGTGGTCCGCTTGGCCGTCGCCAGATGAAGAATCTCCGCGTCTATGCAGGCGCCGACCATCCGCATGTCGCTCAGCAGCCAGTGACGCTCGACGTCGGCGCGCTGAACGCCAAGAACAAGAAGGCCTCGTAATCATGGCTGATCTCAGCTCGCTCGCAGAACTCGGCACCGTGACCGCTTCGGTGCAGCCTGCCGCTCCGGTTCACGTCCAGAAGCTCGACAAGAGCGGCCGCGCCTATGCCACCGGCAAGCGCAAGAACGCCATTGCTCGCGTCTGGATCAAGCCGGGCACTGGCAAGATCATCGTCAACGGCAAGGAATTCGCGGCTTACTTCGCGCGCCCCGTGCTGCAGATGATCCTGAACCAGCCGATCGTCGCGGCTGCCCGCGTCGGCCAGTACGACGTCATCGCCACCGTCGTCGGCGGCGGTCTCTCGGGCCAGGCCGGTGCTGTTCGTCACGGCGTCTCCAAGGCTCTGACCTACTACGAGCCGGCGCTGCGCGGCGTGCTCAAGAAGGGCGGCTTCCTGACCCGCGACAGCCGTGTCGTCGAGCGTAAGAAGTACGGCAAGGCCAAGGCCCGCAAGAGCTTCCAGTTCTCCAAGCGCTAAGCGCCGAGACTGCATTCTCGAGAATTTTGGAAGGGGCCGGTCAAAACCGGCCCCTTTCTTTTTGTCCCTTTGCATAAATGCCGTATGATCTTCGCAACCGGTCGGATGTCACCCACGATGCGAACCGTCATTCTTCCCATGATTGGCTGGATAGCGGCGGCTGTTATCGCCGGGAGTGGGACGGACGCCGAAGCGGCAGCGAACAGCAAGTACCAGAAGCGTGCCAGCTACTACGATACGTGTTGGCAGCGGACGGCCGACAAGGCGATAGCCAAGGGCGCCGACGAGAAGAAGGCGGCCAAGAAAGCTGATACACACTGCAAGAAACTGTCGAAGAAGCTACTGAGCGCCGGCGGTTCGAAATACGACATCAAGGACCGGCAAAGGTCGCTCCGGCAGTCGATCGACTGATCAAGTGGCACCTCAGTTCGTCGGCGCATTGCCCCGACCAAGGGCGCCCTGCCCCATTGCCGCCGCTACCGACTCTTCGACGTCCGAATAGGGCGCGCGATAGCCATTGGCAGCCAGCCATTGGATGGCTGCTTTGGGCTCGTCAGTCTGGATCATCGTTGCGCCACGCTCGGCCCAGAAGCCGAAGGTTTCTCCGGGAAAGCCTGCGGCAACTGCAAGCTCGTCGCCGCGCCCGCCGGACAGGAAACCACCAGGCTTGTTGACGATGGCATGGGTGTCGACCCAGATGTGCCAATTGCCGCGTACGGAAGCCGCCCTCACCTTGGCGGAAAACAGTGGCCCGCCTGATACTGTCATCGTCTCGGCATCGCCACGCCAAGTGATCATCTCGACCGCGCGGGCGGAAAACGCCTTGCTGGCTACCTCGACGAAGCCGGCATCGCGCACCGCATCGTCGGCGATGATCGGCATGAACTGAAAGCCCTGGCCAACCCGACGCATGGTTTCCTTGACCGTGGCCACGCGTTCGGCATCCCAAAGGTTCGCCTTCACGACAACTTGTTCCTCCATGCCCATGTCGCGCGCTATGGCAACCATGTCAGCGAGATCGGCGGTTTCCAGCTTGTTGTCGAGATTGACCAGGATCTTGCCCTTGGTGACGCCAAGCATTTCGCGCAAGGTCGGTACCGGCTCGCTGCTCACCTCGCCCGTTCCCTCAACGACGAGGTGGCAGTGACGCAATTCTTCTAGCGTGCGGGCAATCACTTCGCCTTTGCAGTTGGTCGTTCGGTCGAGCCAGCTGTCATGCATGACGATCAGTTCGCCATCCCTGGAGCGCCGTATGTCGATCTCGACCATTTCCGCGCCAAGCGCGATGACGCCGCGCACCGAGGCGATGGAATTTTCGGGATAAAGCCCTTTGCCTGCCGCCAAGCCGCCGCCGCGATGGGCCACCACCATGACGTGGTCACGCCACTGGTTGGCATCGTCGAAACGCTCGAGGATCTGCTCGGCCCGCGTTTCTGCATGCCCCACCGAGGGGCCGCCAAAGACAAGGAGTAGGACTGCCAGAACTGCCCGCATGGGAATCGCTCCATGGCCGAAGGATGCGACAACGAGTTAGCCAGCACCGATGACAAGGGCATGTAGGGCGGATGACAGAGACATGAACGCTCGGGAAAGCCGACCCGTCACACGCATTGCACCTCGGGGCTGGCATGTTGCGGCCGGCTTCTGTAGTTCTTGCCCCTCGAATTCCGATAGACCGACTGCGGAGACTGCCCATGCCCACTTCATCGATCGATCACGCCTTCACCGCGCGGACAAACACCGGCCGCTCGGGTGATCCGACCTATGCAGGGGCCCTGTCTTTCATGCGACGCAAATATTCGAAGAACGTTGCGGGCGCCGATGCGGTGGTCTGGGGCATTCCTTTCGATGCTGCGGTCACCAACCGGCCGGGCGCGCGCTTTGGTCCGCAGGCCATCCGCCGCGCCTCGGCGATCTTCGATTGCGACCCGCAATATCCTTTCAACCGCGACCTGTTCGACGATCTCGCCGTCATCGACTATGGCGATTGCCTGCTCGACAGCGGCAACCATCAAAAGACGCCAGCGACAATCGAACGCGAGGCGGCAAAAATCCTGAAATCGGGCGCGTTCCTTTTGACGCTCGGCGGCGACCATTTCGTCACCTGGCCGGTGCTCAAGGCACATGCAGCGATCCACGGCCCAATGGCGCTGGTGCAATTCGACGCCCACCAGGACACCTGGCCGGACGACGGCAAACGCATCGACCACGGCTCCTTCGTCGGCCGCGCGGTGAAAGAAGGCATCATCGATCCCGACCGTTCGATACAGATCGGCATCCGCACCCATGCGCCTGACGATTTCGGCATCAAGATCCTTTATGGCCACGAAGTCGAGGAGATGCGGGCCGCCGATATCGCCTATGCGATCGCCGAGCGCACCGGTGGCAAGAAAACCTATGTCACCTTCGATATCGACTGCCTCGACCCGGCCTATGCGCCAGGAACCGGAACCCCAGTGGCGGGTGGCCCTTCCTCGGCCAAGATCTTGTCGGTGCTGCGCCAGATGACCCAGATCGATATTGTCGGCGCCGACGTCGTCGAGGTTGCACCGGCCTACGACCATGCCGATATTACGGCCATCGCGGGCTCGACGGTCGCCATGCACTATCTTGGCCTGCTGGCCGAGAAAAAGGCACGCGACAAAGCCTGAGACGACGTTTCAAGGACTTGCCGACTTGAGTCCGAATCCGGCCATAAGCTTATGAAATGCTAAAACTTTCGACGGAACGACAGACATGAAACCGAAAATCTTCATCGACGGCGAACACGGCACCACCGGTCTGCAGATCAGGGCGCTGCTCGCCGGGCGCCATGACCTCGAAGTCATTTCGGTGCCTGTCGAGCGCCGCAAGGAACTGGCGGCGCGCGCCGAATTCCTCAACGCGGCCGATGTGGCGATCCTGTGCCTGCCCGACGATGCGGCGCGCGAGAGCGTCGCACTGATCGAAAACAACACCACCCGCGTCATCGACGCTTCGACCGCGCACCGCGTGGCAGACGGCTGGACCTACGGCTTTCCGGAAATGGACGAAGCGCAGATGAAGGCGATCGCGGCATCGAAGCGCGTCGCCAACCCCGGCTGCTGGCCACAGGGGCCGATAGCCGGCCTGCGGCCGCTCGTCACCGCAGGGCTTCTGCCGGCGGACTTCCCTGTTACCGTCAACGGTATCTCGGGCTATTCCGGCGGCGGCCGCCAGATGATCGAAGATTACGAGGCGCAGGGCGAGGATTCGCCCGAATTCCTGCCCTATGGCCTTATGCTCAAGCACAAGCACGTGCCTGAACTGCGCACCTACGCCAAGCTCGCGCACGATCCGATCATGCAACCGGCCGTTGGCAATTTCGCGCAGGGCATGATCACCGTGGTTCCGCTGCAACTGGGCCGTCTTGCCAAGGTGCCGACCGGTGCGGAATTGCACGCGGCACTCGCCGACCACTATGCAGGCCTCAAGGGCGGTGTGATCGAGGTCGCGCCGCTCATCGACTTCGAGCGCAGCGACGACATCCAGCCCGAGGTCTTCAACGGCACCAACAAGATGAAGCTCTATGTCAGCGCCAATGACAGCCGCGCGCAGGCATTGCTGATCGCTGTCTACGACAACCTCGGAAAGGGCGCCTCAGGCGCCGCGGTCCAGAATATGGACCTGATGCTCGGGCTCAAGCACTAGGGTGGATCAAGCTGCCGTTCCAGGCCGCTGGCCAGATTATTGGAATGTCAGCGATCCCGACCTCATTGCTGAAACATTCTCCAGCCGCATCTGGAAGGTGCGGCTGGCAGACGGCAGCCCTGCCGTGGTCAAGGCGCTCAAGCCGTTCGACGATGTCGCCGACGAGCTTCGCGGCGCGCATTATCTGTCTTGGCGCGATGGCGTGGGCGCAATCCGGCTGCTTGGCTTCGAGGGGCACAACATGCTGCTCGAATATGCCGGCGACCGACTGCTTGTCGATGAACTGAACGAGCGTGGCGACAGGCACGCGACCGACATCGCCAATGCGGTGATGGCCAAGCTGCTTTCGCCCTCCAACACCCCTCCTCCTGCCGACTTGCAGCCGTTGCGGGAGCGTTTTTCCAGTCTTTTCAAGAAGGCTGAGCTCGATCGTAACGCAGGACTGGAAAGTGTGTATACAGAGGCTGCGGTCATTGCGGAACGCCTGCTGTCAAACCCGCACGAACTGCGCGTGCTGCATGGTGACCTGCACCACGACAATGTCCTGCGCGGCGAACGCGGCTGGCTGGTGATCGACCCCAAGGGCATCGTGGGCGATCCAGGATTCGACGCCGCGAATTTCTTTTACAATCCGCTCGATCGCCAGGCCGATCTCTGCATCGAGCCGGAGCGCATCGCATATATGGCGGAGATTTTCGCCAAGACGCTCGGACAGCGGCCTGACGCGATCCTTGATCATGCCATCGCCTGGGGCTGCCTCTCGGCATCGTGGCATGCCGAAGACAGCAATGACGCCGACGAAAACAGCGAACTCGCCGTGGTCGCCGCAGTCCGCGACGTGCGGACTAGCTTCTGATCTCGACGTCGTTTTCCAAGGGATAAGCACCCTTGGTGCCGCGCCAATGGGCGGTGGCGAAGATCAGCACGATCAGCGCAAAGCCCTGGTGCAGCAGCGCCCAATGCATATGCGCCTGCATCAGCAATGTGCCAACGCCAATGGCCGCCTGACCAAGGATCAAGACCACCAGCATCCAGGCCCGGCGCGCATGCGTCGTCTTGGGCGCTGCCCGCATGGTCGATAAGGCATGCCAAAGTGCAACCACCAGCACGGTGTAGGCGAACATGCGGTGGATGAACTGTACGGTCTTGGGGCTTTCGAAGAAGTTGCGCCACACAGGCTCGATGACCAACAGATCGCCCGGAATGATGGCGCCATCCATCAGCGGCCAGGTGTTGTAGGAAAGGCCGGCATGGAGACCGGCGACCAACGCCCCGAGATAGATCTGAAACAGCACCAGCAGCACCATGATGCCCGAAAAACGCTGGACCTGGCGATTGGCCGGCGCTTGCGAGTAGGTCGCTAGCCCACGTGCGATGTAAGCGACCGCCGTGACGATGATACAGGCAAAAGTCAGGTGGATTGCCAGGCGGTACTGGCTGACCGAGACGCGTTCCGACAGCCCCGAAGCGACCATCCACCAGCCGATGAAGCCTTGCAGACCGCCGAGCGCCAGCAAACCTACCAAACGCGGCTTGAGCCGGCGTTCGAGACGGCCTGTGAGCCAGAAAAAGGCAAGTGGAATGGCGACAAGGAAACCGACACCACGGGCGAGCAACCGGTGCGCCCATTCCCACCAGAAGATACCCTTGAACTCGTCAACGGTCATGCCCTTGTTGACCTGCTCATATTGCGGGATCTGCTGATATTTTTCGAACTCTTCCTGCCATTCCGCCTGATTGAGCGGCGGGATGACGCCATGGATCGGCTTCCATTCGGTGATGGAGAGGCCAGAACCAGTCATGCGCGTGGCACCGCCGACCATGACCAGCGCGAACAGAACCAGCAGCACAATGTAGAGCCAGCCGCGAACGAGCGCCCGGTTGTGCAGTTCCCTGTCACGTTGAGCAAGCGGTGCAGCAGTGTTGGTCATCGCGGACATGACAATCGTTCCCGGCTCGTTCGAAACTCGCCGGACTGGTGGACCATAGCGGCTTCGCTGGCAAGTTCGACCCACGCGACACGCAGTCGCGCCGCATAGCGGCGTATCCTCGGCGGTTGCGTCGGCTGGCCGGAGCGACTATGCGAAGCCTGGATAAAGGATCAAGAAATGCCAGTTCGCGTCAAGAAGCTGATCGGAACCGTGCTGCTGGTGCTGCTGGTGATCGTGTACGCGCTGATTGCAACCATGGTGGCGGTCGCGCAGCTTTCCCAGTCCGGCCCCGTCGTGCACCTGGCCTTCTTCTTCTTCAGCGGCCTGCTCTGGATCCTGCCGGCGATGTGGATCATCAAATGGATGGTCAAGCCGCCCAAATCAGCCAAATCCTAGACAGTCACGAGACGACGGCCGCGATTTGACATCAGGGTCGTCGCGCCTGACAGCATGGCTCGCATCGCCGTCAGTTCCTGGTGACGCCCATTGACAGAAAGACGCGGCAGCGCGTGCAGGCTGCCAGCATGTTCGGGCCGAAGCACGCCGTGGCGTGTGGTCACGGCCGAGACATAGCCAGCCTCACGCGCGAGTTCGGTTTCGCGCAAGCCCACCGCCGCCGCATAGCCATAGGGATAGGCGAAATGGCGCGGCGCGCGGCCAAGCTCGGCCTCGATCATGTCGCGCGAACGATACATCTCGCGCAGTGCTGCTTCCTTGCCCAGCCGCCTGAGATTGTAATGATGGACCGTATGCGCACCGATGGTCACCAGCGGATGCGCGGCGCAGCGCCTGACCTCGTTCCAATCCATCAAAAGCTTGCGGTTGGGGGCGGAAGCATCGACGCCCGCCATGCCGGCCCAGCCGCGCAAGACCGTACGCTGATCTTCTTCCCGCACCTCGCTGGTGATGTGGTCGGCCAGGCGCCGGAACGCTTCAGAGCGACCTTCCGGCGTCGAACAATCGAGCTTCAGTTCGCCGCCCGGCATGGCAATCGAAAGCGACCTGCCCGCCTCGACTATGTCATCGAGAACTTCCCACCATAGATCAACCTCGCCGCCCGTCAGGCCCGGCGCGACATAGATCGCAATGGGCGCGGAATGCTTTTCCAAAACCGGGAGAGCCTCGGTCAGGTTGTCGCGATAAGCGTCGTCGGCGGTTAATGCTACAAACAGTCCGCCCTTTGCGGCCATGCGCAAACGCGCCACGGCCTCGTCCATCGTCACGAAGGCATAGCCCATGCGCTTCATCTCGCCGAGCAGCGCATCGAGAAAGAGCGGTGTTACGCTGAGGTGGCGGTTCGGGCTTTCCGGACGTTCGAGAAACGCGGTCACGCGATGAAGCATGAGGATCGCGCCGACGCTGCCGACCAGCGGCCTGGCAAGTGCGCTCAGACCGCCATATCCGATGAGCAGGAAGGCCAGCTTTCGGGCTACGTCGATCATTCCTTCACCTTTGGCACTTAGGCTTGGTCGCATCGAGCATGCCGAGGACTGCTCCAGGTGCCGATCAATAACCGGCAAGGATTGAAGTATGGTTGACGCCACTGCCGCCAAGAAAAACAGCGCCTTGCGTCCGGCTGCAGATTTCGGCGACACGGCAACGGCTGTTGCCTTTCCGCTCTCAAGCGAAGTCCTCGACGCCTACGGGAGCTTCACCGACATCTACGCACCGGCGCAGAGCCCAGAATGGGTATCCGCCTGGACCGACACCAACAAGCCCGACGCGATCATTGCGACCTTGATCACCAAAGGGCGGCCTGTGCTCGCTGTCGCGCTTGAAGTCAGTCGCGAAGGACCGTTCCGCATCGCACGTTTCTTGGGCGGCACACACGCCAACGGCAATTTTCCAGCAGTGGACAGGAATTGGCTGGAAACAGCAAACACACATGACATCGACGCGCTTGTCGGCTCGATCAGGCAAGCTCGTCCGGATGTAGATCTTGTAGCGTTCGACCGCCTGATTGCCGAATTCAACAATTTACCCAACCCGCTGCTCAAGTTGGGCTCCGCACCGAGCCCGAATGTGGCGCTCGCAGTCAATCTGGATGGCGGCTTCGAAGCGGTTCTCACCCGCACCAACGGCAAGAAGAAGCGCAAGCGGCATCGCAGCCAGGAGCGGAAATACGAGGCCGTTGGCGGTGCACGGCGGACAGTGGCCACCACGGCCGCCGACGCAAACGCAATGCTCGACGCCTTCTTCGCCATGAAACAGCAGCGATTTGGCGCGATGGGCATCACCGACGTATTTGCCGACGCAGAGATACGCAGCTTCTTCCGCAAACTTTTCGTCGATGCCCTGCAGCATGACAAGCCGTCCTTTGTGCTGCATGGGCTGGAGGTCGCAGGCAAATACCGCGCGGTCACCGGCTCGAGCCGGGCCGGTGGCCGCCTGATTTGCGAATTCGGGGCCATCGCCGACGACGAACTGGCCTATGCCAGCCCGGGCGAATACCTGTTCTTCGACAACATTTCCGAGGCCTGCCACCAAGGGTTCGCTGTCTACGATTTCAGCGTCGGCGACGAGCCCTACAAGCGTCATTGGTGCGATATCGAGATCCAACACGCCGATGTGCTGGTGCCATTGACGGCAAAGGGCCGCCTCTACGCGCTTGGCCTGCGATCGACGTCGCGCGTCAAGGGCGCGATCAAAAACAACGCCACGCTATGGGCTCTGGTCAAGCGGCTGAGGTCCGGCGTGCGCGGCAAGGCCGCGCCAGTCGAGGACGATTGACCCTAGAGCGCCGTGCGTCCGAATGGACGCACAAAGGACGCTCTAAGTCTTTGAACCTACGCATCGTGCTTTCCGAAAATCGATTCCGATTTTCGGGCCGATGCGCTAGGCGGCCGAACGCGTCGGCTGCGGTGTCGTCGGCAACTCATGGCCCACCGGGGTCACAAGGATGACATCCTGGTAGCCGCCCGCGCGCAGGCCTTCGGCCGCATCGGCGATCTCGTCGTCATGGCGAAGGAAGCTGACAAGCACTTCCGTGCCATCGCCGACAAGGCGCCTGATCTCGTCGGCATCGGCCGGTCCGCACTCGACCACCACCAGATCATAGGCAGTCGTCAGCGATTCCATGATGATCGGCAGGCGGTCGGCAGCGCGCATGGCGCGTGCAGGATCGGCCGTACCGACCGGCATGACATCGCAATCCGAATAATGGTCGGCGCGGATGACGTCGGTGAACTGGGCTTCTGAAGCAAGAAGATTGGTAATGCCGGGATAGCGGCCGCCATCGAGCATCGGCCGCGATGCAGCACCTGTGGCGGTCAGGTCGAGCAACAAAACGCGCAGGCCTGTATCGGCCACTTCGCGTGCGACAAGCACTGCTGTCGCCGCCGCATCGTCGCCCTCGGGCGAAATGAAGATGGCACGAGCCGCACCGCCGGCGATCAACCTTTCGGCCGCCGTTTCGATGCTGACACCGGCATGGGCAACCGGGGGCATTGGTGCCGATACGCCTAGCTCCTCTTGGGCGGCAACCGACTGCTCCTCGGGATCGTAGTCGGCAAGGTCAGCCGCAACGGCCTGTCCTTCGGCGTTATCCCACTGACGATGTGTCTCCTCGTCCGACAGGCTTGCCACGCGACGGACAGGCATCGCCACCTGGGTGACTGGCGTGACGCGGGAACCCGCCGCCGGGCGCATGGCACGGCCGGAAAAAAGCTCCTGTAGCAGTGTGAAGATCGCCATCAACAACAGCGAGCCGACGAATGCCGCGCCGACAATGGGGACAATCTTCGGAAAATAGGATTCAGACGGCACGATCGCGCTCGAAAAGACGCGGGCGTCCACCGGCAGATAGTTGCGATCCTGGCGCGAGGCGGCCTCGCGGTAGCGGGTGAGATAGGATTCGAGCAATGCGCGCTGCGCGGCGGCTTCGCGTTCCAGCGCACGAAGTTCAACTTCTTCTTCCGACACGCGTCCTGATTCGACCTTCAGCCTATTGAGGTCGGCAACCAGCTGCTTTTCGCGAAGATCAGCACTCGCGGCTTCATTGACCAGCCCCGCCAGAACCTTTTCGGCCTGGGCACGGATCTGCACATTCAGGTCGGCGAGTTGGGAATTGAGCGCCTTGATGCGCGGATGGTTGGGAAGCAAGGTCGTCGACAGATCTGCGATGTCGTTTCGCAATTGGATCTGGCGTTCGCGCAGACGCTGGATGAGGCCAGAGGACAGGACCTCTGGCACCGCGTCGATCGAACCGCCGCTTTTCAACGCCTGGCGTACACTCTGCGCAGTTGCTTCGGCGGCGGCGCGGTTGGCACGAACGCGCGACAATTCGCTGGAGAGTTCGGAAAGCTGCTGGGTGGCAAGGGCCGAGTTGTTCTGGCCGACCAACAGGTCGGACTGCGACCGGAAGCTTGCAACGCGCGCTTCGGCATCTTTGACGCGCTTGTTCAAATCGGCGATTTCGGGCTTCAACCAATCGGTCGCCTCGGTGCTCGACTCGAGCTTGGAGCTGCGCTGGAAGTCGAGATAGACCTCGGCAATCGCATTCGGCACGGCTGCCGCAAGCTTTGGATCCGCCGAAGAGAACTGGATAACGATGACGCGCGATCTTTCAACGCGATAGATGGTCAGCTTTTCGCGGAACGCCTTGAGCACACGTTCTTCAGGAGGCAGCTCGTTCGGATCGCTCTTGAGGCCGGCAATCACCAGAAGACGCGAAATCGTCGACATTTCAGATGCGGCGTCAAATTCCGGCCGGCTGGCCAGATCGAGCTTCTTGGCGACCTGCTTGAGGATATCGGTTGAGCCGATGACCTCGACCTGGCTAGTGACCCCCTCCTCGTCGAGGACTGGCGCCTCGTTGCCGGCACTACCGTCAGGGCGTGTGAAAACGGACTCGCGCGTTTCAATCAGCAGGCGCGTCTCGGCGCGGTATTGAGGCGTCGCCAGAGAGGCGAGCACAAAGGCCAGGCCGGCGACCGCCACGGAAAACAGCACCAGGCGCAACCAGTTCCTCGCAAGACTGGCGAAGAGCTGGCCGAGATCGACATCGACATCACCGGCAGTGGATTGGACGCCAGACATGCAATTCCTACTCCGAGGCTGAGCAGACTGCACGGTAAACAAACATGGTAACCCAGGTGTTAACATCGCTACGCAACGCTCGACCTGGTGCGCGCAAGATGACGCCTCCCTTTACCGAGCATTAACCCTAACAAGACGATAACAGTCGCGAACCGATATCCCGCAGCGTGGCGGCAAGCAGTCGAAGGTGTGTCTGCCGAAATGAAAAGCTCCCTTCCCTTTTGCCATGCGCTACTCGCGGCCATGCTGATCGTCAGCGGCTGCTCGAGCTATCGCCCCGCGCCTGCTGCCTTTCATGAAGTGCTCGACCAGCCCTATCGTCTCGGCGCCGGCGACCGCATCCGCGTCACCGTCTTCGAACAAGAAGGCCTGACCAATACCTATAGTGTCGACCAGTCGGGCTATATCTCCTTCCCGCTCGTCGGCGGCGTTCCTGCCCGCGGCTACACCGCCCAGGAAGTCGAAAAGGCCCTGGCCGCCAAGCTGCGCCAAGGCTACCTGCGCGACCCGGATGTTTCGGTCGAGGTCGATCGCTACCGTCCGATCTTCGTCATGGGCGAAGTGGGTGCCGCGGGGCAGTATTCCTATGTTCCAGGCCTGACCGTACAGAAGGCAGTGGCGATGGCCGGCGGCTACAGCGCCCGTGCCAACCAGGGCAATGTCGACATCACCCGCGACATCAACGGCAAGGTGATGACCGGTCGCGTGCTGACAACCGATCCTCTGCTGCCCGGCGACACGATCTACGTCCGCGAGCGACTGTTCTAAGACGCCGTGCAGCAGATAGCGCCCCGCAAACTCCGGATCGTCCACTGCTTCAGGTCGCCGGTCGGCGGCATCTTCAGGCATGTGCGTGATTTGACGGAAGCACAGGTGGCCGCTGGCCATCAGGTCGGCATCATCTGCGACTCGACCACCGGCGGCGAACATGAAGAGCGTCTGTTCGAAGCGATCAGGCCGATGCTGGCGCTTGGCATCAGACGTACGTCGATGCAGCGCCATATTGGCCCCGGCGATATCGCTTCGGGCTGGCGCACCTACAAGATCATCAAGGAATTGCGGCCGGATGTGCTGCACGGGCATGGCGCCAAGGGTGGCGTTTATGCACGTGCGTTCGGCTCACTGTTGCGGGTTTCAAGGTATTGCGTGGCCCGCGTCTACTCACCGCATGGCGGTTCCCTGCACTATGACGAAACCACAGCGACCGGAAAGCTGTTCTTCGGGCTCGAACGCCTGATGGAACGCTTCACCGACTCCCTGCTTTTCGTCTCCGACTACGAACGGCGCACGTTCATCCGCAAGGTCGGCGAGCCGCGCGTGTCAAACAGCCTCGTCTACAATGGCTTGCGCGATGCGGAGTTCGAACGGGTGCTTTCGCAACCCGACGCCGCCGACTTTCTCTATATCGGCATGATGCGCGACCTGAAGGGACCCGACCTCTTCATCGATGCACTGGACAAGGCGCGGCAAACTCTTGGTCGCGAAGTGACGGCCGTGATGGTTGGCGACGGCGAGGATCTGCCGCGCTATCACGCGCAGGTAAAGAGGCTGGACCTTGCCAGCAACGTGCGTTTCATGGCCCCGATGCCGGCGCGTGAGGCCTTTGGCCTCGCCCACGTCGTTGTCGTTCCGTCGCGCGCAGAAGCCATGCCTTACATCGTTCTGGAGACGCTTGCCGCCGGCAAGCCGATCGTGGCAACGGCTGTTGGCGGTATTCCCGAAATTCTGGGATCGGCCTCGCTTGCCCTGGTAAGTCCCGACGCTGGCGAGATCAGTCAGAAAATGCTCGCCGCCTTGAAATCGCCTGCCGGCTACGCGGCATTGATGCCGGACATCTGCACCTTGAAATCACGTTTTGGCGTGGCGGTGATGGCTCGCGATGTCGAAAAAGCATACTTCGCAGCGCTGGCACCAAGAGGCGGCTGAACACGATTTGAAGGCCCCCACCCTGTTCAAGGGTTTCTTAGCTCATCGTTGATATGTCAAACTGGCAATCCGGCGACCGGTGACAGATCGACGACGACAATGACCAATTTCGACCCAAAGCGCCGCTTCAGTGCGGAAGCCGTCAAGGCGGCTAGCGGCGACGGAAAAAAGTCCGATGCCGCCAAGCTCAGCAGCGTCGCCCAGGAGGTGGCTGCACAATATCGGCGCGACACCATGTCCCCGGTCATGGTCAGCGGTGCCTTGCGCCTCGCGGAGTTCGGCCTTCTGTTCATCTCTGGGCTCGCCCTCTACGCCTATCACGTCGGCTTCCTCGGCCATCTCGGCTGGCAATATCCATTCGTCATCCTGGCTGCGTCCTTTGCGGCCGTCGCGTTCTTCGAAATCATGGACTGCTATCAGTTGCAGTCGCTGATGCGGCCCGGCGCCACCATCGGACGGATCACCTTGTGCTGGGCGGCGGCCTTCGCGCTGATGGCCCTCGCAGCCTTCTTCATGAAGGTTTCGTCAGAATATTCGCGTCTCCTGTTCGGCGGCTGGTTCCTGACCGGGCTCACATTGCTGATCGGCCTGCGCCTGATCATGGCACGCGTGATCCGCCTGTGGGCGCGCAATGGACGCATGGAACGCCGCGCCGTCATAGTCGGTGGCGGCAAGGCCGCAGAAATGCTGATCCGCTCGATCGAGCAGCAGCCCTACAACGACATCCGCATCTGCGGCATCTTCGACGACCGCGACGACAAGCGCTCGCCGCCGATTGTTGCTGGCTATCCGAAGCTCGGAACCGTGTCCGAATTGCTGAAATTCGCCCGGATCGCGCGCATCGACATGCTGATCGTGTCGCTGCCGCTGACAGCGGAAACGCGCGTGCTGCAACTGCTCAAGAAGCTGTGGGTGCTGCCGGTGGATATCCGGCTTTCGGCGCACTCCAACCAGCTGCAGTTCCGGCCGCGCTCTTATTCCTATATCGGCGCGGTGCCGATGCTCGATATCTTCGACAAGCCCATCAACGACTGGGACTCGGTCGCCAAGCGCGCCTTCGACATCGTGTTCAGCCTGCTCGGCATCATCGTCTTTTCGCCTGTGATGCTGGTTACCGCCATCGCCATCAAGCTCGACAGCAAGGGCCCGGTGCTGTTCAAGCAGAAGCGCCACGGCTTCAACAACGAGGTGATCGAGGTCTACAAGTTCCGCTCGATGTATGCGGAGCAGTCCGATCCGACGGCCCGCAAGAGCGTCACCAAGAACGACCCGCGCGTCACCCGTGTCGGCCGCATCATCCGCAAGACGTCGATCGACGAACTGCCGCAGTTCTTCAATGCGTTGTTCGGCAGCCTGTCGCTGGTCGGCCCTCGACCGCATGCGGTGGCCGCCCAGTCGCACAACCTGCTCTACAATGAAGTGGTCGACGGCTACTTCGCGCGCCACAAGGTCAAGCCCGGCGTCACCGGCTGGGCGCAGATCAATGGCTGGCGCGGCGAGATGGACACCGACGAGAAGATCCGCAAGCGCACCGAGTTCGACCTTCATTATATCGAGAACTGGTCGCTCTGGTTCGACATCAAGATCCTGTTCCTGACCCCGATCCGCCTGCTTGATACGGAAAACGCCTATTGAGCGCGATCACCTATGAGCTGCCGCGAGCCGCGATCAACGCCAAGCTGATCGGGCTCATCTCTACCGGCGCCGTTGCGCTGGGCGTGCTGCTTTCGGGTTTTGTCCTCCGCGAGCCGGCGCCCTACGAGCTCTATATGGCCGGGCTGATTGCCGTCTGGTCACTGTTTGGCCTGCGCATTTCGCACGCCATCACCCCGCTGGTCGTGCTGATCGTGACGTTCAACATCGGCGGCATGATCGCCATGACGCAGATGTCGGACCTGATGGGCACACCGCTCTATCTGGCGGTGTCGTTGTTCCTGGGCTTCACCGCGGTCTTCTTTGCTGCTGTAACCGAGGCCAACCCGGGATTGTTTCGGGTCATTTTCCTGTCCTGGGTCACTTCTGGCGTCGTCACCTCGGTGCTCGGCATCCTTGGCTATTTCGGCGCTGTGCCTGGTGCTGAGATGTTCACAAAATTCGAACGCGCCGCAGGTGCGTTCCAGGATCCCAACGTGTTCGGGCCATTCCTCGCTTTGCCCGGCATCTATCTGCTGTATCGTGTGCTGACCGGCAATCCGCTCAAGATGGCGATCTACGCTGTGCCGCTGCTCATCGTCACCGGCGGCATCTTCTTATCCTTCTCGCGCGGCGCCTGGGGCTTGTTCGGCACCGCCGCCATCCTGCTCACCGGCTTCCTGTTTCTCCAGAGCAACAGCGGCAAGTTCCGCCTCAGGATCGTGGTCATGAGCATAGCTGCCGTGACCTTCCTAACTCTCGCGCTGTTGGTCGCCCTGCAGATCCCCAGCATCGCCGAGCTCTTCACCTCGCGTGCGCAGCTCGTACAGGAATATGACGGCGCGCGCCTTGGCCGTTTCGCGCGCTACAGCATCGGCTTCCTATTGGCGACGGAAAGACCATTCGGCATCGGCCCTCTCCTCTTCGGCCAAATGTACGGTGAAGACACGCATAACATCTGGCTCAAGGCCTTGATGGACTATGGCTGGCTCGGCTTCGCCAGCTATCTGACGCTGATCGTATGGACGATCGCGGCCGGGTTCCGGATCCTGCTGCGCGACCGGCCGTGGCAGCCCTATCTGCTGTGCGCCTATGTCGTCTTCCTTGGCCATGTCGCCCTTGGCTCAGTGATCGATACCGACCATTGGCGTCACTTCTACCTGCTGCTCGGCCTGATCTGGGGCTCGATAGCCCTGGAAGCCCGTCATCAGCGGGCCATGGCGTATTACGCCAGCTGACTCGGCACCGCCACAGGCGTTGCGCACAACCCCATCCTTTTGTGAACGGTCCGGCACCCTTTTGCCGGCTCAACTCGGCGTGACTGCTTTGTGAATCAGAGTGACCGTCCAGCCCATGGAATTCGGAAAGGTAGGCGCCTATCTGATGGTGGTAAGCGAAACAGCGAAATAAAAATCGCCTCGCTACGAAACATTGAAAGGACTACCAAAATGAAAAAGCTCATTCTCGCAGTATCTGCTGTTGCGTTCATGAGTGGCGCAGCTCTCGCTTCTGGTTCAGAAGGCGTTGTTGCCAAGTTCAATCCTGACGTTCGTGTAATTACTCTTGACAATGGCAAGAGCTATACGATTCCGCGTCACATCGGCCTCCCGCAGGTCCAGGTTGGCGACAAGGTCTCCATCAACACCAAGAGCGACGATGCCGATCAGGTAACGTCCGTGCTGCGCGCGCTCTAAGCCGCGACCAAAACCGCGCTACACCGAAAGCCATGGGCTCCTCCCGCCCATGGCTTTTCGCGTTTTAAAGCCCAGGGCCAAGGTTTGCGCCGACGCTCGCATGCTGCGATCGAACACTCCGCTACGACGGGCACAGGCTGTTACAAGCCCACGGGCGCTCCGTGCATCCATCGAATGCCTACCCCAACAGCAAAGCCATGGATGCCCGGCACCCATGGCTTTATGCATCCGAGTCATCCCATGCGCGCATTCGATGACCTACGGCATCCAGACTGAAGCCCACAAGAAACCGTGAACGATTTGTGTATCGAGTTTACCGCCTGCGATGTAACCAACGACCTCTGCCACGCGTTCTTCTGTAGTCAAAAGCAATGGATCCTCCCAAAAAATCCCCATGCTTTGAATAAATAGACACAGGAGATTAAAATGAGAAAGATCATTCTTGCCGCCGCAACACTTACCCTTATGTCGGGCGCTGCGTTTGCCACCGAAATCGATGGCGTCGTTGCGAAGTTCAACCCCGCAGTTCGCGTCGTCACGCTGACGAATGGCAACAGCTACACCATTCCGCGCGACGTCGCGATCCCGCCTCAGCTAGCTCCAGGCCAGAAAGTGGCGATCTCCGAGCATGACAACGGCACAAAAATCGATTCCGTGCTCGTCGGCTCCTACATGTAATGTAGCGTCGGGGGCGGTAGACACGCCCGGCCCACAGAAATCACGCCATGGACGCGCCCCCGCGCCCGTGGCGTTTTTCGTTGCAGCAACTTTGCAGGAAGAACGACCAACTCGGGCGGCCGAAGCTGCCGGCTGGCAGTTCGATTTTCGATATTTTTAGGGGAAGGGATAAAATGGTCGGAGTGGCCGGATTCGAACCGACGACCCCTTGACCCCCAGTCAAGTGCGCTACCGGGCTGCGCTACACTCCGGACCGGTCGCGATGTATCGTGATAATGCCGTCTCGGTCAACCCTATTCCGCGGCTTTCCCGCCAAACTTCTTCGTTCCGAATTAGCGGGCGATTTCAACGGGCCAAAAGGCGCAACGTGGCGCCTAACGAACCTGGTCGAGCAGGCGCTTGCATTCGAGCAAGTCAAACAGCGCTTCCTGGAGCAGCGCGCGGTTGTCGCGGGAAAGCTTGCTTGAGTCGGCGGTGACCGGACCGTCATCGTCGCCCTTGCCGAGACCAAAGAAGCGCCGGCTCGGCTTGGCCCTTGCCTCGCCCACCAGCATTTCCTCGTCGACCGCGCGCGGCTGTGCGGCAGGTGTCAGCGGCGCCTCTGCCTGCTTGCGCTGGGCAATCGCCTCGACGGCCTTGAGATCGCCGCTGCCGATGGCGACGAGGAACTGGTTGCCATTGTCACGCAGAAGCTTCTGCACACCCTTGATGGTGTAGCCCTGCTCGTAGAGCATGTGGCGGATGCCCTTGATCAGCTCGACATCCTGCGGCCTGTAGTAGCGTCGGCCGCCGCCACGCTTCATCGGCTTGATCTGGGTAAAGCGGGTTTCCCAAAAGCGCAGCACGTGCTGCGGCAGGTCTAGATCTTCGGCCACTTCGCTGATGGTGCGGAAGGCGTCGGGGCTCTTGTCCATGGTCGCCACTTTCGCAAAACGATTCGTGATTCATTTCAGCGGTTTGCGCGACAACATTCAAGCCCGGTGCGAATCACGCACCAGGCTATCAACCGGTTAGAGCGGAAAAATCGTTACTTGGCGGCCTTGGACTTGCCGTTCTGGTGCGCGCGCAGGATACGGCTCTTCAGCACGTTGGACGCCTTGAAGGTCATCACCCGGCGCGGCAAGATCGGCACTTCTTCGCCGGTCTTGGGGTTGCGGCCCACGCGCTCGTTCTTGTCGCGGACATGGAACGTGGCAAAAGACGACAATTTGACCGTCTCGCCGCGCACGATTGCCTCGCAGATTTCGTCGAGAACCGTTTCGACCAACTGCGCCGACTCCGTACGGGAAAGACCGACTTTCCGGTAAACGGATTCAGCGAGATCGGCTCGCGTAAGTGTCTTTCCCCCCATGCGACGGTCCCATCCTCAAAAACAACAATTTAGCAAGAGCGCCGGAGGTTAAGTAATTGATCCGTCAAGGTCAAGGACCGATGCCATGACCTTTTCGCGAACGCCGTTCGGGCGCTGTCGCGATGAAATCACCACCTGAGGAGCACGGCACCCCAGGTAAAGCCACCGCCCATGGCCTCGAGCATCACAAGGTCGCCCTTCTTGATGCGGCCATCGGCACCGGCAGCCGAAAGCGCCAGCGGCACCGAGGCGGCCGAGGTGTTGCCATGGAGGTGAACCGTGACCACGGCCTTTTCCTCGGGGATGCCGAGCTTCTTGGCCGAAGCGTCGATGATGCGCTTGTTGGCCTGGTGGGGAACGAACCAGTCGAGATCGTCGGCGGAAATGCCGGTCTGGGCAAAAACGTCCTCGATCACGTCGGTGATCATGCCCACCGCATGCTTGAAGACCTCGCGGCCTTCCATCTTGAGATGGCCGACGGTGCCTGTCGTCGACGGGCCGCCGTCGACATAGAGCTTTTCCTTGTGGGTGCCGTCAGAACGCAGGCTGGCTGCCAGAACACCGCGGTCGGCGATGGTCCCCTGCCCTTCAGCAGCCTCCAAAATGAGCGCGCCGGCGCCGTCGCCGAACAAGACGCAGGTCGAACGATCGGACCAGTCGAGAATACGCGAGAAGGTCTCGGAGCCGATGACCAATACGCGCTTTGCGAGCCCGCCCTTGATGTAGAGATCGGCGGTGGTGACGGCATAGACAAAGCCGCTGCACACAGCCTGCATGTCGAAGGCAAAACCGTGGCGCATGCCGAGCCGGTTCTGGATCTCAACGGCGGTGGCGGGAAACGTGTTGTTAGGCGTCGATGTCGCCAAAACGATCAGGTCGATGTCGTCAGGCGTCAGTCCGGCATTGTCCAGTGCTGCGCGCGCTGCTGCTTCGCCGAGCGAGGCCGTGGTTTCGTCGTCGGCGGCAATGTGGCGCTGGCGGATACCGGTGCGCTGGGCGATCCACTCGTCCGAGGTCTCGACCATGCCTTCAAAATCGGCGTTCTTCATGATGCGGCGGGGCAGCGCTGAACCGATGCCGCGCACAACTGATCTGATCACTTTGAAAAAATCCTATTCCTGATCTTCGACCGCAGCGGCAGGTCGCCCCATCGCAGCATGCGGATTGCGTGCGTGGAAAAGGTCGAGGTCGGCCTCGATGCGATCGAGCAGCCGGTTGCGGACCATATCATAGGCCATTTCGACGGCGGCAGCGAAACCATCTGCGTCAGCGCCGCCGTGGCTCTTTACCACGATGCCGTTGAGGCCCAGAAAGACGCCGCCATTGGCCCGGCGCACATCCATCTTCTCTCGCAGGCGGTCGAACGCGCCCTTGGCAAAAATGTAGCCGATCTTGGCCATCAGCGTGCGGCTCATCGCCTCGCGCAGGTAGCCGCCGATTTGGCGGGCGGTGCCTTCGGCTGTCTTGAGGGCGATGTTGCCGGCAAAACCCTCGGTGACGACGACGTCCGTCACACCCTTGCCGATGTCGTCGCCTTCGACGAAGCCCTGATAGTTCATCGAGGCCATGTTGGCCTCGCGCAGCATGCGCCCGGCCTCCTTGACCTCTTCTTGGCCCTTGATTTCTTCGACACCGACATTGAGCAGGCCGACGGTGGGCCGCTCGATGCCGAACAGCGCACGCGCCATGCCGGTGCCCAAAATAGCGAAATCGATAAGCTGGTGTGCATCGGCACCGATGGTGGCGCCGACATCGAGCACCACGCTTTCGCCGCGCGTCGTCGGCCAGATGGCCGCAATCGCAGGACGGTCGATGGTCGCCATGGTGCGCAGGCAGAATTTCGACATGGCCATCAGCGCGCCGGTGTTGCCGGCCGAGACGCAAGCGTCCGATGTGTCGGACTTGACCGCTTCGATGGCCTTCCACATCGACGACTTCCAGCGGCCATGGCGCAGCGCCTGGCTCGGCTTGTCGTCCATGCGCACGGAAACCTCGCAATGGACGAACTCGCTGACAGCAGCGAGCCGCGGCTGCTTGGCAAGTTCAGGACGGACCACTTCTTCGCGGCCGTAGATGATGAAGCGAATGTCGGTGCGCCTCGTGGCAACCTTGGCCAAGGCGGGAATGATCACGGAAGGACCGTGATCGCCACCCATGGCATCAATGGAAATCTTGATCACGCGTCGGTCATCTCACTGTTGGCGTCGCAGGGCACGCAAAAGTCCGGCGAAAATAGCGGTTCTCGATGACCGCACAACCGGGATTACGCGAAACGGCGGGCGTTTTCAAAGCTTCTTGGATATTAGACGGAGCTTTTTCTGGAATTCGCTCTCGACCGGCTCAATGTCACCGTCGTCGGCACTGGCAATCGCAGCGCCTGTCTTGCGCGGATATGGATCGATGGCAAGACCAAAGAACTCCTCGGCAAGAGCGCCCGCATCAATCGTGTCGCCGGTGAAGGTTTCGGGGGCGTCGGGGCCTTCCGCGTCGAGCAGTATCTCGCCAGCCTCATTGAAGCCCTGCCTCGCGAGCTTGGAGTCTTCGGGCAAGAAAACGCCTTCGACGTCAGCATCGATGGTCGCTTCGACCGGTTCGAGAGTGACGATGCAAGCCTGAGTGATCTGGGCCTTGACCCGGCCGCTGACCTTGATGCCGTTACGCTTCCACTTGGTGACGACGAGATCTGCCTTGTAGCGCTCGACCGACAACAGGCCATGAGCCTCCGCAAGGGCTGCGCGCTGGGCTGCGTCGGCATCGACGACTGCCGACATGCCTCGCTGCGGCATTCTCGAGACGTTTACCAGGAAGGAAACCGGGCTTGAGGTTTCGACGAGCTTCATGGGTGGCCTCCTTCAGGCGCATGGGGCACCGGATAAGTCAGTTTGCCGGCACATATGTCTTCCGAAGGCTGGGCGGCAAGGGTGCGATTCGCCGCAAAGACGTATTCGGCAAGGGCCGCGGCTTCCGGCCATTCTTTCACGTCAGGGCGAACATTGCGTAGAAGGGCTGCGGCAAACGCTGCGTGATCGTCACGTTCGAGCGCATCCTTGTAGGATTCAGTGCGGCCGTAGAACATTTTCGCCAGCTTTTTCATGCGCTTGGGCACGCCGACATCGCTGATTCCCAGCTCGCGCAGCGAATGGTCGACGTCGAGGAAGAATTCGTCGATCAGCAATTGCGCGATCTCAGCCGGAGCGCCGGCCTCGCCGCGCAGGCGGTGCAGGAACAGAAACATATGTAGCGAAAGCATCTCGAAACGGCCAAGCGGCGTGTCAGGCACGTTCCACGCCGAATAAAATGGCTCCTGCCGCGCGGCTGCCACGATTCGTGTATAGAGCGCCTCGGTGATGGCGCGATTGGCTTGGCGGTGACGCCCAAACAGACGCTGGAACATTTGAGGGCGGTCTCCCGGGGACCCGTTTCGCACAGTGGCCTTGTTGCATCGGCGCGCAAGCTGGTTTACCGGTTTTGCGGCTTCGCGCAAGCAGGGCGCTGGCACGACAGGATGGAGTTGTTGTTGCACTCGCTGAAATTCAAGATGCCATTTTCGTTGCGTCCGGCAAGCGCTGTATCGCTGATTGTGGCGGCCGCCGCGCTTTCGGCGTGCAACACCTCCAAGACATTCGGTGATCTGACCCCCAGCGAAACGCTGACCCAGGGTTACGTCATCGATCAGCAATCGATCGATTCCGTGCCGGTGGGGTCGAGCCGCGAGCAGGTTCTGCTTGCGCTCGGTACGCCCTCGACGACCGCGACTTTCGACAACGAGGTGTTTTACTACATCTCCCAGACGCGGAAGCGCTCAGTCGCATTCGCCAAGCCCAAGCTCATCGAGCAGCGCGTGCTCGCCGTCTATTTCGGCGCCGACGGCCGTGTCACCAACATTGCCAATTACGGCATGCAGGAAGGCAAGGTGTTCGACTTCATCTCGCGCACGACGCCTACCGGCGGCAAGGACCAGAACTTCCTCGGCCAGCTGCTTTCGGGTGCAGGCAAGATCGGTTCGAATGCTGCCAGCAACATCTTCGGCGGCACCTGATCCGCTCAAGGACTTCAAGAATCTCAGGCAACAGCCCGCGGAAGCAATTCCGCGGGCTTCTTTTTGCGTGGCGTCAGAAGAACTGAAAAACCCCGCCCGCAGGACGCGGACGGGGCTTAAGTCACTCAAGATCGTGCATAGGCGTAACTGCCTACCGGACTAGCCGCCACTATGCGCAAGCACTGCCAACAGCAGAAGTGCGACGATGTTGGTGATCTTGATCGCCGGGTTCACGGCCGGACCGGCGGTGTCCTTGTAGGGATCGCCGACCGTGTCGCCGGTCACCGAAGCCTTGTGGGCCTCGGAACCCTTCATGTGCTTGATGCCGTCCTTGTCGGTAAAGCCGTCTTCGAACGACTTCTTGGCGTTGTCCCAGGCACCGCCGCCAGAAGTCATCGAGATGGCGACGAACAGGCCGTTGACGATGACGCCGAGCAGCGAGGCACCGAGGGCCGCGAAAGCCGAGGCCTTGGAGCCCGAGATCAAAAGCACGCCAAAATAAACGACCAGCGGCGCCAGCACCGGCAGCAGCGACGGGATGATCATTTCCTTGATCGCAGCCTTGGTCAGGATGTCGACGGCACGAGCATAATTGGGCTTGGACGTGCCCTTCATGATGCCCGGATCGTCGCGGAACTGCCTGCGCACTTCCTCGACGATCGAGCCGGCCGCACGACCGACGGCGGTCATGGCGATGCCGCCGAACAAATACGGGATCATGCCGCCAAAGATCAGACCGGCAACGACGTAAGGGTTGGACAGGTCGAAGGAGACCGTGCCGATGTTGGCGAAATACGGGAACTGGGTCGGGTTCGCCGCGAAGTACTGCAGGTCGTAGCTGTAAGCCGCAAACAGCACCAAAGCGCCAAGACCAGCGGAGCCGATGGCATAACCTTTGGTCACCGCCTTGGTGGTGTTGCCGACCGCGTCAAGCGCGTCGGTCGAATGACGCACTTCCTTGGGCAGGCCAGCCATTTCGGCAATGCCGCCGGCATTGTCGGTGACAGGACCAAAGGCGTCTAGCGCTACGATCATGCCGGCAAGGCCGAGCATGGTGGTGACGGCAATTGCCGTACCGAACAGGCCGGCAAGCTGGAAGGTCGCGATGATGCCACCAACAATCACGATCGCCGGAAGAGCGGTCGATTCGAGCGACACCGCCAGACCCTGGATGACGTTGGTGCCGTGGCCGGTGACCGACGCCTGGGCGATCGAATTGACCGGGCGCTTGTTGGTGCCGGTATAGTATTCGGTGATGACGACGATGAGCCCGGTCACCACGAGGCCAATGAGCCCGCAGATGAACAGGTTCTTGCCGGTGATCAGCACGCCACCCCCGGTGCCGATCTCGCCCCAGCCAACCGTCAGCGAAGTTGCCGCGCCGAGACCGACGACGGACAACAGGCCGGTGACGATCAGGCCCTTGTAGAGCGCGCCCATGATCGAGCCATTGGCGCCGAGCTTGACGAAGAAGGTACCGACAATCGAGGTGATGATGCAGGCGCCGCAGATGGCGAGCGGGTAGAGCATCACGCTGGACAGGATTTCAGTGCCGCCAAAGAAGATCGCGCCGAGAACCATGGTGGCGACGACCGTCACGGCATAGGTCTCGAACAAGTCGGCAGCCATGCCGGCGCAGTCGCCAACATTGTCGCCAACGTTGTCGGCGATCGTGGCAGGGTTGCGTGGATCGTCCTCGGGAATACCGGCTTCGACCTTGCCGACGAGATCGCCGCCGACATCCGCACCCTTGGTGAAGATGCCGCCGCCGAGACGGGCGAAGATCGAAATCAGCGAAGCGCCGAAGCCGAGAGCCACCAGCGAGTCGATGACAATGCGGTCAGCAGGCGCATGCCCCATAGGCCCGGTCAAGATGAGGTAGTAGACGGAGACGCCAAGCAAAGCGAGGCCAGCCACCAGCATGCCGGTGATGGCGCCCGACTTGAAGGCGATGTCGAGGCCGGCAGCAAGACTGTTGGACGCGGCCTGTGCGGTGCGCACATTGGCGCGGACCGAAACATGCATGCCGATGAAGCCGGCTGCGCCTGAAAGCACTGCACCAATCAAAAAGCCGATCGCCGCGGTTGCGGAAAGCAGCCACCAAGCGAGCAGGAACACAACGACGCCGACGATGGCGATGGTGGTGTATTGGCGGGCCAGATATGCCTGCGCACCTTCTCGGATGGCGGCGGAGATTTCCTGCATGCGCGCATTGCCCTGGTCGGATGCAAGCACCGACTGCGTCGCCCATATGGCGTAAAGGACAGATAGCAGGCCGCAGGCGATGACGACGTAAAGCATTGTCATTGCCAATTCTCTTCCCTGATTGTGCCCGGAATTCCCCTCCCCGGGCGAGTGAATGAGGCAGGCAAGCCTTGGTGCGGCTTCCCGCTCCCGCCAACCATCCGAAACAGGGCAGCGAACGTCAAGATATCGCTAAGCTTTTGTCCCGGCTTTCGCCGCACTGCTTCAAACGGTCAAACGCAATTCAAAACAACTTCAGGCCAGCTCGCGATCCGGCTGATTGACGTAGATCAGCACCGCCAGCATCGTCATGTAAAACTTGAATGCCGCCTCCTGGCCATTCCAGGTGCTCGACTGCCACATGCCGAACCATTCGCCGCCAATGACCATGAAGCCGAAAAACCAGACGAGAAATCCCATCGTCACGGCAATCGGAACGAAGCTCTTGGCATCATTGAATTGTTGGGCGGAGCCGTATTTTGCCTGCTAGAGCTTCCAAGCGGCGATGACGAAAAGCAGGCAGGTCAGCGCTTCGCCAAATATGATCAGCCAGTAACCGATGCTCCAAAGCGTCGGGTTGGTGATCGCCCGGTACATGATGGCGTTGCCCGGGAAAGTGGTGTCCATGCTCAAGACATGCTGGACGAAGGCGAAATTGGAGCCGTAGTCGGTGATATTGCCGAACGCCACAAGAAAGGCGAAAGCTGCAAGACAAAGACACATCACGATCTTAGAGAGACGCCATACCATGGCAAGAACTCCTTCAAATGACGGACCGGGGCATCAGCCAGATCAATCACCGAGTCTCAGCGGCAGCGCAACAGGCCAGAAGGTCGATGTCGTGCTGACAGGTTCGGCCAGGATTTATGCCGCCAAGGCGGGCCTGGACGGTACGCTCGGCGCACTCAAACTTTCGGCGGAATGCCAAACGGGCGACGTGATTTCGCTGTCGGTGAGCGGCGACAACCACGATTTTGCGGTGCTGCGCCGCCGCTGGATCATCGAAGGCAACAAAAGCCGGCTCGAAATCACGCTCGATTACCCGGTGCGCGGGCGCTAGCCTCGGCTAGTCGTTCTGGGCCACCAGCCCCATACGCCTGGCCGCCATCCGCTCCAGCGCCGACAGCGCGTCGTAGATAAGCACGGCAAGGGCCGCGACGATCAGGCCTCCCTGCAGGACAAAGGCCAGATTGTTGGATTGCAACCCGGCGATGATGACCTCGCCGAGCGTCTTGGCCGCGACCGTCGAGCCGATGGTGGCTGTGGCGAGGCTGATTACCACCGAAAGCCGGATGCCGGCGAGCATGACCGGCACACTGAGCGGCAGTTCAACCTTGAGCAGGCGTTGCCAGCTGGTCATGCCAGCACCGCGCGCGGCTTCAACCACACTCGGCGGCGTGGTGGTCAAACCCGTCAACGAATTCTCGAAGATCGGCAGCAGGCCATAGAGGAACAGCGCGATCAGCGTCGGCTTTTCGCCAAAGCCGACGGCGGGAACGGCAAGCGCCAGAACCGCGACCGGAGGAAAAGTCTGGCCGATATTGACCAGGCTGCGCGACAGCGGCAGGAACTCGACGCCCGTCGGGCGGGTGACAAGGATGGCGAGCGATACCGCAACGACAATCGCTGCTGCGGTTGCGATGGCGACCGTGCGCAGATGTTGCAGCGCCAGCGATAGCAGACTGCCCTGGTTGTAGATGGCAGGAGCGCCATTCTGTGTCAGCGGCTTGAGCAGCGGCTCGAACCACAGGGGATTCGTCAAAAAAGCGATGAGCAGGACCAGTACGGCGAGCCGCAGCAGGAGCGGAATCCAGGCCTTCATTGCGGCCTCGCGGCACGTTTAACGAGGCCTTCCATAGTGACCTTGCCAAGTGGTGTGCCATCGTCCGATGTCACGGGCATCGCAGAACGGCCCGACCACAACAGTTCAGCGAGCGCATCGCGCTGGGTTGCCTCGGCGCGTATCCCCTCGCCGGCCGCCTTGCCAGGCTCGACCGCGTCACCGACGGCGCCGAGCGACAACAGCTTGAACGGACGGTCGGAGGCACCGATCAGAGTTTCAACGAGATCGTTGGCGGGTTTGGCCAGGATCTCGGCCGGCGTCGCATACTGGATCAGGCGGCCGGCATCCATGACGGCGATGCGGTCGCCGAGATGGACCGCCTCCTCCATATCATGGGTGACGAGGATGATGGTGGTGCCGAAGCGCTTCTGGATCGCCAGAAGGTCTTCCTGCGCCTTGGTGCGGATGATCGGGTCGAGCGCGCCAAACGGCTCGTCCATCAACAGCACGTTGGGCTCGGCGGCAAGCGCACGGGCGACGCCGACGCGCTGCTGCTGGCCACCCGACAATTCGTGAGGATAGCGAGGGCCAAAAGCCACGGGGTCCAGCTGAAGCAGCGACATGAGCTCGTCGACGCGAGCCTTGATACGCGCGGCATCCCAGCCGAGCAGCGAAGGAACGGTGCCGATGTTCTGCGCCACCGTACGGTGCGGAAACAGGCCGTTGCCCTGAATGGCATAGCCGATGCTGCGGCGCAGTTCGTGGCCGGGCACCGAGCGATTGTCCGTGCCGTCGAGCTTGATCGTACCCGAAGTCGGCTCGACCAGGCGGTTGATCATGCGCAACAGCGTGGTCTTGCCCGAGCCGGAAGTGCCGACGATCACCGTCAGCGTACGCGGCTCAATGACCATCGAGACGTCGTCGACGACAGCGGTTTCGCCATAACGCTTGGTGATGTTTTCGATCTCGATCATGCCGCCACCGCCGAGGTTCTGCGGGTCGCGACAAATTCGACCACCGCGTCTAAGATGATGGCAGCGGCAAAGGCCAGCGCCACCGTTGGAACCGCGCCAAGCAGGACAAGGTCCATTGCCGTCTGGCCGACACCCTGGAACACGAACACACCAAAGCCACCACCGCCAATCAGCGCGGCGATGGTGGCAAGGCCGATATTCTGGACCAGAACGATGCGGATGCCTGTGAGAATGACCGGAAAGGCAAGCGGGAACTCGACATTCGACAGGCGCTGCCAGCCGGTCATGCCCATGCCGCGTGCCGCATCGTTCGCTGCGCGCGGCACACCCGCGAGCCCGACCACCGTGTTGGCGACCACAGGCAACAGCGAATAGAGAAACAGCGCAACGAAGGCCGGTGCGGCGCCAATGCCGCGAATGCCCAGAGCCGAAGCACCGGGAACGTTTGCCGCGACCCAGCCGAGCGGCGCGATCAAGATGCCGAACAGCGCGATCGAGGGGATCGTCTGGATGATGTTCAGCACGTTGAGAACGCCTGCTCGAAGCGACTCGACGCGATGGCATAAAATGCCGAGCGGCAGGCCGACAAGAACGGCGGCAGCCAGCGAGCCGAGCGCGAGTTCGACATGGCGTCTCGCCTCGTTCCAGAAACTGTCGGCGCGATTGGCATATTCCTTGAGGATCGACAGGCTGTCCCACTGGCCTGACGCGAGCAGAAGCCAGATCGCTGAAGCCGCTGCGCCCAGCACGACAACACGCCCGACCGGCGACAATTGCAGCCTTGTCAGCACATCGGCGAGCAAAAGAGTGAAGGCAAAGATCAGAATCCAAAAGCCAGAGGCCGGTGAGATACGGGCGAAAGTATTGCCCTCCGGCGTCAAATGACTGCCGGCGACGCCGATCAGCAGCGCAAGCGACACAAGCGCCACGACACTGGCACCCAGGCGCACAGCCAGCGGTGTCTTGAAGAGCGCGACAAGCCCTGCTGCCAACAGGATCGCCAGCAGAGCCGCCCCCATGGGTGACGGCAAGGCTTCCATGATCGAGCGCGGTTCACCTGCTACAATGCGGTTGGCGCGAAAAGTGGCGAATGGCGCCACGAAGGCGCCATAGGCGGTGATTGCGGCAATCACCACGCCAAGCTTGTCGAACCTGATGCCCACGACTGCGATGCGTCCCCGGTTCCGTCGGCGCGTCCCATGAGAGGCGCGCCGGGGAAGCTTACTTCAGAAAGCCGTTCTTCTTCAGGAAATCTTCGGCAACGGCCTTGGCCGGCTCGCCGCCAACCTGAACACGGCCGTTGAGTTCCTGCAGCGTGACCAGGTCGAGCTTTTCGAACACCGGCTTGAGTAAGGTCTCGATCTCCGGATGCTGCTTGAGCACAGCTTCGCGGATGATCGGAGCCGGCTGGTAGACCGGCTGCACGCCCTTGTCGTCGCTGAGAACAACCAGACCCGAAGGCGCGATGCCCCCGTCCGTGCCATAGACCATGGCGGCATTGGCGCCATTGGTCTGGTTGGCGGCGGCTCCGATGGTGGCTGCCGTGTCGCCACCGGAAAGCGTGATCAACTGTTCCGGCTTAAGGGTGAAGCCGTAAGTGGTCTGGAAGGCCGGGAGGGCCGCAGCGGAATTGACGAATTCAGATGAGGCCGCGAGCACGACAGCACCGCCGCCAGCGACGTATTTGCCGAAATCGCTGAGGGTGGCGAGCTTGTTGGTCTCGGCCACATCCTTGCGCAGCGCGATCGCCCAGGTGTTGTTGGCCGGCGACGGCGACAGCCAGACGATCTTGTTGGCGTCATAGTCGAGCTTCTTGGCGGTCTCGAAGCCCTTGGCGGCATCCTTCCAGACCGGGTCATCGGCCTTTTCGAAGAAGAAGCCGGCATTGCCGGTATATTCGGGATAAATGTCGATTTCGCCCGCGGTGATCGCCTTGCGCACGACGGGCGTCGCACCAAGCTGGATGCGATCGGTGGTAGCGATCTTGTTGGCGTCGAGTACGGCCTTGATGATGTTGCCGAGCACGCCGCCTTCGGTGTCGATCTTGGAAGACACCACCACCTGCGCGCTTGCGGCACTGGTGGCGAGGCCGAGCGCGATGATCGCTGCGGCGATTGCTGTGGTCTGACGCATAATGAAGCCCCTTCTCGTTCCCGGAATTCGGTGGCGCATATGAGCATGGCGGCCAGCTTCCGTCGGGGCATACGGTTTCACAATGCGCAAGGCCTGCGCAATATTTTTTTGTAGTTCGAAGAAATCGGCAGGCCTGATTGCCGACATCCTCCTGTCAGACGGTTTGACGCTGGCGCATCAGAGACAGAGCCGCGAGCGCCGCCAGGCAGACGGCGCAGACAGGGAAGACGATCCAGGCCAGCATATCCCAGCCAAAAGCATTGTAGACAGCACCGGACATCAGCGAGGCCAGAGCGACGATGCTGAACAGGACGAAGTCGTGGAAGCCCTGGACCTTGCCCTTTTCCGACGGGCGGTAAGCCGTCGAGACGATCGCGGTTGCGCCGATGAAGCCGAAGTTCCAGCCAAGGCCGAGCAGGATCAGCGATGTCCAGAACTGCCACAACGCGATGCCTGACAAGGCCACGATGGCACAAACGATCAGCAGGAACAGGCCCAGCGCCACGATGCGCTCGGCGCCGAAACGCTGGATCAGGCGGCCGGTAAAGAAGCTTGGGCCAAACATCGCCATGACATGCCAGGAGATGCCGAGCGTCGCCTCGTCGGGCGAGAACCCGCAGCCGACCATGGCGAGCGGCGCACCAGTCATGACGAAGGTCATCACGGCATAGCTGCCGACCGCGCAAACGAGTGCTGCAGCAAAGCGCGGCTGGGAGACGATCTCCAGCAACGGGCGCGCGTCGGCCTGAGACACGGCCGCGTGCGCCTCCGCCCCACCCTTCACTCTCAGGAACGACAAGATGACGGCGCCGACCGCAGCCAAGCCAATGATCGCCGCAAAGGAGCCGGCGAACATGACGGGCGCAAACAGTTCACGCGTGAAGATGACGATCTGGGGGCCGAGGATTGCCGTAATAATGCCACCGGCGAGCACAAACGAGATCGCGTTCGCCTTGAATTCCGGCGGCGCGTTGTCGGCCGCGGCAAAGCGGAACTGCTGCACGAAGGCACTGCCGACACCGAGCATCAGCAGGCCGAAGACAAAAAGCCAGAATTCCGAACGGAAGAGGCCCAACGTTGCGATGGCGCCACCGGCTGCGGTGACCGCGGTGCCGAACATGAAGCCGTGACGCTGGCCGAGGCTGCGAATGATCGCAGCCGCCGGAAGTGCGCCAAGTGCCAGACCAACGCTGAAACCGGTGATCGGGGCGGTTGCCAGCGACTTGTCGGGTCCAAGCAGATAGTAGCCCGCCAGGCCACCAAGCGAAAAGGCAATCGGGGCGGCGGAGCCTATGATGGCTTGCGATGCGGCGAGAATGTAAGCAGTTCGCCGCGCATCGCGTTCGCCACCGGTCATAATGCGTCCTTACCCTTACCCTCGCCGCGCAGCTTGCGGGAAACGCGATCAAGCACTGCATTGACGAGCTTGGGCTCGTCGTCCGCATAGAAGGCCTTGGCGATGTCGACATATTCCGACACGATCACGGCCACAGGAACGTCCTGGCGCTTCATCAGCTCGAAGACACCGGCACGCAGAATGGCGCGCAGCGTCGAATCGAGCCGCGACAGGGGCCAGTCCTCGGTCAAAGCCTGGCGGATGACCGGGTCAACGATCTTCTGGTTTTCGACCACACCGGCGAGGATAGCCCGGAACCACTGGGCGTCGGCCTCGCGGTAGAGCGCGCCGTCGACTTCCTTGCCAAGGCGGAACGCCTCATACTCAGCGGTGATTTCGAGCAGGCCGCTGCCGGCGACGTCCATC
The DNA here is from genome assembly GCF_056398585.1 of Aminobacter sp. 01T433. Classification (NCBI taxonomy): domain Bacteria; kingdom Pseudomonadati; phylum Pseudomonadota; class Alphaproteobacteria; order Hyphomicrobiales; family Phyllobacteriaceae; genus Aminobacter; species Aminobacter sp. 01T433. Next base: position 117,846 of record NZ_JBFTPR010000003.1, read on the forward strand.
TGGTAGAGCGCCTGCACGGCAGCCAGACGGGCGGCACCGCGCTTGTTGGCCTGGCGGACGGGCGGTTGGCCGTTATCTTCAGGAGACGTCACGAGCGTGCTGCTCCAAGTTTTTCGCGCAAGGCAATCATGGTGAGGGCTGCCCGCGCGGCAAAGCCACCCTTGTCGCCCTCGGTGCGGCGGGCGCGTGCCCAAGCCTGATCATCGTTTTCGACAGTCAGGATACCGTTGCCGATGCAGATCGATTCCGCAACCGACAGGTCCATCAAAGCACGGCAGGATTCGTTGGCGACGATGTCGAAGTGATAGGTTTCGCCACGGATGACGGTGCCGAGCGCGACATAACCATCATACTGGGTGCCTTCGTCATCGGCTGCGTCGAGCGCAAACGAGATCACGGCCGGAATTTCGAGCGCGCCAGGAACGGTCACCACATCGTAGGATGCGCCGGCGGCGTCCAGTGCAGCCTTGGCGCCGTCCAGCAGCGCATCTGCAAGGTCGTCGTAAAAGCGCGCCTCAATGATGAGGAGCTTCAGTTTCTTGTCGTTGGCCATGTCAAATCTCCGGCAGGAGCGGCTGACTTAGGCCGAACCCGATGAGTTCGCAAGCGAAGTGTTAAGCACTGTGGCAGGAAACCGCTGGCCGGTCGACCGGCGGCTGGCGCCTCGTATCAAAGCCCTTCGCTGGCCGCCTCGGCAAGGCGCGCGGCATAACGCGCCATGGTGTCGATCTCGAGATTGACGCGGTCGCCGACCTTGCGCTCGCCCCAGGTCGTCACCTGCAAGGAATGATGGATCAGCAACACATCGAAGCGCGTGCCCTCGACCTTGTTGACCGTCAGCGACGTGCCGTCGAGCGCGACGGACCCTTTGGGCGCAATGAATTTGGCCAGCTCGCGCGGCGCCTCTAGGCGGAAACGCACCGCTTCGCCCTCATCCTCGCGCGCCACGATCTCGGCCATGCCGTCGACGTGTCCCGAAACGATGTGGCCGCCAAGCTCGTCGCCGATCTTGAGGGCGCGTTCGAGATTTATCTTGCGACCGGACGCCCAGTCGCTCGCCGTGGTCAGGCGGAGTGCTTCTTCCCAGGCTTCGACCTCGAACCAGCGGGCATTCGACGTATCTTCGGGCAATGAAACGACAGTCAGGCAGACGCCTGAGCAGGAAATCGACGCACCGATGTCGATCGTCTTGGGATCATAGGCCGTGTCGATGCGCAGGCGCACGCCCTGGTCGAGCTGAGCTGCAGACGCGACTGTACCCACGTCGGTAACGATCCCGGTAAACATCAGATTTCCCTTATCCATTCAGCGAAGTGGTCTTCGCCGAAGCGCGCCTCGCGCACTAGCTCGAACCCAGCCGGTATATGGTCGCGGCCGATGGGCGCTGCAATGCCGTCGCGGCCAATCGCTTCGGGTCCGTAAAACAGTGCGATGCGGTCGACGAGGCCCTCATCGAGAAAGGCGCGCGCTGTGTCGGCGCCGCCTTCGACGACGATGCGCGACATGCCGTGATTGCCCAGGTCCTCAAGCAGTTCGGGCAGTGCCACGCGCCCGTCATACGTCTCGGTCGCGAGGAATTTCACGCCGGCGCGCTCCAGTTCCGCCTTGTTGGTCGTATGGATTTCCGAACAGGCGGCGACAAGCACCGGCACATCATCGGCCGAACGGGCGAGTTTCGACGTCGCCGGCAACCGGGCCAGCCTGTCGAGCACAATGCGCGCCGGCGAACGCGCCCTGAGCCCCGGCAAACGCACAGTCAGCTCGGGATCGTCAGCAAGGGCAGTGCCGATGCCGATCAGGATTGCGTCGGTTTCGGCGCGCATGATGTGGACCAGGCGGCGAGCGATCTCACCGGTGATCTCGATCTGGCCCTGGCCTCGCCTGCCGATCATGCCATCGGCGGAAAGCGCAAGCTTCAGAATCACTTCCGGGCGCTTCCTCACGGAACGATTCATGTAACCGGCGAGCTGATTGGAGGCCTCGCGGCCAAGCACGCCTTCCCTGACCTCGATGCCGGCGCCCCGGAGGATGGCATAGCCTTTGCCGGAGACGCGTGGATCTGGGTCGCTTGCGGCGCCGACGACGCGTGTGACGCCAGCGGTGACCAGCGCATTGGCGCAAGGCGGGGTACGGCCGTGGTGAGCGCAGGGCTCAAGCGTGACATAAGCGGTGGCGCCACGCGCCAGATCGCCTGCTTCGGCCAAGGCCTCAGCTTCGGCATGCGGCCTCCCGCCTATGGCGGTGACACCGCGTCCGACGATAACAGGTCCAGAACCATCGTCGCGGACGATGAGCGTGCCGACCGCCGGATTGGTCGAAGTCAGTCCGAGGTGCTTTCGCGACAGCCTAAGTGCGGCTGCCATGAAACGGCGGTCTATCGTGTCCTGCGTGGATGCGTCGTAGACCATTGCTCAGCTGGCTTCCTCGTCGCCCTTGAGCTCGCCCAACACTTCGTGGAAATCCTTGGCCTCGCGGAAGTTGCGGTAAACCGATGCGAAGCGCACATAGGCAACGTCGTCGAGCGACTTCAGCGCCTCCATGACCAAACGGCCGATCTCGCCGGAAGGGATTTCGCTTTCGCCGGAGCTTTCGAGCTGACGGACGATGCCGGTCACGGCGCGCTCGATGCGCTCAGGATCGACGTTGCGCTTGCGCACCGCGATCTCGACCGAACGGGCAAGCTTGTCGCGGTCGAACGGCACCTTGCGGCCGGATTTCTTGAGCACGACGAGGTCGCGGAGCTGAACACGCTCGAATGTGGTGAAGCGGCCGCCGCAGACCGGGCAGATGCGCCGGCGGCGGATCGCAGCGCCATCTTCGGCCGGACGAGAGTCCTTCACCTGCGTGTCTTCAGACTGGCAATATGGGCAACGCATCGTTCAGCCTTGTCATTCGAATCCTCGACCGTGAAAGGCTTAACCCATCGGCCCGGAAATCGGAACCATGATCCCAAGATGTGGAAGCCGCATTTGCCCATCGATCACGGCCGAAAAACAAAAGCCCCACCCCTGATATCTAGGGATGGGGCTCCAAAGCTTTCGGGGATGGTTTCGCGCCCTCCCCGGCTCGGCGTCTTAGCCGAGGTAAGGATAAAGCGGGAAGCGCTCGGTCAGGCTGACGACCTTCTGCTTGACCGCCGCCTCGACGGCAGCGTTGCCCTCGTCCGAGTTGGCAGCCTTGAGGCCGTCCAGCACTTCGGTGATCAGCGTGCCGATCTCGCGGAACTCGGCCTCGCCGAAGCCGCGGGTCGTGCCGGCGGGGGTGCCGAGACGGACGCCCGAGGTGACGAAGGGCTTTTCCGGATCGAAAGGAATGCCGTTCTTGTTGCAGGTGATGTTGGCGCGGCCAAGAGCTGCCTCGGCGCGCTTGCCGGTGGCGTTCTTGGGACGCAGGTCGACCAGCATCAGATGGTTGTCGGTGCCGCCCGAAACGATGTCGAGGCCGGTGTCCTTGAGGCTTGCGGCCAGCGCCTTGGCGTTGGCGACGACATTTGCCGCATAGGTCTTGAACTCGGGCTTCAGCGCTTCGCCGAAAGCCACCGCCTTGGCGGCGATGACATGCATCAGCGGGCCGCCCTGCAGGCCTGGGAACACCGCCGAATTCATCTTCTTGGCGATGTCTTCGTCGTTGGTGAGGATCATGCCGCCGCGCGGGCCGCGCAGCGACTTGTGGGTGGTGGTGGTGACAACATGGGCGTGCGGCAGCGGCGACGGATGCACCCCGCCGGCGACCAGGCCAGCAATGTGGGCCATGTCGACCATCAGATACGCGCCGACTTCATCGGCGATCTCGCGGAAGCGCTTCCAGTCCCAGATGCGGGAATAGGCGGTGCCGCCGGCAAGGATCAGCTTCGGCTTGTTTTCGCGGGCAAGGCGCGCGACCTCGTCCATGTCGAGCAGATTGTCGTCCTTGCGAACGCCGTAGGAGACGACCTTGAACCACTTGCCAGACATGTTGACCGGCGAACCATGGGTCAGGTGACCACCCGAATTCAGGTCGAGGCCCATGAAAGTGTCGCCCGGCTGCAGCAGCGCCAGGAAAACGGCTTGGTTCATCTGGCTGCCTGAGTTCGGCTGGACGTTGGCGAACTTGCAGTCGAACAGCTTCTTGGCGCGTTCGATGGCGAGTTCCTCGGCAACGTCGACGAACTGGCAGCCGCCATAGTAGCGCTTGCCCGGATAGCCCTCGGCATATTTGTTGGTCATGATCGAGCCCTGCGCCTCGAGAACGGCACGGGAAACAATGTTTTCCGAGGCGATCAGCTCGATTTCGTGGCGCTGGCGGCCAAGCTCACTGCGGATCGAGCCGAAGATTTCCGGATCGGCCTCCGACAGCGGGGTTCCAAAGAAGGATTCGAGGTGTTTCGAAGCGGCCATTGTGGAAAATCCTTACAGTCCGGAGGGCATCGGGGAGGTTCGGCGGGCCATTAACACACTTGACCATGCGTCGCCACGTTTGCAGCGCGAAATTTGATTGTCGCTTTGCGCCAAACAGCGCTCAAACGAAAAAGGCCGCCCCGAAGGACGGCCCTTTCATAACGGTTGCGGCTAGCTCAGAGCGCAGAAGTGATCTGCAGCTCATCGACACCGTCGAGGCCATAGATATCGTCGCGGAACTGGACGACTCCGTCGCCCGTCGACCATGCCGAGACATAGGTGAAGTAGACCGGCACCGGGTTGGTGACTGGAATCGGCGTGTTCTCGCCCGACTTGATGGTCTGTTCGAAGTGCTGGCGGCTCCAGCCCGGCGTGTCGCGCAGGATCCAGGTGACAAGGTCGCGGACGTTCTGGACGCGCACGCAGCCCGACGAATCGAAGCGCATCATCTTGCCGAACAGGCTCTGCTGCGGCGTATCGTGCATATAAACGCCATCGGGGCTCGGGAAGTTGATCTTGACCGAAGCCATAGCGTTGTTGGCGCCGGGGTCCTGGCGGAAGCGATATTTCGCCGCCTCTTCCGTCGACCAGTCGACATTCATCGGATCGACTTCGCTGCCATCCGGCGCAAAAAGGCGGATCTTGCTGTCGGTCAGATAGTTCGGGTTCTTGCGCATCAGCGGGATGATGTCCTTGCGGACGATCGATACCGGCGCGTTCCAGTACGGGTTGACGACGATCTCGTTGATCTTCGAATTGACGATGGGCGACTGGCGATCGACTTTGCCGACGATGGCCGTGTGGCGCAGCACGATGCGATCGTTTTCGACGGCTTCAACCTGGGCAGCCGGGATGTTGACGTTCACATAGCGGTTGCCGAGCTTGCCGGCCTGCGCCTGGATGCGAGTGAGATTGGTCTGGAGCTGACCGAGGCGAACCTGGGCGGAGATGTTCATCGCCGCATAGGTGTACTTGCCCATGACGCCATCGGACGGCAGGCCATGGCGTGCCTGGAAGCGATTGAGCGCGGCATCGACGTAGGTGTCGAAGGATTGAGAGAGGCCAGCGCGCGGCGACAGGTCGCCGGAAACCATCAGGCGCTTGCGCAGCACCACGACATCGGGGTCTTCGTCGCCCAGCTTGAGCTTCTTGTTTGCGGGCACGACTGGCCAGCCGCCCTGAGCGACGATGTTCTGATACTGAGCGATGGCCTGTTGCACGAAGCCGATCGTCTGCGGCGAAAATATCGGCAGCGTCGAGACGACCTTGTCGCCCTGGCTGACACGCGCATCGAACTGATCGTCCCAGTTGCCGCGACGCGACGAGCCGAGAACTTCGCCGATCACGTCCTGGGCGCTAGCGGCGCCAGATATGGCGGCCACGGCGATTGCGCCTGCACCGGAGAGAAAGAAACGGCGGCTAGTTTTCATGGACGTTCCAGACATATTCGCGCAACAAGACCGGCAGGAAATTTCCCGCGACGATATGACGACCACACTTAACAATTAGCCAACCATAACCCGACATCACGAACACGTGACTCGCGACTTCTTCGCACGGGTTGCTGACGGCCGAACAGGCAGATTTGGCACATCACAAGATTTCGATAGGTCATCCGAATATGGCGGCAACATGGCTAGGGCGCCTTCTATTGCATCGCCTCAAGCTAAAAAAGGAAGGGCCGGTGCATTTCTGCAACCGGCCCGGCGACTGGAGGTCGTTCCTTGGGAAGATTGGGAATAAGGCAGTAAGGTAGTAGGGCAGTCAGAAATGCAGCATGGCACCTGCGGTCTTGCCGACCTATTGCCCCACTGCCTTACTGCCCTATTCCCCTTCCCTGCAGGCTTACATGCGGTAGGCGATGGTGTCGTTCCAGAAGCGGTCGAGGCGCTGCAGGGCGCGGTTCATCTGCTTGAATTCGTCGGTGTTGATGCCGCCGACATGTTCAATCGAGCCGACATGGCGATCGTAGAGGCCGGCAACGACCTCGGCCACGTCCTGGCCCTTGGGCGTCAGGCTGACACGAACCGAGCGACGGTCGATGCGCGAACGCTGGTGGTTGATGAAGCCGAGCTCGACCAGCTTCTTGAGGTTGTAAGAGACATTCGAGCCGAGATAGTAGCCGCGTGAGCGCAATTCGCCGGCGGTCAGTTCCGCATTGCCGATGTTGAACAGCAGCAGCGCCTGGATTGCATTGATGTCGCTGCGGCCGTTACGGTCGAACTCATCCTTGATAACATCAAGAAGACGGCGGTGAAGTCTTTCGACCAGCTGCAGGGATTCCATGTAAAGCGAACGGATAGCTTCGTTACGGTCCTCAGAAACCATGGCGGGCTTAGCCACCTGACGCGAATTGATCATTGTCTTTGCCTCTCTGTTTTCGCCTGGTGACTTTTTTGTTTGATGTCACCTTGATCGCGAACTTATCGAATACCCATAAAATTCGACTTAAACGTCAGGCTTAACAAGGGCTTACCAGGCACTGGTTTCGAAAGAGGGTTAACGAAAACCCTTCCGAGTAAGAATAATTAACCTTGTATTTTATGGGATGGCCCGCAACGCCCTGAAAGCGTTGGCTACTGGGCAGCGCGGCGTCTTTGGAGGTGCAAGACGATCCGGAAGGCGGCGTAAATCAACGCCACCGAAACATGGGCGGCGACGATCAGCGGGCGGCTGCCAAACAGATCGGGGAAGCCCGCATACATAACAATCTCGGTCGCAGCGCAAATGAACCAGATGACCGGCCCCCACGACGACAGCATCCACAGACCGATGGCCGCGAAGGGAAAAAACGCCGACAGCGTCACCGCCGCGACCTGCCAATGGAGCGGCATCAGGTCGAAGCGCCAGAGCGGGCCGTCATAAACGCCGATCAGACGAACCCAATAGAGAATGCCGAACAGCAGGCAATAAGCAGCCACCACGCGCAGGAACAGCGCAAACGCATTCTCGATCGCGGACGGGTGCATCTCGCGCAGGCGGCTTGCATTGTCGTTCACAGGGCGAGTTCCCCATCGCCGAGCGTTGCGAAATAGCGGTCGATATCGGCCGGGTCGACATCGGCGAGCCGTGCCGGCTGCCATTGCGGTGTCGAGCCCTTGTCGATGAGCACGGCGCGGATGCCCTCATAAAAGTCGCGGCCAGTCAGCATGCGGTTCAGTATCCGGAATTCCATGCGCATGCAGTCGTCCATCGACATGGTCAGCCCGGCCTTGATCTGGCGGAAGGCGACGGACAGGCTGGTTGGCGAACGCGTAAGGATGTTTGCGAGCGTCTTGGCTGCGAATTCGCCCGTATCCGCATCGAGGCTTGCGATGACATCGGCAAGGCTGGGTTTGGAAAAGTGCAGGGCAATGGCTTCGAGCGTGTCGCGCTCAGTCTCGCGCTTGGCGGGCCGGAAGAAATTGCGCAGAACCGCTTCCGATTCGCCGGTCTCGCAAAAACGTTCCAGCAGCCCGATCTGCCCGTCTGCCGAAATAGTGTGCGTCGCCAGCCCGGACCAAAGCGCGTCGCCATAGCGGATTCGGTTGCCGGTCAGCGCCAGATACATGCCAAAATAGCCGCCGAGGTCGGGCAACAGATGGCTACCGCCGACATCGGGAAAAAAGCCGATGCCAACTTCGGGCATGGCGAATTGTGCGTTTTCGGTCAGCACCCGATGCGAGCCATGGAACGAGATGCCGACGCCGCCGCCCATGACGATCCCGTCGATCAGCGAGATGTAAGGTTTGGGAAACCGCGCGATCTGGGCGTTGAGGCGATATTCATCGGCAAAGAAATCGACAGGCGGATTGCCGAGTCGGCCGGCTTCATAGACCTGCAAGATGTCGCCGCCGGCGCAAAACGCCCTGCCCTCGGCCTTGACGACGACCAGCGCCACGTCGCTGTCCACCTGCCATGCGATGAGCGCACGAGACAGCGCCAAAACCATCTTGTGGGTCAGCGCGTTCAGCGCCTGCGGCCGCGTCAGCGTGACGATGCCGGCCGCTCCGGACCGCTCGAAGCGGATTTCGTCGTCGCCGCCAAAGTCGATGTCCACTGGAATCCCTCACATTCAGGCTGAGTGTGCAGAGCTAATGTGGAGTGACAGGGTGCGTCAATGCCGCAGGACACATCCTGCATCTTGGTGTTGGGCAAACCGGCATGCTAAAAACTGCACAATTACCGGAGACGACCGATGAACAAGTTCACCCCAGCCAAGGCAGCCGGCGCGCGCAGCGTCGACGAGATCACCGGCAGCCGCCGCCTGCGCCGCATGCGCAAGGCCGACTGGTCGCGCCGGCTGGTGCAGGAGAACCGCCTGAGCGTCGACGATCTGATCTGGCCGATCTTCATCATCGATGGCGAGAACCGGAAGGAAGACATTCCAGCCATGCCCGGCGTGTTTCGCATGTCGGTCGATCTCGCCGTCAAGGAAGCGGAACGCGCTGCAAAGCTTGGCATTCCGGCCCTTGCCACCTTCCCCAATGTCGACATGGGTCTGCGCGACCAAACCGGCGCACATATCCTCGAGCCCGACAACATCATCAACCGAGCCACCCGCGCCATCAAGGCGGCGGTTCCCGAGATCGGCATCATTACCGATGTCGCGCTCGACCCGTTCACCAGCCATGGCCATGACGGCATCTTGCGCGACGGCATCATCGTCAATGACGAGACAGTCGCCCAGGTGGCGGCGGCAGCTGTGCTTCAGGCGGCGGCAGGTTCCGACATCATCGCGCCATCCGACATGATGGACGGCCGCATCGGCGCCATCCGCGACGCGCTCGACGACAATGGCTTCCAGGACGTGGCAATCATGTCTTATGCGACAAAGTTCGCTTCAGCCTTCTATGGCCCCTATCGCGAGGCGATCGGCACGCAGGGACTGCTCAAGGGCGACAAGAAGACTTACTACATCGACCACGCGAACTCCGACGAATGCATCCGCGAGGCCGAACAGGATCTCGCCGAGGGCGCCGACATGCTGATGGTCAAGCCCGGCCTGCCCTATCTCGACATCATCCACCGGCTGAAGGAAGAGTTCCGAGTGCCGACCTTCGCCTATCAGGTGTCGGGCGAGTATTCGATGATCAAGGCAGCGGGCGCCAATGGCTGGATCGATGGCGAAAAGGCGATGCTGGAGAGCCTGCTCGCCTTCAAACGCGCCGGCTGCGACGGCATCCTGACCTATTTCGCACCTGAAGTGGCGCAGATGTTGAAGGGCTGATCTGCCTGCCTACAACATGTCCAGCAGTTGCTGTATTGTGGATGGCATGACCAGGTCGGAAGCAGTCAGGAGACTTCAACAGAACGCCGATGCAATTCGCAGCATGGGTGCAACCTCGCTTTACCTGTTCGGCTCGACGGCACGCAACGAGCAGTCTCAAGACAGCGATCTCGACCTTTTCATCGACTATGACGCGGGACGCCGCTTCTCGCTGATCGACCTGGTCGGGATCAAACAGTTGCTGGAAGAGGCAATGGCCGTCGACGTGGACCTTACAACGCGCGACAGCCTGCACCCGCAGTTGAAGGACGAGATCGAACGGTCGGCCATTCGTGTGTTCTGATGGCAGGACGTAAGGTCAGACCTATTTTGGCGGAAATCCTTGATGCGCTCGACGGCATCGAGGCTGCAACTGCCGGCAAGACGCTGCAGGATTTCCGGGACGACTGGCTGTTGAAGCATGGCGTCCAACGCGGCATCGAGATCATCTCGGAAGCTGCGCGGCATCTGCCGGACGAGTTGCTCGACCACGCCCCTGAAGTTCCCTGGAAACAGATACGTGGTATCGGCAACGTGCTACGGCACGAATATCACAAGATCGCGGATCCCATTGTCTGGGCAGTCGTGACAGACCATCTTCCGGAATTGCGAGCTGCCTTGGGACGTCTTTCGGCAAGTCTCGACAAGCCTGAATCTTGAAATCCGCTCCCAATTTCCCCATTTGAATTGGCGCGCGGGCAATTTCGCTCGCCATTGAGGATACTATGACCGCACGCGTTTTGGACGGCGAAATCATCACCAACAGGCTTGAGGATACGCGCGCCTATGACGGTGTGCGCACGCGCCGCATCCTGGCTTTCCTGATCGACTATCTGATCGTCGGTCTTTTGATGATCCCCTTCGCCATCATCATCCTGCTTCTCGGCATCCTGACGCTCGGCCTCGGCTGGGCGCTGTTCGGCATCCTGTTCCCCGCGGTAGCACTGCTCTATATCTGGTCGACGCTCGGCGGGCCCAACCAGGCGACAACCGGCATGCGCATGATGGGTATCCGGCTCGACCGCCTCGACGGCAAGCCGATCGATGGCCTTCTGGCGGTGGTTCACTCGGTGCTGTTTTGGGCAGGCAACGTGGTTTTGACGCCCCTGGTGCTGCTGGTGACGCTGTTTTCCGACCGCAAGCGGGCGCTGCACGACCTGCTTCTCGGCACCGTGGTCAGCCGCAGCGACAGCTAAAAATTGCCATTCGGCGAGTCAAAACCGGCAGTTGCGCCAAAATGTGAAGGCAAAGAATGCACTTGCCTTCACATTCATGTTGAATTTTTCGCAGGTAGCGCCAAGCTAGGGAACATTGATTGGGAGTCTTCCTGACGCTCGATGACGCAGCATCCGACCCATTCTCCGCAATTCTTCCTGACGGCGCCGTCCCCCTGCCCCTATCTTGAGGGGCAGTTCGAGCGGAAAGTCTTCACTCACCTCGTGGGTGACAAGGCGCCTGAGATGAACGACCTGTTGACCCAGGGCGGCTTCCGGCGTTCGCAGAACATCGCCTACCGGCCTGCCTGCGAAACCTGCAGGGCCTGCGTCTCCGTCCGCATCCTGGCCCAGGAATTCAAGGCCACGCGCAACATGCGCAGGGTGGTCGAGCGCAACTCCGACCTCGTCGGCGCCATGCACGACGCAGAACCCTCGACCGAGCAATACTCGCTGTTCCGCTCCTATCTCGACGCGCGCCACCGCAAGGGCGGCATGTCCGACATGACCGTGCTCGACTACGCCATGATGGTCGAAGACACCCATGTCGATACCAAGGTGATCGAATACCGCCGGCGCGGCCCCGACACCTTCATCACCGGCCAGGGCCAAGGCGAACTGATGGCGGTGGCACTGACCGACAAGATGTCGGACGGGCTGTCGATGGTTTATTCCTACTACAATCCGGAAATGGACGAGCGGTCGCTTGGAACTTACATGATCCTCGACCATATTGCCCGCGCGCGCGCCATGGGCCTGCCCCACGTCTATCTTGGCTACTGGGTCAACGGTTCGCGCAAGATGAACTATAAGGTACGTTTTACACCGCAGGAACATCTCGGCATGAAGGGCTGGGAGCGTTTCGAAGGCAACATTTGAGCATGTCCGGCCCGTTTTCCACGCTGCCGTCGACCATCTGGCAGGGAAATCGTGGCAAACACTCAATCGAACCACTCCAAGGGATTGTTGCTGACCGGCCTCGGCGGGTTGGCGCTGACCGTCGACATTCCGCTGATCAAGCTTGCCGACGGCAACAACTGGTCGATCCTGTTGATGCGAAGCGGTGTGACATTCGTTGCAGCGATCGTCATCTGGCTGGTCTGGCGTTCGTTCAGCCGTAACGCGCCACAACTCATTCCCGGCCGGGCAGGCCTTGTGGTCGCCGGTCTCTACGGTCTCGGCTCGATCGCCTTCATCACCGCCGTCTACAACACCTCGACAGCCAATCTGGTGTTCATCCTGGCCTTCAACACCGTGTTCGCGGCCGTGCTGTCATGGGTATTCCTCAGGGAAAGGCCACGACCGGCAACCATGCTTGCCATGCTGGCGATGGTCGGGGGCGTGCTCATCATCGTTGGCAGCTCGATCGGCACCGGCCATCTGTTCGGCGACCTGATGGCCGTTTGCTCGGCCTTCTGCATCGCCTCGGCCATCACCATTTCGCGCTCGAGCGGCAAGGACATGGGGTTCACTGCGCTTGTCGGCGTTCTGCTGCCCTGCCTGGTAGCTGCCTTCATGGTTTCCAAGACGGGCTTCAAGGTCGAAGCCCCGTGGTGGATCATCTTCAACGGCGCGGTGATCATGCCGATCTCGTTCTTCTGCCTCGCCAACGGCCCGAAATACATCTCCGGGCCAGAAGTCGCGATGTTCTATCTGCTCGAGACGGTGTTGGCGCCGATCTGGGTGTGGATGATCTTCGCCGAGGTGCCGACGCGCAACAGCCTGATCGGCGGAGCGATCCTCATCATCACGCTCGTCGCCCACTCGGCCTGGCAGCTTTCTGAAGGCCGCAGACGGCGGGCAAGCGCCGCCGTCCAACAGGCCGTGTGAGCGCTAACCGGCCTTGGTTCGCTTGGGCGGCAGGTCCTCTCGGGAAGCCTCGATGGTGCGCGTACCATCGCCCTCGGCCAGCACATTGGCACCGATCATCGCCGCCTCGTCGTTCAGCTCGATCTCGCGAATCCACTCGCGCCAGATGGCGACCAGCAGCGCCATCAGCACCGGGCCGATGAACAGGCCCAGAAAGCCCATCGTCTTGACGCCGCCGATGAGGCCGAAAAAGGTCGGCAGGAACGGCAGCTTGATCGGCCCGCCGACAAGCTTGGGGCGTAGCGTCTTGTCGACGATGAAGAGTTCGATCGAGCCCCAGGCAAACAGGGCGACGCCGGCAATCGGCGAGCCGCTGGCGATCAGATAGACCGAGACCAGGCTGAACGACAAAGGCGCACCACCTGGGATCAGCGCCATGAAGCCGGTAATGACGCCAAGCGTCACCGGCGACGGCACGCCGGCGAGCCAATATGCGACGCCGAGCACCACGCCTTCGCCAATCGCGATCAGCGTCATGCCGGTAACGGTGGCGCTGATCGTCGCGGGGACAACGCGCGAAATGCGCTCCCAGCGCATCGGAAAGATGCGTTCACCCAGCCCGTCGAGCTGGGCGACGAAGGATTCGCCATCACGGTAGGTGAAGAACAAGGCGATCAGCATGAAAAGCAGCGTCAGAATGATGCCGAAGGCGCTGCCACCGGCGGCAAGTACGCCGCGATAGATGGTGCCGATATTGGCGCCGCTGACGAGCTGGATCAGTTCGCCGATCGCGCCGGGATGGCCGACATAACGCGCCCACTGCTCATTCAGCCAATCGCCGACGACGGGAAGGTTCAATATCCAACCCGGTGTCGGTGCGCCATGACGATTGGTCTCCAATGCCCAACCGACCCATTCGCGGATCTCGTTGACGGTGTAGGTCGCGGCAAAAGAAATCGGCACCACGAGGAAGGCGATGATGAACAGCAGCGCCAGCGTGGCGCCAATGGTCCTGTTGCCGTCGACCGCCGTCAAAAGCCGGCGATAGAGCGGCCAACTGGCAAAGGCGATGACCAGTGCTGCCAGCACCGGCACCAGGAAGCCGTGAAAGAAATAGATGCCCGCCGCAACGATCAGCACCAGCAGCCAGCGCGCCGCCGAAAGCGGCGGCACCAAAGCTGCGCGCATGGGCTGGGACGGGCCGAACAGCCTCGGCTCTCGCTCCGGTTTGCGGGGATTGGTCACATTCAAAGGCCTAGATCTCCTCGGCCCTGCATTGGACCCGTGTTAACGCCCGGCGCTGACTTCGCGGCCGATGAGGAGATCATAGAGGCTAATGCGGTGCCGCGCACGAAAACTTTGCCGCACCGCACCCGCTCAATGCGTCATTTCGCCCTTAGCCAAAGCGTCCAGTGCGCGGAAAACCCTTGGGCACCATCCGTCCGGCGGTAGCACGCGTGCCGATCCATTCGAGCAACTCCTCGCGTGACCGGGTGAAGGTGCGTTCGGCCGAGTCCAGCCAGCTGAGACCGTTTTCCATCGTGAAGGGCTTCATGTCGAGAACGCCGCCGTCCTTGTACTTCTGCAGCCTGACACCCTTGCCGCGCGTCATCTCGGGGATCTGCTCAAGCGGGAAGACCAGCATCTTGCGGTTTTCACCGACGATGGCGAGATGGTCGCCCACAAGCGGTATGCAGCGCTTAGCTTCGTCAGGCGACTTGACGTTCATCACCTGCTTGCCCTTGCGAGTGTTGGCGACGACCTCTTCTTCGACAACGACAAAGCCATTGCCCTCATGGGAGACAAGCAGCAGCTTGCGCTTGGGCTCATGGACAAAGGCGGTGACGATGTCCTGATCATTGTCCATATCGACAATGATACGGATCGGTTCGCCATGGCCACGCCCGCCCGGCAAGCGGTCGGCACCGATGGTGTAGAACTTGCCGCCAGTGGTGAAGACCAGAATCTTGTCAGTGGTCTGGGCATGGAACGCCAGCTTGAGGCTGTCGCCTTCCTTGAAGGTAAGCAGCGAATAGTCGGCGAGATGGCCCTTCATCGCCCGCAGCCAGCCCTTTTCCGAGACGACGACCGTCACCGGCTCCTTCTCGATCATGGCATGCGCGATATCGGTCAGGTCGTGGTCGGGCGCTTCGGCGAAAACAGTGCGCCGGCGGCCAAGCTTGGTGTCGGGACCATAATGCCTGCGGACTTCGCTCACTTCCCACTTGATGGTCGCCCACTGCTTGGCGTCTGACGCCAGCAACGCTTCGATCTGGCTCTTTTCAGTGCTCAGCGCATCGAATTCCTTGCGGATTTCGAATTCTTCGAGCTTGCGCAACGCCCTCAGGCGCATGTTGAGGATGGCTTCGGCCTGATTGTCCGTCAGGCCCCAACGCGCCATCATCGTGCGCTTGGGCTCATCCTCCTCGCGGATGATGCGGATCACCTCATCGATATTGAGATAGGCGATCAGGTAGCCGCCAAGGATTTCAAGGCGTTTTTCGATCTCGCCGAGACGGAACTTCGAGCGGCGAACCAGCACCTCGCGACGGTGATCCAGCCATTCGCGCAGCACGCTCTTGAGCGACAGCACGTTCGGCACCTTGCCGCGCGACAGTACGTTCATGTTGAGCGGGAAGCGGCTTTCGAGCTCGGTGAGCTTGAACAGCGATTCCATCAACAAGCCCGGATCGACAGCGCGGCTCTTGGGCACCAGAACGACACGAATGTCTTCGGCACTCTCGTCGCGGATATCCTCGAGCAGCGGCAGTTTACGGGCGATCAAAAGCTCGGCGATCTTTTCGATCAGCCGGGACTTCTGCACACCATAGGGAATTTCGGTGACGACTAGGTTCCAGGTGCCCCTGCCCTGGTCTTCCTGCTGCCACATGGCGCGCATGCGAAAGCCGCCACGCCCCGTCTCGTAGGCGTTGACGATGGAGGCCCAGTCGTCGTCGATGCTGCCGCCAGTCGGCAGATCGGGACCGCGCACCTTGCAGGCGAGGCGCAGTTCGGGATCGTCCTTGATGCGCTCCCATTCGCCTGGGGAGGTCATCAGGTCGGTGACGGAAGCGTCTGGATTGTCGATGAGATAGAGGGCTGCACTGCACAGCTCAGCTGCGTTGTGCGGCGGGATCGACGTCGCCATGCCAACCGCGATGCCGGACGAACCATTGGCGAGCAGGTTGGGAAACGCGCCGGGCAGAACGACGGGTTCCTCGTCTTCTTCGTTGTAGGTCGGGCGGTAGTCGACGGCATCCTCGGTGATGCCTTCGAGCAGCGAAACCGACACTTCGGTCATGCGCGCTTCGGTGTAACGCATGGCGGCGGCACTATCGCCGTCGATATTGCCGAAATTGCCCTGCCCGTCGACGAGCGGATAGCGGACCGAAAAATCCTGTGCGAGGCGCACCAGCGCGTCGTAGATCGACTGGTCGCCATGCGGGTGGAACTTGCCCATGACCTCGCCGACGATGCGGGCGCATTTGGCAAAACCCTGGTCCGGATTGAGCCTGAGCAGCCGCATGGCGTGCATGATGCGGCGATGGACCGGTTTCAGTCCGTCGCGCACATCCGGCAATGCCCGGTGCATGATCGTCGATAGCGCATAGGCCAGATAGCGCTCTTCGAGCGCCTTCTTCAGATCGACCGGTTCAATGTTGTCGCCGCTACCGTTTCCGGGCGGCAAAAGCGCTTTTCCCATGGGTTTGGACTAGCGGAACGGGTGATTCGCGACAAGGGCATTCGGCGAAAGCAAGAGTGTCGCGGTGCCGCATGCAAACAAGTTTGATTGCAGGGCGATGCTGCCGTTCCGCACAACCAACCCTTCACCATTCTTGCGTGTACTGCGCGCCGGTGGTTGCCTTTTCGCGCGAATTGCGGCCAATGTCGCCGCAATGCCTTTTTCCAGTCCAGTTCCTGGCGGACAGGAGAGGCGTGAACGAATCCTCACAGTCTCAGGGAACCATGATGACGCAATACCGCTCTGCATTCAGCAAGCTCGCACTATCGACCTTTCTCTTTACGCTTCCGCTCAATGCAGCACTGGCCCAGGATGCAACCGCGGTCGCCGAAAGACTGAAGAGCGTACTGGCGGCCCAGAACATGACGCTCGCCTGGACCGGCGTGACGGGCGACGCTTCCGAGGCCGTGCTCGAAGGGGCGAGCATCGCGATGGCTGGCGAAGGCAAGCCGCTTTCCATCGGCAAGGTCACTCTCAGCGGCATCACCGAAGAAAACCGCGGCTACAAGATCGAGACCATCACAACCGAGCCCTACAGCGTCACCGAAGGCACGGCAAAGGTCGACATCAGCCCGCTGACGCTCGGCAATGTGACGCTGCCGGCAACTGACTCAACCGACTTGCTCGCATCGTTTTTGATGTACGAGACCGCAACTCTCGACAATGTCAGTGTCAAGGTTGGCGACAAGCAAGCCTTCCAGATGACCAACTTCCAGGCCGAAATTACGCCTCCGGCCGATGGCAATGCCATGGAATTCACCGGCTCTGCCGAGAAGTTCACCGCTGACCTGACCCTTGTCGAAGACCCGCAGTCGAAAGCAGCGATCGAAGCCCTTGGCTACCAGAACATCAGCGGCGACTTCCAGATGGAAGGAAGCTGGCAGCCGACCGACGGCCGCATGGCGCTGTCGAGCTACGACGTCACCGTCGACAACGCCGGCACCTTGGGCATGACCTTTGATCTCGGCGGTTACACTGTCGACTTCCTCAAGTCGGTGCAGGACCTGCAAAAGAAGATGGCCGCCCAGCCGGAAGGCACGGACAACTCGGCTCAGGGCCTCGCCATGCTCGGCCTGATGCAGCAGCTCACCTTCCACGGCGCGACCGTTCGCTTCGACGACGATTCGGTGACCAACAAGGTGCTCGAGTTCCTCGCCAAGCAGCAGAACATGACGGCGAAGGACATCGCCAACCAGGCCAAGGCGATCGTGCCGTTCCTGATGATGGAACTGAACAATCCGGAGCTGGCGACCCAGGTCACCACGGCGGTCACCGCTTATCTCGACAACCCCAAGTCGATCGAGATCGCCGCCAAGCCCGCCTCGCCGGTTCCGTTCGCGCTTTTGGCAGCAAGCGGCATGTCGAACCCCAAGGACCTGCCCAAGACGCTGGGCCTGACGGTCACGGCCAACCAGGACTGATCTTGGCTGCTAGAGCCTGCCCCATTACGATTAAATCGGAATGGGGCACTATCTTCTTGTTGGAGCGTGATCTTTTCCGAAAACCGGCTCCCCCTTTTCGGGATCATGCTCTAAGGCCTGAAACGAAAAAAGCCCGGCAGCGATGCCGGGCTTTTTGCTGAGTCGAAAGAGTCGCTTGCGCGAACTTCTTAAGCTTCTTTCTTAGCTACCGCGACGCGCAGCGACAGTTCGCGCAGCTGCAGCGGCGAAGCCTCGGCGGGTGCGTTCATCAGCAGATCCTGCGCCTGCTGGTTCATCGGGAACAGCGTCACTTCACGCAGGTTCTTGGCACCGACAAGCAACATGATCACGCGATCGACGCCCGCAGCCATGCCGCCATGTGGAGGTGCGCCATACTGGAAGGCGCGGTAGAGGCCACCGAACTGCTCCTCGACCTCGTCGCGTGTCTTTCCGGTCAGCTCGAACGCCTTGACCATCAGGTCAGGCAGCTGATTGCGGATCGAACCGGACGCGATTTCGAAACCGTTGCAGACCATGTCGTACTGATAGGCCTTGATGGACAGCGGGTCCTGGCCGTTCAGCGCTTCCAGGCCGCCCTGCGGCATCGAGAACGGATTGTGGGCGAAATCGATCTTCTTTTCGTCTTCCAGCCATTCGTAGAACGGGAAGTCGATGATCCAGCACAGCTCGAAACGCTCGCGGTCGACGAGGTTGAGTTCCTCGCCGGCGCGGGTGCGGGCTGCACCGGCAAACGAAACGAACTTCTTGGGATCGCCGGCAACGAAGAATGCGGCATCACCATCGGACAGGCCAAGCTGCTGGCGGATCGCTTCAGTACGCTCTTCGCCGATATTCTTGGCGATGGGGCCAGCACCTTCGAGCTTGTCACCTTCCTTGCGCCAGAAGATGTAGCCGAGGCCCGGCTGGCCTTCGCTCTGCGCCCAGGAGTTCATGCGGTCGCAGAACGCGCGCGAACCACCAGTCTTGGCCGGGATCGCCCAGACTTCGACCTTCGGGTTCGAGGCGATCATGCCGGCGAACACCTTGAAGCCCGAACCGTCGAAATGGCTGGTGACTTCCTGGATCTCGATCGGGTTGCGCAGGTCGGGCTTGTCGCTGCCGTAGGTGCGCAGCGCCGTATCATAAGGAATGCGGCGGAACTGCTGCGTGACCGGCTTGCCGTCTGCAAACTTCTCGAACACGCCGCGCATCACCGGCTCCATCGTGTTCCAGACGTCTTCCTGGGTGACGAAGCTCATTTCAAGGTCGAGCTGGTAGAATTCGCCCGGCAGACGGTCGGCGCGCGGATCTTCGTCGCGGAAGCAAGGCGCGATCTGGAAGTAGCGGTCAAAGCCCGCGACCATCAAAAGCTGCTTGTACTGCTGCGGCGCCTGCGGCAACGCAAAGAACTTGCCCGGATGGATGCGCGACGGCACCAGGAAGTCGCGTGCGCCTTCCGGCGACGAGGCCGTCAGGATCGGCGTCGAATATTCGGTGAAGCCCTCGTCGGTCATGCGCTTGCGCATTTCGGCGATGATCTTGGTGCGCGCCACGATGTTTTTGTGCAGCGTTTCGCGGCGCAGATCGAGGAAGCGGTACTTGAGGCGGATGTCTTCGGGATACTCAGGCTCGCCGAACACCGGCAGCGGCAGTTCCTTGGACGCCGACAGCACTTCGATCTCGCTGGCGAAAACCTCGATCTCACCCGTCGGCAGGTTGCCGTTGACGGCGTCAGCCATGCGCGCCTTGACCTCGCCGTCGACGCGGATGACCCACTCGCCCCGCACGGTCTCGGCGACCTTGAAGGCGGGCGAATCGGGATCGGCGACGATCTGGGTCAGGCCGTAGTGGTCGCGCATGTCGATGAACAGCAAGCCGCCGTGATCTCGTACGCGATGGACCCAGCCGGACAGGCGAACGGTCGAGCCGACGTCGGATTTCCTCAATTGAGCGCAGGTGTGGCTGCGGTAACGGTGCATGGCAATATTCCGGTTCGGGCTGTTGTCATACGGCCGGGGCGTCCGATGCGCCCGGGCCGAAATTTGGCGCGAAAAGCGCATGGGTGCCCGGTTTTGTCAAGGTAAAGCCGGCGATGGCGAGGATGCGACCGGGTATTCGCCCTTATGGCTCAAGCCTTTTCTTCAACCAGACGCGGGAATGTCCCGGCGGGAAATCCTCGATGCGCCCGAACTCCTGATATCCCAAGCGCTTGTAGAAGTCCGGCGCCTGGAACGTAAACGAATCGAGATAGACGCCGATGCAGCCGCGCTGGCGAGCTTGTTCTTCGGCCTTTGCCAGCAATTTCTCGCCAAGTCCCTGCTTGCGGTGCTCGGCGCTGATCCACAGCCACGCGACAAACAGCCAGGAATATTCGGACACCCCCTTGAGGCCACCGATGGCCCGTCCATCGTCGCGAGCAACGATCCACAGGTCTTGTTCGTTGTATGGTCCGGCGGTATCGAAATTATACTTATCCAAGCCGTCGCCGATAAAACGGGCGGTCTCGTCGTCGATGCTGGTGCTAACGGTCAATGTCGTCATTACGGCGGCCTCGTTCGTGCCAAAAGGCTCCAGCCAAGCGGCCGGACGGCGCGCACGCTAACCGCCTCCGCGGCGGCGACGTTGGCGCAGTCGACGGAATATGTCGCACCAGCGGCTGTCTGCCATTGACCGATCAGGCAAACTGTAGCCACCTCAGCTTTTGTATCGCGTGCCTGATGTCCTCCATACGTCCCCTCATCCCGCTCCTGATCACCGCCGGCATCCTGTTGGGCGGCAACGGCCTGCAAAGCACCTTGATTGCGCTGCGCGGCGCGCAGGAAGGCTTTTCGGCGTCGACCATCGGGTTGATGGGTACAGCCTATTTCATGGGCTTCCTGCTCGGCTGCATCTTCATCACGCGGATCATGAAGGCCGTCGGCCACGTCCGGGCCTTCGCGGCACTTGCTGCAATCGCCGCCTCGGCCACGCTGACCCTGGTGCTCGTCATCGACCCGGTGATGTGGTCGGTGATCCGCTTTGCCACGGGTTTCTGCTTCGCCGGGCTGTTTACGGTGATGGAGAGCTGGCTCAATTCCGGCGTCTCGAACCATGACCGCGCCCGAGTGCTCGCCGTCTACCGCATTATCGACATCGGCTCGGTGACAGGCGCGCAGTTCATGATACCGGTCTTTGGCGCGGGCGGGTTCACCATCTTTGCCATCATGTCGATCATGATCACGCTGTCGCTGGTGCCGGTGTCGCTTGGCGACCGCTCCAATCCGACGCCGCCAGAAGACGTCAAGCTCGACCTCAAGCGGGCGTGGCTGATCTCGCCGCTCGGCAGCATCGGCTGTATTTTCGTCGGCATCACCAACAGCGCCTTCCGTACCTTGAGCCCGATCTACGCCGAACAGATCGGGCTGTCGGTTACCGATGTCGTCACCTTCGTCAGCGTCGGCATCATCGGCGGCGCGCTCATCCAGTATCCGCTCGGCTACATGTCCGACCTGTGGGATCGCCGGATGGTGCTTCTGGTCACTACATTTGGCGCAATGGCCTCGGCCCTGATGCTGGTCTTTTTGGCCGGCAACTCGCCGCTGGCAAATTTCGTGCTCGTCTTCATCTTCGGCTCGTTTGCCATGCCGCTTTATTCGCTGTCGGCGGCGCACGCCAATGACCGGGCGGAAAAGGGCGAGTTCGTGCTGATCAATGCCGCCCTGATGCTGTTTTACTCGGTCGGCGCCATCGCTGGGCCGCTCGTCGCCTCGATCGTCATGGAGCGATACGGTCCGCATGCGTTGTTCAGTTTCAGCGCTGCCGTCTACGTCGTGTTCGTGGCAGTCATCGTCTACCGCATGGGATCGCGCTCACCGGTCCCTGCCGGCCACCGCGGCCGCTTCACCGCACTGCTGAGAACATCGCCCATCTTCGCGCGCCTCGCGCGCAGAAATGGGCCGACCGACGGCTCGGACGCCGGCTAGACTTTCCATGCTGGTGCTACAGGTCCTTGACGAAAGGTCGCCCGACTGAAATGGAAAGATAACGCGTTCTGAACAAAGCAATATTATGCATGTAATAACGACCCAGGACGAACTCGAAACCGTCATTGCCGCTCTCGAAAAATCCAACTTCGTCACGGTAGACACCGAGTTCATTCGCGAAACCACTTTCTGGCCCGAGCTCTGCCTGATCCAGATGGCAGCGCCGGGGGTATCGGCTTTGGTCGATCCTCTCGCTCCCGGCCTCGATCTCAAGCCATTCTTTTCGCTGATGGCCAATGAGGCGGTGACCAAGGTTTTCCACGCCGCCCGGCAGGACATCGAAATTGTCTTCCATCTCGGCGGCCTGATCCCGCACCCGGTATTCGACACCCAGGTTGCGGCCATGGTCTGCGGTTTCGGCGACAGCGTCTCATACGAGCAGATCGTCCAGAAGATCACCGGCGGGCGCATCGACAAATCGTCGCGCTTCACCGACTGGCGCCACAGGCCGCTATCGGAAAAGCAGCTCGACTACGCCCTGGCCGACGTGACCCACCTGATCGACGTCTATCAGCATCTCGTCGCCGAGCTCGAGCGCGAAGGCCGCGCGGATTGGCTCAAGGAAGAGATGGAGGTGCTGACCTCGCGCGAGACCTACGATCCGCACCCCGAAGACGCCTGGAAGCGGCTCAAGATGCGGCTGCGCAAGCCACAGGAACTGGCCATCGTCCAGGCGGTCGCTGCCTGGCGCGAGCGTGAGGCGCGTGAGCGCAATGTACCGCGCGGGCGCGTGCTCAAGGACGATGCGATCTATGAGGTGGCCCAGCAGGCGCCACGCGATACCACAGCACTTTCGCGGCTGCGGACCACCCCCAAGGGCTGGGAGCGTTCGTCATCGGCAACCGCTCTGCTCGCGGTCGTTAACGCAGCGCTCGACATGCCGCGCGATCAGATGCCCAAGCTGCCCAAGACATTCCAGCCGCCGGAAGGCTCAAGTGCCGCCGCCGAGCTGCTCAAGGTGCTTTTGCGCCTGGTCTCCGAAAAGGAAGGCGTCGCCCCCAAGGTGCTCGCTTCCGGCGACGACATCGACCGCATCGCAGCCGAAGGAGAGGCCGCCGACGTCCCTGCCCTTCAAGGCTGGCGCCGCTCGGTGTTCGGCGAGACAGCACTCAAGCTAGTGCGCGGCGAGATCGCCATTCGGTTCGACAATCGCAAGATCGCGGTGTTCGAGATCTCGAAGGCCTGATCGGCGCGGCTCAGACCGCGCCGGCAAGGTGCAAGGCAAACCAGATCCAAAGCAGCCCGAGCACCAGCCACCCCAAAATGAAGGCGCGGCTGCGCAACATGACCCGGTTCGCGGTCAGGTGGAACCAGGCGTGCGCACAACGCGTGGCAACGAACAGCCAGGCAAGCCCAACGCTGACATAGGAAGCGCCCTCTGTCACATAAAGCGACAGGCAGGCGACGTAAAACAGCACCGGCAGTTCAAACTGGTTGATGATGTTGTTGGCGACCGTAACGCTCGATTCCGGCTCGGCCGAGCGCGTCTTGAACTGATTGACCCGCGCCTCGCCCGAGACAACCGCCTGTCTGCGGCGAATGCCAAGCACCACATAGACGATGTAGACCAGAAGAACTTGCGCGAGCATCGGCCAGAAAATGGCGGTCTGGTTCATGATTCCCCCAACAGCGATTGCCGATGATACGCGAAACGAACGTGCAGTCTCTTCAGCCCTTGACGTTTTGGCCTGTCCGCTGCCCGGCCAGCAAAAAGGCTCCGAGAACGACAACTGGCACAGCTACCAGCGCGAACTTCGCCACGATCAACCCCGATGCCAGCGACATCGACCTCGCTCCCGCCGCTGGGGGATCGGAGAGAATGCGCGCGACAACGAAGTTCTGGGCATAGTCGGCAATCGCGTAGGGCAACACCAGCGCTAGCGCTGTGACCGAGCGCAGGGTTGGCGTCAGGGCGGCAAAGCGCGGCAAGCGTTCACCGGCTTTCAGGATCAGGCTGGCCAGCGTCAGGGAAAGCAGTGCTGGAAAGACCAGATCGAGGGTCAGGTAGTGCCAGACAAGAATGATCTCGGCACCCCGACGCCCGAGTGCTGCGACCCAAGCGAAACCCTCGGCCTCGGAAAAGCCCCAGAACCGCAGGTCGAGCGAGGTCAAGCCACCGCTCAGCCTGCGGAAATAGAGGAACTCCAGGGCAACCATGGCGGCAAATACCACCGCCGTGGCAAAACTCAGAGCAGCCGCGTGACGCCGCAGCCGTACGGTCATTCGCCTCACACCCCGCCGGGATAATTCGGGCTTTCGCGGGTGATGGTCACGTCGTGGGCGTGGCTCTCGCGCAGGCCGGCATTGGAAATGCGCACGAAGGTGGCGCGTTCGCGGAAGTCGGCAAGATCGCGCCCGCCGACATAACCCATCGCAGCCTTGAGGCCACCCGCCAGCTGATGCAGCACGCCGGCCACGGGCCCCTTGTACGGTACCTGGCCCTCAATGCCCTCAGGCACCAGCTTGAGCGTGTCGCGAACTTCGGCCTGGAAGTAGCGGTCAGCCGAGCCGCGCGCCATCGCACCGACAGAGCCCATGCCGCGGTAGGCTTTGAACGAACGGCCTTGATGCAGATAGACCTCGCCCGGGCTCTCTTCGGTGCCGGCGAGCAGCGAGCCGATCATGGCAGCACCAGCACCAGCGGCGAGCGCCTTGGCCAGGTCGCCCGAATATTTGATGCCGCCGTCGGCGATGACCGTCACGCCGGCCTTCTGCGCTGCCTCGACCGCCGACATGATGGCCGAGAGCTGGGGTACACCCACACCGGCAACGATACGCGTCGTGCAGATCGAGCCCGGTCCGATGCCGACCTTGACGGCGTCGGCGCCAGCGTCGATCAGCGCCCGGGTGCCATCGGCAGTGGCGACGTTGCCGGCCATGATGCGCACGGAGTTGGAGATCTTCTTGGCGCGAGCTACCGCATCGAGCACGCGCTGCGAATGGCCATGCGCGGTGTCGATGACGAGCAGATCGACGCCCGCGTCGATCAGACGCTCGGCACGCTCGAAGCCGTCATCGCCAACGCTGGTGGCAGCCGCCGCCCGCAGGCGTCCCTGCCCGTCCTTGGACGCGTTCGGGTTGAGTTGCGACTTCTCCATGTCCTTGACGGTGATGAGGCCGACGCAATTGCCGTGCTTGTCGACGACGAGCAGCTTTTCGATGCGGTGCTGGTGCAAGAGCCGCTTGGCTTCTTCCTGCTCGACCGTCTCCTTGACGGTGATCAGGTTCTCGCGCGTCATCAGTTCATAGACCTTCTGCGCCGGGTCGGAAGCAAAGCGCACGTCGCGGTTGGTCAGGATGCCGACGAGGCGCCCAGTCTTTTGTCCACCGGTGCCGCCGTTCTCGACGACGGGAATACCGGAGATGCCATGCGCCCGCATCAGAGCGCGTGCGTCAGCCAGGGTTGCATCAGGGCCGATGGTAACCGGGTTGACCACCATGCCCGATTCGAACTTCTTGACCTGGCGGACCTGCTCGGCCTGTTCGGCCGGGGTGAAGTTTCGGTGGATGACGCCGATGCCGCCAGCCTGGGACATGGCGATGGCAAGCCGCGCTTCCGTCACCGTGTCCATGGCGGCCGAAATGATCGGAATGTTGAGGTCGATGTCGCCTGCGATACGGGTGCTGATGTCGGTCTCGCCGGGCATGACCTCGGAATGACCGGGCTGCAACAGCACGTCGTCAAAGGTCAGCGCCAGCGCGCCGGTGGAGGATTCAATGATTTTTGCCATGGCCAACCTCGGAATGCGTCAAAGGACGCTGGAACCATTGGTATGCAGCGCCGACTCGTCTTTTCCCTTTCAGGATTGGCGCTGGCTGGTACCACGTCTTCGGTTCGATGAAAAGCACGTGATGAAGGCCAATCGACGCAGTTCACTACTGGAACGCATTGCCTAGACCTAACGTTATGCGAGTGAGGTCGACGGTTCTAACCGACTGGCCTTGAGAAGCGGCAGGTCCTGGCAGCGGACAGGCAGGCATATCCATGCTAACCCACCGATACGGCTGAGCCAGCGGCCGCTGTTGCAGACTTCAAGCCGGACACTTTCGTGAATAGAACCACGCCGCTGATCCTTGCCGTCGCCCTGTTCATGGAAAACATGGACTCGACGGTCATCGCAACCTCATTGCCCGCGATCGCCACCGACATCGGCACCAGCCCGATTGCGCTCAAGCTTGCGCTGACCGCCTATCTGGTTTCGCTCGCCATCTTCATCCCGATCAGTTCGTGGATGGCCGACCGCTTTGGCGCGAAGCTCGTCTTCCGCGTCGCAATCGCCGTGTTCATGCTGGGCTCCATCGCTTGCGCCATGTCAGACTCGCTGAGCGCGTTCGTGCTCGCCCGCTTCTTGCAAGGCATGGGCGGATCGATGATGACGCCCGTGGCGCGGCTCGTTCTGGTGCGCACGACGGAAAAGAGCGGACTGGTCGCGGCAATGGCAACGCTGACCATCCCTGCACTCGTCGGCCCATTGATCGGACCACCGGTCGGCGGCTTCATCACCACGTTCTTTTCCTGGCACTGGATCTTCCTGATCAACATTCCGATCGGTGTGATCGGCATCTGGCTGTCAGGGATCTTCCTGCCCGAGATACCGCCCGAAGCGACACGGCCTATCGACGTGCCCGGCTTCTTCCTGTCGGCCATCGCTGCATCAGGCGTGGTCTTTGGCCTGTCGGTGGTCAGCTTGCCGGCACTGCCGCCGGCCGTCGGTGCGATCACCATCGTCATCGGCGTGGTCGCCGGCCTGCTTTACGTCCGCCACGCGCGCAGCACACCCTACCCGC
The DNA here is from genome assembly GCF_056398585.1 of Aminobacter sp. 01T433. Taxonomy (NCBI): domain Bacteria; kingdom Pseudomonadati; phylum Pseudomonadota; class Alphaproteobacteria; order Hyphomicrobiales; family Phyllobacteriaceae; genus Aminobacter; species Aminobacter sp. 01T433. The sequence goes on from NZ_JBFTPR010000003.1 coordinate 144,466, forward strand.
TGCTCGACCTCAATCTCTTCGCCAATCCGGTCTTCCGCACCGCCATCGTCGGCGGCTCATTGTTTCGCGTCGGCGTCGGCGCCGCACCATTCCTTTTGCCGCTGCTGTTTCAGCTCGGTTTCGGCCTGTCGCCGTTCCAGTCCGGCATGATTACCTTCGCCACAGCAGCAGGTGCGCTGTCGATGAAGTTCGTGGCGCCGAGGATCCTGAGGACAACGGGCTTTCGCAACGTTTTAGTGGTCGCGTCGGTCATGTCGGCCGGCCTGATGGCCGCCAACGCATTGTTCACCCCGCAAACGCCTTATCTGGCGATCCTGTCGGTGCTTTTCCTGGCCGGCTTCCTGCGCTCGCTGTTTTTCACTTCGTCGAACGCGCTGGTCTTTGCCGACATCGAGGCGTCCCAGAGCGGCCAGGCCACAGCCATTTCGGCAGTCGCCCAGCAGACTTCGGTCGCGTTGGGCGTGGCCATCGGTGGCGGTGCGCTCGAGATCTGGTCACTGGCCACTGGCCAGGCGATCGGCGGCGCGGGCTTCACCTTTGCGTTCCTGACGGTCGCCGTCATTTCGCTGCTGCCGGCTCTGATGTATGCGCGCATGGCACCCGATGCTGGCAATGCCATCTCGGGTCACCGCTTGGCGCGCAACACCGCAGACGAGCCGCAGCAACTATGAGGCGTCTGGCTCGGCCTTGCCCTTGAAGTCCTTGGCGAGCAGGTACAGTTCGGCCGATTCCTCACGCGACGCCGGCGGCTTGACGTGCTGGACGGTGCGGAAATTCTTCTTGAGCAGGTTCAAAAGGTCGGATTCTGTTCCGCCCTGAAACGTCTTGGCCAGGAAGTGCCCGCCGGGCTTGAGCACCGAAATGGCGAAATCAGCGGCGACCTCGCACAGATGCATGGTGCGGATATGATCCGTGCGGCGATGCCCGGTCGTCGGTGCCGCCATGTCGGACAGCACCAGGTCGGGCGCGCCGCCGAGCGCCTCAGACAGGCGTGCGGGCGCCACCTCGTCGAGGAAGTCCATCAGCAGGACAGGCGCGCCGGGCACCGGATCCATTTCGAGATAGTCGATACCCACGACATGCGGATTTTCCGCTGTCGAATTGGTGCGCGCGGCCGCCACCTGGCACCAGCCGCCAGGTGCCGCACCCAGATCGATGATCTTCATGCCAGGCTTGAGCAGATGATGCTTGTCGTCGATCTCGATCAGCTTGTAGGCCGCGCGCGATCTGAAGCCATCGGCCTTGGAACGCTGGACGTAAGGATCGTTCATGTGACGTTCGAGCCAGCGCCGCGACGATTCCTTGAGGCCGCGCTTCTTCTTGATCTTGGTGCGGAGCACGCGCGTGGCGCCCGCCGCTACTCCTGGTTTTGTCGGTTTCTTGGTCATATACGCTGTCCGTTCCGCCAGTTGCGGCGCCACACGCCGTCGTCGGCCATCAATTCGCTCAAAATGCCTTCACGCAAGCCGCGATCGGCGACGCGCAGTCTCTCCGATGGCCACACCGCGCGGATGGCCTCGAGGATAGCGCAGCCCGCCAAGACGAGGTCGGCCCGGTCGGCGCCGATGCAAGGGTTCGCCACGCGCTGGTTGAAGTCCCAGCCGAGCACCTTTTCGACCATCTGGTCGACGCTCGTGCCGTCCATCCACAGACCATCGACGCGGCGGCGGTCGTAGCGGTCGAGTTCGAGATGCACGCCGGCAAGCGTCGTTACCGTGCCCGACGTTCCCAGCAAATGGAACTTCGGGCTCGACACGATATGGCTGAGCCGGTCGCGCCCGTCAAACGCGCGCAAACGGGCAGCGACATCCTCGACCATGGCGGCAAAGATCTCGCGCGTTACCGTGCGGCCGCCGAAACGCTCAGCGAGCGAAACCACCCCCACCGGAAGCGAGGTCCACGAGACGATGTGATTCGCCAGGCGCGGCGAGCGGTGACGCGACACGTCGATCAGCGCGATCTCCGACGAACCGCCGCCAATGTCGAACAGCACCACGCCATCGGTATCGCGCTCGACCAGCGACCCACAGCCGGAAACGGCAAGCCGCGCCTCGGTCTGGCGGTCGATGATCTCGAGCTTCAGGCCAGCCTCGCGCTCGACGCGGTCAATGAACTCCGCACCATTTTCGGCCGAACGGCAGGCTTCGGTCGCGATCAGCCGCGCCTTCTTGATCTTGCGGTTGCGCAGCTTGTCGCTGCACACCTTGAGCGCTTCGACCGCGCGGTCCATCGCCGCCTGGCCGAGTCGTCCTGAGGACGTGAGCCCCTCGCCGAGCCGCACGATACGCGAAAACGCATCGATCACCCGGAACTGCCCGGGCCGGCCGGGCACGGCCACGAGCAGCCGGCAATTGTTGGTGCCGAGGTCGAGTGCGGCAAAAACCGGCAGCTCCGACGTCGGCACACGACGCGGCTGTTCGGCCTGCTCCTGCCTTGCGACCGGGCTCGGAATGGTTGGTTGGACGCTCGGTCGGGTCTGTAGCTGCGGACTGGCTAGCTCAGCCTGTGCACCATTGGACTGAACGCCATCACGCGCAAAAACCTTGCGTCCGCGACGGCGCTTGCGCCTTTTCCGGGTCTTTCCATTGTGTTGCGCAGCGTCCCCATTGCCGTGACCGTTGACCGGTCGCGCGGCGGCCTTACGGCCTTTTTGAGATCGGCCCGCGCCGTGAGGCGACGAAACATTCCCGGAGACACCCGCATCCGACGCACCAGCGACGGGATCGCGGTCCTTCACCTTGCAACTTCCTTCTAGCGCCGCGCGAACCGTTTCGGACGCTGCAGGCGCACTCATTTTGTGTTGCCGGCAGAGTATCAGCGCTGGGCGAGATCACCAAGGCCCGCTCGTGCGGAATTTTGGCCCGTCCCTCGCGCATGACCGACCACTTGCATCGAATACCGCAGCTCGGGTTGAAGTGCCGGCTTCAATGAGGCAAAGCTGAAAGACGACCCGGACATGCGAGCGGACGCATAGCCAACGCGAGGCACTGAAACGCCAGACAGGAAGGAGCGGGCAAGCGCTGCCGCATGAGAATCAAGGACTATATCTGGCCCGTCATCGGGCTCGCCGCCGTCGCCGTTTCTGCCTGGCTGCTCTATCATGAGTGGCGTGAAATCTCCCTAGACGATGTCTGGAGCGGCCTCACCGCCATCCCCCAGCATGGATGGATTCTTTCGGCCCTCAGTTCTATCGTCGCTTATGCCGCCCTTGCCGGCTACGACCACATAGCACTGCTGCATCTGGGCAAGCGCGTGTCATGGTTCTTCGTCACCGTCTGCTCCTTCACCACCTATGCGCTGTCGCACAACATTGGCGGCTCGGTGTTTTCAGGCGCTGTCATCCGCTATCGTGCTTACGCCACCAAGGGCCTCACTGGCCAGGAAGTGGGCATACTCGTCGGCATTTGCTGGTTCACCTTCGTGCTGTCGAGCGTGTTTGTCGGCGCCGTGGTGATTCTGCTCGAACCGGGCCTGCTCGACCGCTACACTGAAGGCAGCCACGAAGGCTGGTGGACGGCACTCGGCATCGCCATGCTGCTGTTCGTCAGCGCCTATGTGTTCGGCAGCTGGCTGCATCTCAAGCCACTCGCCATCCGCAATTTCCGCCTGCACTATCCGGCATTGCCGATCGTTGCGCGGCAGCTGACCATCGGCCCGCTGGAGATTCTCGCAGCTGCGGCGATCATCTACTTTGCGCTGCCTGCCGAGCACAATCCGGGCTATGTGATCGTGCTCGGCATCTTCCTTTTCTCCTTCGCCGTGGCGCAGGCTTCGCACGCGCCAGGCGGGCTCGGCGTGCTCGAAGTCGTCTTTCTCACCGGCCTTTCGGAAATGGATCCTGCAGCAGTACTGGCCGCACTCCTGGTATTCCGGCTTTTCTATCTCATCATCCCGCTCATCTTGGGCATCATCGCAGTGCTTGCCTTCGAGCATTCGCAGTTCGGACGCGGCGACAAGCAAGGCAAAGCCTGAAAACTGAAATTGCAGCACCGAACAGGGTTGACTATTTCCCGGCGGTGGCTACAAGGCGCGCACCGGCGGCGTTATCGAGATAGCGTCGCGGCCGAACCAAAAATCGGCCTGCTGGGGAATAGGTTAACGGTAGACCCACGGACTCTGACTCCGTTAGTCCTGGTTCGAATCCAGGTTCCCCAGCCATTATTTTTCAAATGAAATCAGCGACTTAGATACTCAGCACCGATCTGATTTGTGCTTTGCCATGTCGCATCATGTTGCAACTGACAATGGCTGATTTCCGGGGTTTTTGGCTAACCTCGGCCGCCTGACGCGACATGGTCAGTCGTGCACACGGCCTATGCCTCGCTTGATTTCCGAGGCTGCTCGCCCACACTCAGCAGCTACACGCGCCATAGAGCGCGACATGGGGTTCAAATTGAATGAATTCTGGGCAGCGCTGGCCGGTGCGGTCGTCGGCTCGCTAGTTAGCGGGGCCATGTCCGATGACCGGCATCGCCGTTTCGCGCACTGGCGCGACAAACGCCGCGCCAAGGCCGGTCACAGCCGGATTGATCGGCACCACCATGCCGGCATGTTGCGCCCGCTTGACGCGCGTCGCGTTGACGTCGCGGGCCCCAAAGTGCCATCTCCAAACACTGTCATTAGCTGCATCAAATTGGGCTCAGTTGTGCAGCTCGGGGGTTGGAAGCCCATACATCTTTCCAGCACTGGTCTCCCCTATTTCGCCAGGCGCTAGCGCTTGCTGTCAGGGCAGAGGTCGCCGATCTTTGGGCGGTGCAGCGCATGTGCCGAACATCCGGTTCAACAACCGTCACTTAATGACATCGTTGTTGAAGCGACGAGATTGCTTCGAGATGCCAGACTAGTGGCCGTTCAGGGGGAGGACGGGGAACCATCGGCGCACGCACGATTTGCTCGCGCTTCGAATCCAACGAGCCGGGAGGGGTCAATGGATTGGATTTTTCTTGCCGCAGTTTTTAGTGCTTCCAGCGCGGTGATCTGGGCGATGAATGCCTGAAGTTTCCCATGCCGGCAGCGGTAAACGCTTCCGGCGGCCTGGATGTAGTTCATCCCTCGCCCGTGGACTTGAACAAGGGCAGTAGGGAGGCGCGCAACTATGCCTCGGCGTACTCGCATGGAGCCGCCGCACAGATCGCGTATGCGCGCGAGCGTTTTCGACCATATTGCCGAAGTGGGCAGCGTTGGCATCAGACGGGCTGCCCGTGCCAGCCCCTGAAAGGAATGGCAGCGGGCAAGCCGTCAGCAGGTTGTGCGCGCCGGCAAGATCGTCGTCTCGGCCGCTAGGCCTATTTCTTCTTCGCGGCCACGCGCTTTTTCTTGGGCTCGACAGGTTTTAGGGCTTCTGCCGCCCGGTCAGCCTCGTCCTTGGCTAAGCGCAATTCTCGCAACCTAGCAGTCTTTGCGGCCCGAGCCTTGGCCTCGGATTGATAATCAGCCATGGCGCTGTTGCGCTCCGCTGTTTTCTTCTGCGCCTCATTTGAGCGAGACTGAGCTTTCTCCAGAAAATTTTCCATACCAAGATCCACTATTTGAAATCCTCATCGCATCGCGGAAATAAGATTCCACTGAATGTTAAATAAGGATTCTCCGCCAGAATTCAATTTTCCCGCGTATTATCGTTTGATCGGGCACTTCAACGTGCGCCCACTCACCCTAATTTTGAATGATTTTATACGATGTGGGAGAATTATTTCTCACCTATCGCCCAGAGCGCGCTCCGAAGCGAAAACGGAGGAGGACCGCCGCTATGCTCGTCTTCGCCGGGCGCCGGTTAGGGCCACCGGTCGAGAATGGCGAGCCGGTCGAAACCAGCCCGCCATCATTTTGCCTAGCGCGCGCGCAGGAAGTCCGGGATCCTGACCAGGATGATCTCGGCGAGCATCACTGTCACCGCGCCGACGACGATCGAATGGCCCAGCATTTCGGCCAGGATCTCAGGCAATCCGCCTGAAAGCGCGCCCGAAAGAGCGGGAATGCCAAGGCCAGCCATCAGGCCGAGCGGTGCGACCATGTTCTTCACCGGCGAGCCGCGATCCTGGCCCGCCATCTGGATGCCGGTCATGACGACAGTGGCTGCTGCCGGAAGGAAGAGGCCGCCTACGACGGCTGCGGGCGTCGCCACCAAAACAGCGGCGACCTTGGGCAGGAATGCCAGCGCGATGAAGATGATGCCGGTGACGCGCACCACGTGCCGGCTGGCAACCCCCGTCAGCCGGATGACACCAAGGTTCTGGGCGTAGGCAGTGGTGCCGAAGCCGCCGATGAGTGCGGCAAGCATCGAGCCGCCTGCCTCGCCGGCGATGCCAGCGTTGACGCGCCTGTCGGTCAGTTTGACGCCGGTCAGCTTGGCGGTCGCCTCATACATGCCCATGGCCTCGACCACGGCGACGACAAAGACGATGCACATGGTGATGGTGATCGCGGGATCGAAGGTCAGCGACCCGTAAGGCAGCAGCTTGGGGAAAGCGATCCAGGGCGCCTCTGCCACGCCGGAGAAGTCGAGCATGCCCAGGCATAGCGCCAGGATGTCGCCGACGATCAGCGCGATCAGGAAGCCAAACATGCGGCAAGTGCCACCAAGCGCAGCACTCACCAGCACCACCGCCGTGGTGACGCAGGCAAGCAGCAGGCTGGGAGCGGTGGCAAAACTAGGCGAGCCGATGCCGCCGAAGAACTCCATGAAGGTGAAGCCGGCGAGTGCGATGCCGACAAGGGTGATGATCGTGCCCGAGACTGCTGGCGACAGCAGGCGGCGGAGCCGGGCAAACTGGCCGAAGATCGCAGCCAGAAAGACCAGCCCCGCGCCGATGATCAGGCCCAGGCTCGCCGCCGACATCGTGCCTGCCTTGTAGTAGCCGATCGCCAGCGGCGAGAATGCCGAGGAAGGCCCCTGCACCACCGGCAGACGCACCAGTTTGGTGCTTTGGACGACGGTGACGATGCCTGCGGCCAGGAAGGTCGCGGTCACCAGATTTGTCGCCAAGGCGGCAGAGAAACCCGCCACTGAAGCGATGAAGATGGGGTCGAGCCAGGCGTTCGAGACGAGTGCCTGCTGAAGTCCCAAAGCAATGCGACGCTTGGCGGGGATGATCTCCTCGACATCCCCGACCGCGTTGTCGACAAATCGATGTTCCTGTTCGCCCAGATGGGCATCTACATATCCAGCCATGGTTTGAACTACCTCCTCCCAGAAGCATGAGCCGCATTCTGCGGCGTTCGGTGATTTGTGTGGGTCGTCAGGCTTCGAGGCACTGCATGCGTCTGGAGTGCCTGGAATGCTCGCGCAGCACGTCGGAAAGCTCGGGCATGACCGGCTGACCGTCCTCGACCAGTATCTTGCCGTTGACGATGGTGGTGCCGGCGGTTGCCGGTCCGCAACGAAGCCAGGCTTCGACCGGATCAGTGTGGGCGCCGGCAAGGGCGACATCGGACATATGCCACACGACTAGATCGGCGCAGGCGCCAGGCCTGAGATGACCGATCTCGTCTTCCCAGCCCAGGCAAGCCGCGCCGCCGCGCGTGGCAAGATCAAGCGCGTCGCGCGCCGACATCGAGTTCGGTCCGTTGCGGTAGCGACCGAGCAAAAGTGCGGTTCGTGCTTCCAGCCACATCGAGGCGTGGTCGGTGGACGCCGAACCGTCGCAGCCAAGGCCGACCCGCATGCCACGCTTTCGCAGGGCCATGACGTCAGCCGAACCGCCGCCGATCAGCATGTTTGAGCATGGGCACTGCGTCGCGCAGACGCCGGCATGGGCAAGGCGGCCGATCTCGGCGTCGCTGGGATAGATGAAATGCGCCACCCAAGAGCGTTTGCTTGCCCAGCCGACACGCTCGAAATATTCGGTCGGTGTGCAGCCATAGACCTCGGCGCAGTATTTATCCTCCTCGGGGTCCTCGGCGAGATGAGTGTGGAGCCTGAGATCGTATTTGTCGGCGAGGCGCGCCGATTCGGACATGATGCGTTCAGTCACCGAAAACAGCGAACACGGCGCCAGCGCCAGCCGCCTCATCGAGCCGGGCAACGCATCGTGGAACGTTTCGACGAGGCGGACGCTATCGTCGAGGATGTCGTCCTCGCGTTGGACGACCGATGCGGGCGGCAGGCCGCCATTTTCGACGGAGCGGGTCATCGAACCGCGCGTGGCGTAGAAGCGGAAACCGATGTCGGTGCCGGCACGGAACTGGGCGTCGATCAGCTTGGGCTTGGGATGGACATACATGTGGTCCATCGAGGTGGTGCAGCCGCCCATCAATAGTTCGGTCATGGCGATGTAGGTGGAAAGATAGACCGATTCTTCGGTGAGCCCGGCCCACAGCGGGTAGAGCCCGGTCAGCCACTCAAACAGCGAACCGTTGGTCACCGGCGCATAAGAGCGCGTCAGGTTTTGATACATGTGGTGGTGGGCGTTGATCAGCCCGGGAGTAACCAGCCGGCCACGTGCCGATATGGTCTTTTGGGCGACAGGCTCGTTGCCCGCCTTGCCCACCGAATGAATTCTCTTGTCTTTGACGGCTACCCAGCCGTTGGCGATTTCCCAGCCGCGATCGACATAAACATGTGCGTCGCGAACGAGCAGGTCTACGGACATGCAATTACTCCAGGTCGGTTCTCATTCAACTCGACGAAACTGCGGTTCAGCTTCGTCGCGCTATGAGCCCTGTCCCTGGAATTGCGAGTTCCGGATCGTCATCGACTGGTAGGTTGAGCGGGCTTGCTCTGATCATGCTCTTGGGACACCGGCTTGAACCACCTGTTCTCCCGCCCTGAGCGAACGCTCGCGCTTTCGCATCATCAGGCAGTGCCGATGCAATCGCACATTTGCCCATCTGTCAAATTATTTTCACATGAGGGAATCTGAAGGAGTGCATTCGCGGCGTTTGAGCGCTCAGGATGTTCCAGAGCGTGTCTTGAGAATCGCCGAAAAACGCGGATCAAAGGCACGGCTGATCGGTTCGGCGGCAGCACCGAGCGCGATCGACCACGGATCGGTGATGCCGAGTTGCAGGCGCGGCAGGGGCCGGGCCGGACGGGCGGCGATCGATGGCAGCAGCGGGTGCATGGTTTGCAGAAGCAGGCGTGCCAACGCCTCGGGTGCGCCGCTGGTCAAGATCACGGTCTGCGGGTCGAAGACGGTTTCGATGAGATGCACGCTCCAGCGCAGATCCTGGGCGGCAGCCTTCACCCAGGCAAGCAGTGCCGGGTCTTTTGCCAGGGCCAGCGCGCTGACATGGTCATAGAGATCGGGATCAGACGGATCGAGATCCAGATGTTGGTAGAGCGAGGCAAGCGATGCCCGGTGTTCGAGAACCGTTCCGTCGGTCGCGCGCGGCGACAGCAGCGCCATGCCGATCTCACCGGCGTTGCCGTTGCCGCCGCGATAGAGTTCGCCATTGAGGATGAGGCCGGCACCGATGCCATAGCCGACATAAAGGCAAACAGCGTGATCGAGACCGTTGGCGGCACCCACCATGCGTTCGGCGGTGGCGCAGGCAGCCGCGTCGTTTTGCAGGCCGACATCGAGCCCGGTGCCAACGGCAAGTGCTTCCAGCAGCGGAAATTTCTGCCAGGCCGGCATCGTCCACTTGTTGTCGCCGAATTCCTCCAGTCCGAAGGGACCGGGCATGGCGACACCAAGACCGACAAGGCGCTTTTCGGACTGGTCCGAAATCAGCACCAGCTCTGCTCTGATACCTTCGATCAGACCAAGGATGACCTTGACGCCGCCTATGGGATCGTCGGGCGGCAGGTTTGCCTGGGCGCGCGCCAAAACGGTTCCGACCAGATCGACGGCGATCGCGCGCGTCAGGTGACGGTCGATCTGCAAGCCGATGGCGAAAGCGCCTTCTGGAACGAGCCTGTAGGGCGTGGACGGCTGCCCCCTGCCCTTTCGCACCGCTTCAAGCGACTCGACGAACCCATCACGCTCAAGCTCGTCGATAATGTTGGAAACGGCCTGCTTGGTGAGCTGGGTCGCCCGCGCCAGGTCGGCGCGAGAAAGCGCCCCGTTGAGGCGCAATGCGTCGATCATGACACGGCGATTGTGGGCGCTCGTGCCTTCCTGATTGGTGCCGCTGGTGGCTCGGATCGGGCGAATATCGTGCACCGCTTTTTCCCCTCTTGACTCCAATAGATAATTGCAGAAGTAATAAGTCAAGTCAGTTGACTTAATAAGGAGCCGCGAGAGTTCCGGGGAAACAATGACGGCTGGAGCCGTTGCGCTTTTAGACCAGGACGCCGCTTGGGGAAGAACGCCGAGACCTTCGTGCGAGGCTTTTTTCAAGCGAGATGACGGCGCGTGACGCCGGCATGACAATTTTGCCAACGTTAGAAATTGCCAACGTCAGAAAATGGAGGATGAAATGTTGAAATCGTTTAGCCGAACACTGCTCGGTGCGGCTCTGATTGGCGGCGCCTTTGTGCCCCACGCTCTTGCCGAAACCTCGATCAATGCGCTGTTCATGGCGCAGGCCGCCTATAGCGAGGCCGATGTGCGGGCGATGGCCGAGGCCTTCACCAAGGCCAATCCCGACATCAAGGTCAATCTCGAGTTCGTCCCCTACGAGGGCCTGCACGACAAGACCGTGCTCGCGCAGGGCTCGGGCGGCGGCTACGACGTGGTGCTGTTCGACGTCATCTGGCCTGCCGAATATGCCTCCAACAAGGTGCTGGTCGACGTCTCCTCGCGCATCACCGACGACATGAAGAAGGGCGTTCTTCCCGGCGCCTGGACTACCGTCAACTATGACAGCAAGTCCTACGGCATGCCGTGGATTCTCGACACCAAATACCTGTTCTACAACAAGGAAATCCTGGAGAAGGCCGGCATCAAGAACCCGCCCAAGACCTGGGAAGAACTGGCTGAACAGGCCAAGATCATCAAGGACAAGGGCCTTTTGGCAACGCCGATTTCGTGGAGCTGGTCGCAGGCCGAAGCCGCTATCTGCGATTACACGACGCTGGTCAGTGCCTATGGCGGTGACTTTCTGAAAGACGGCAAGCCGGCCTTCCAGAGCGGCGGCGGGCTCGACGCGCTGAACTACATGGTGACCAGCTACACCTCCGGGCTGACCAACCCGAACTCCAAGGAGTTCCTCGAAGAAGACGTGCGCAAGGTCTTCCAGAACGGCGAAGCCGCCTTCGCGCTCAACTGGACCTACATGTACAACATGGCCAACGACCCCAAGGACAGCAAGGTCGCAGGCAAGGTCGGCGTCGTGCCCGCTCCCGGCGTTGCTGGCAAGAGCGAGGTTTCGGCCGTCAACGGTTCGATGGGTCTCGGCATCACCACGGCCAGCAAGCACCCTGACGAAGCGTGGAAGTTCATCACCTTCATGACCTCGCAGGCGACGCAGAACCAGTATGCCAAGCTGAGCTTGCCGATCTGGGCCTCGTCCTACGAAGACCCGGCCGTCACCAAGGGTCAGGAAGAGCTGATTGCCGCGGCAAAGCTCAGCCTGGCAGCGATGTATCCGCGCCCGACCACGCCGAAATATCAGGAGCTGTCGACGGCACTCCAGCAGGCCATTCAGGAATCGCTGCTCGGTCAGGCCAAGCCTGAAGACGCTTTGAAGAGCGCTGCCGAAAACAGCGGCCTCTGAGGCTCTGACTGCCCCAACTTTCCGGGCGGCTTCGGCCGCCCGGCCCCATCGGTTCCAGTAAAAAGAGTCGCCTCATGTCGGGCTCATGGATGACGACCCGCGCATGGCTGCTGATGCTGCCGTTGCTCGTGGTCATGATATCAGTCATCGGCTGGCCCCTCGTCGACACCGTGCGGCTTTCCTTCACCGACGCCAAGCTTGTCGGCACCGAGGGCAATTTCGTCGGTTTCGACAACTACGCCAAGATGCTCTCCGGCTCGAATTTCCAGCGCACGCTGGTAACCACGACCTGGTTCGCGGCCATTTCCGTCGCCGCCGAGATGGTCCTGGGGGTTCTTGCGGCGCTGTTGCTCAATCAGCAGTTTCGTGGGCGAGCGTTGCTTCGGGCCTTGATGATCCTGCCTTGGGCTTTGCCGACGGTGGTCAACGCAACGCTGTGGCGGCTGATCTACAATCCCGAATATGGCGCGCTGAACGCAGCGCTGACGCAGATCGGCCTGCTTGATGCCTACCGTTCGTGGCTCGGCGAACCCAATACGGCGCTCGCAGCACTTATCGTTGCCGATTGCTGGAAGAATTTCCCGCTTGTGGCACTCATTGCGCTGGCCGCACTGCAGGCCGTTCCGCGCGACATCACGGCGGCATCGCTGGTCGACGGCGCAGGCGCCTTCTCACGCTTCCGCTTTGTCATTCTGCCTTATCTCGTCGGACCATTGATGGTGGCATTGGTGCTGCGCACCATCGAAGCGTTCAAGGTCTTCGACATCATCTGGGTGATGACCCGAGGCGGACCCGCAAACTCGACGCGAACGCTATCGATACTCGTCTACCAGGAGGCGTTCTCGTTCCAGCGCGCCGGCTCCGGCGCGTCGCTGGCGCTGATCGTCACTTTGCTGGTGACGGTGCTGGCCGTCGCCTATGCCGCCTTGGTCAGGAAAGCTGCGGGGAGTACCAGCTGATGGAACGCAAGAGCCCGCTTTTCACCATCTTCATCTACGGCTCGGCACTTCTGTTGGCCGCAGTGATCCTTGCGCCCGTGCTGTGGATGTTCGTCATGAGCATCTCACCGGCTGCAGATCTTTCGGCAAAACCCTTGCGCTGGTGGCCGCAGGAGGTCGACTTCTCACGCTACCGCATGCTTTTGTCGACCGTGGAAAACAGCGCGGGTGCAGCCTTTGTCGCCTCGCTCTACAACAGCATCAGGATTGCCGGCATGGCGACGATCGCCGCGATCGCGCTCGCCATCCCGGCTGGCTGGGCGGTGTCGCGCACACCGACTGTGGGCTGGTCGCTGTCCATGGTGATCGCCACCTACATGCTGCCGCCGGTGGCGCTCGCCGTGCCCCTCTACATGGGCCTGTCTTACCTCGGCCTGCTCAACAACATCTACGGCCTGGCACTGGTCTATCTGACCATCTTGGCCCCATTCACCACCTGGCTGATGAAATCGGGCTTCGATTCGATCCCGCGCGAAATCGAGGCAGCGGCGATGATCGACGGCGCCAGCCTGTTCCAGACCCTGCGCATCATCACCTTGCCGCTCGCCGCACCTGTGATGGCGACGTCGGCGCTGTTTGCATTGCTGCTTGCCTGGGACGAATTCTTCTACGCGCTGCTGTTCACTTCCGACCTGCGCGCCAAGACGTTGACGGTTGCCATTGCCGACCTCGCTGGCGGCCGTGTCTCCGACTACGGCCTGATCGCCACCGCGGGCGTTTTGGCAGCACTGCCGCCCGTGCTGATCGGTCTCGTCATGCAGCGCGCCCTGATCTCGGGCCTGACCAGTGGCGGCGTGAAAGGATGACCATGACCACACAGAAGCCAAGGCCTACCGGCCTCGTTGCGATTGACCGCGAGATGGCACGCCAGCACGGCGACGCACTGGCCTCGTTCGCCGAAAATTCCGAGATGGCGGCCAAGGTCGCCGCATCGCTTGCAACGACCGGCCAACTGCTCCTGCTCGGCATGGGCGGCTCGCATGCTGTCGGCCGCGCCGTCGAGCCACTCTATCGCGCGCTCGGCATCGATGCCATCGCCCTGCCCCTGTCAGAGCAACTCGGTCAGCCGCTTATGCTCGATGACCGCACAGTGCTGATGACTTCGCAATCTGGCGAAAGTGCCGAGGTCGTGCGCTGGTTCGCGGAAACGGGCGGCAACGCCGAAACCTTTGGATTGACGCTCGAAGCCGGCTCGTTTTTGGCCCGTACGGCACCATCGTTGGTCGGCGTTGGCGGCACCGAGCTTGCCTTCGCCGCAACCCGCAGCCTGACCGTCACCTTCGCACTTCACCTTGCCATACTGGCCGCGTTGGGCGAGCACCCAAGTGGCGCGCTCGTAGCACTCCAGGTGCCTGAGGTCGTCGATATCGGTGCAGCACTCTCGGCGCTGGAAAACGTCGCGACCGTCGTTACCTCGGGCCGTCGCCTGCAAGGCGTCGCCGAAGCGCTTGCGCTTGGCCTGACCGAGCTGTCGCGGCGCCCATGCTTTTCCCTCGAAGGCGGGCAGCTACGCCACGGGCCGATGGAAATGCTCGGCCCTGACATCGGCGTCGTGCTGTTTCGAGGCCAAGATGCGACCGCCCCTCTCGTCACCGCCATGGCCGTGTCAGCTGTCGCAACCGGCGCTCCGGTCGTCATCTTCGACTCGTCGGGCGAAGCACCCGTTGCGGGCGCAACAACACTTGCCTTCAAACCGGCCACTGGAATGGCTGCGATCTTTGCAATGCTGCCGACGGCACAGCGCCTGATGATCGCTTTCGCCGATGCCCGCGTCGACAACGCCGGCACGCCGGTGCGCTCGACCAAAATCACGCGGAGCGAGTGAATGCGCCCGCTTGCGGTCATCGGCAACGTCAATGTCGACCTCATTTTGGGGCCGACTGCCCCCTGGCCCAAGGCGGGCACGGAGATCATCGTCGACCACGACGAACTGCGCGTCGGCGGCCAGGCGGGGAACTCGGCGCTTGCCTGGGAAGCGCTCGGCATCGACTTCGAGATCGCCGCCAATGTCGGAAACGACCAGTTCGGCCTGTGGCTGCGCGATGCCTTTGGTGATCGCGCCACAAAATGGGCCGTCTGCGCCGAGCGTACGACGCTGTCAGTCGGCATCACCCATCCCGATGGCGAGCGCACGTTCTTCACCACGCATGGCCACCTGCCCCGCTTCAGCCTCGCCGATGTGCTTTCCGTTCTCGATGGAAAGCGGCTTGCGGGCGGCTACGCGCTGTTGTGCGGCTCATTCCTGACCACAGACCTTGCGCGCGAATACGATACCTTCTTCGACTGGGCGCATGGCCACGGCATCTCAGTCGTCCTCGACACCGGCTGGCCACCCGACGGCTGGACCGAGGCGAACTGCGCTTTGGCGCGCGCCTGGCTTGCACGCTGCGACTGCGCGCTTCTGAACGAGGTCGAGGCGACCACGCTTTCCGGCCTCGACAATTCGGCCGAAGCAGCCGCCGCACTTTGGTCCAGCATGCCCAAAGGTGCGATCGTGGTGGTCAAATGCGGGCCTGACGGCGCCATCGCAATTGGCCCCGACGGCAAGCTGGTCTCGGCTGCGGCGCCTGCCGTGAAGGTCGTCGATACCATCGGTGCCGGCGACGTCTTCAACTCGGCCTTCCTTGCGGCCCTCGCCAAGGACCAGCCCCTCGTCGCTTGCCTGACAGCTGGCGTACAGGTCGCCTCACGGGCCATTTCCACCTTGCCCCGCAGCTATGGCGGGTTGCCGGACTTTAGGGACGACGTTGCATGAGTGCGCTTGAAATCCAGAATATTCGCAAAAGCTACGGGGCGGTCGAGACGCTGAAGGGCATCGACATCGCACTTCAGAGCGGCGAGTTCCTGGTGCTGCTCGGCTCGTCGGGCTGCGGAAAGTCGACGCTGCTCAACATCATCGCAGGGCTGGCAGAGGCGACGAGCGGAGATATCCGGATCGGCGACCGCTCGATCCTCGGCGTCCATCCCAAGGACCGCGACATCGCCATGGTGTTCCAGTCCTACGCGCTTTACCCCAATCTCAGTGTCCGCCGGAACATCGGTTTCGGCCTCGAGATGCGTAAGGTCCCCACCGCCGCGCGCGAGAAAGCCGTGCAGGAGGCAGCCAGGCTGTTGCAGATCGAGCCCTTGCTCGACCGCAAGCCGAGCCAGCTCTCAGGCGGGCAACGCCAGCGCGTCGCCATCGGCCGGGCACTGGTGCGCAAACCGCAAGTGTTCCTGTTCGACGAGCCGCTGTCCAATCTCGACGCCAAGCTGCGGCTCGAAATGCGCACCGAACTGAAGCGCCTGCACCAGATGCTGAAGACGACGGTGGTCTATGTCACCCACGACCAGATCGAGGCGATGACGCTGGCGACCCGCATCGCGGTGATGAAGGACGGACGCATCGAGCAGCTCGGCACGCCCGAGGAGATCTACAACCATCCTGCCACACTCTATGTCGCCGGCTTCGTCGGCTCCCCGCCGATGAACATCCTCGATGTCACCTTGCGCAATGGCAAGCTCGAGATCGCCGGCTCCGATGTGGCGGTCCCATTGCCGGCTCGCTATCTAGGTTCGGTCGACGATGGCGCATCGCTGTCGCTTGGAATACGACCAGAATCCCTTCGCCTCGCTGCCGCAGATGTGACCGGACTCTCGCTGCCGGCGCGGATCGAGGTCGTCGAATTGACCGGTCCGGAGCTGGTCGCGACAGCCCGCATCGGCGGGCAGAAACTGATCGCTTGCCTGCCGCCACGGGTCCGTCTCAGCGAAGGTGAAAGCTGCACATTTGCCTTGGACGAAGATGCGTTGCATCTTTTCGATCCAAGGACTGGCGTGGCGTGCAAAGCATCGGTCTAAGAAGCCGAAGTCGGTTCGCACGCCCCCAATTCCTCTACAAAATCGCGAAACTGCTTCTAACAGAATTGGCCGTCTGGCCTCTTGTGCCGGCAAAGCAACGGGCAGAAGTTAGCCCGGTTTGCACAGGCAATGATGCCTTGCGTCAAACGATCAGTCATCGCCGGCTTGGGATGGACACGCTGGCACAGCGTCAAAGCCGACGGGTGTGAGGGACAGCAGCGTTCGGCAAGACCATTGGTTTTGATCCGTGGACAACGGGTCACATCTTGGTTCTGCGCGGCTGCCGCACGCCGCATGGGAGGAAGCAAAGAGTGTTCGAGAAGTTTTTCAACCTGAAGGAACAAGGCACGTCGGTGCGAACCGAGGTGATCGCCGGCATCACCACGTTCCTGACGATGTCCTACATCATCTTCGTCAATCCCGAGATCCTGTCGTCGACCGGCATGGATCGCAACGCCGTGTTCGTGGCGACCTGTCTTGCCGCAGCGCTCGGCTCGCTGATCATGGGCCTGGTGGCCAAATGGCCGATCGGCATGGCGCCGGGCATGGGCCTCAACGCCTTCTTCGCCTTCACCGTCGTCGGAGCCATGGGCTTTTCCTGGCAGCAGGCGCTGGGTGCGGTGTTCATCTCGGGCGTCATCTTCCTGCTGCTCACCGTCACCGGCGTTCGCAGCTGGCTGATCGCCGGCATCCCGCATTCGATGCGTAGCGCGATCGCTGCCGGTATCGGCCTGTTCCTCGGCATCATCGCGCTGAAAAGCTCGGGCATCGTCGTTGCCACCCCGGCAACGCTGGTAACGCTCGGCGACCTCAGCCAAACCGGGACGCTTCTGGCGATTGCCGGCTTCTTCATCATCGCCGCGCTTGATGCTCTCAAAGTTCGCGGGGCAATCCTGATCGGCATTCTGGTGATCACCATCGCCTCGATGGCGCTCGGCGTCAGCCAGTTCAACGGCATCGTCTCGATGCCGCCCTCCATCCTGCCGACCTTCCTGCAGCTCGACATCGTCGGCGCCATGCATTCGGGCCTGGTGCATGTCATCCTGGTGTTCGTGCTGGTCGAAGTGTTCGACGCCACCGGCACGCTGATCGGCGTTGCCAAGCGCGCCGGATTGATCGAGCCGGGCAAGCCCAATCGCCTCGGCCGCGCGCTTTTGGCCGACAGCACGGCGATCGTCGCAGGTTCCTTGCTCGGCACTAGCAGCACCACCGCCTATGTCGAAAGCGCCTCGGGTGTTCAGGCAGGCGGCCGCACCGGCCTCACCGCACTGGTCATCGGCGTGCTGTTTCTGGCAGCACTGTTCTTCTCGCCGCTGGCAGGCTCGGTGCCCGCCTATGCGACGGCCCCGGCCCTGCTCTACGTCGCCTGTCTGATGATGCGCGAGCTCGTCGAGGTCGAATGGGCTGACATCACCGAGGCAGCGCCCGCCGCGCTGACCGCTTTGATGATGCCGTTCACCTACTCGATCGCCAATGGTCTGGCGTTCGGCTTCGTCAGCTATGCGGCGCTGAAGCTTCTGACCGGACGCCCCGGAGAAGTGCACGCGGCGACCTGGCTGGTGGCAGCGCTGTTCATCATCCGCTTCGCTTTCTTCGCTTAAAGCGCCAGCCTGGCGCTCGCGCTGCGAGCAAATGCCGCCGGGGGTTGCGAATGCAGCCTCCGGCGGCGTTGTTTCGGATCAGCGGTTTCTCGCAGCTACTTGGGTGCGGCAGCAACGGTTTCGCCCGGCGGCAAGATCCTGAACGTGAAGGTCGATACCTTCTCGCCCGGTTTGAAGGGCCCGGGAACCGCGTTTTTGACTGGCTTGATGCTCTGGAGGAATGCCGCTATTGCGCCCGCATCCTCTGGGGTGAGTTGCGCGAAGGCATGCCAGGGCATGATGGGCGCGAGTTCGCGACCGTCCGGCCGTTGACCGGTCTGGATCGCCGTGACGATCTGCTTGGTCGTCCATTTGCCGATACCGGTTTCCTCGTCAGGCGTGATGTTGCGGCCGACGAAGACCCCCAGCCCCGGAATCTCGAAGCCGACGTCCGAGCCACCCAGAAATTTCGTATCATCGGGATTGCCGAAGAAATAACCTGGCGTGTGGCAGTCGTTGCAACCGCTCATTGTCGCGAGATATTTGCCCCGCGCCACTTGCGCGCTGTCGGCGATCGGAGCCGCGGATGCGGAGGCCGCCAGAGCTAGGAATGCAAATCCAACCGACGTTCGAAACATCGCTTCACCTCATCGCTGTGCCTGTTTGTGATCCCCTCGCATCCCGCCCGTAACCAAACTCTCGCACCGCAAGAGTTCAGTGACCAGAGGCTGTCGGATAAGCTATTGGAGCTATATCCGCGGACTTGGGCGCCTCTGGCACCTGACGGCACATGCGGCGCTTTTTGTTACGAAAAATCAACTTGACCGCGAATTGATGCAGCGCAATATACCGCCTGCCGGCAACAGGTGCCGGCGTGAACTCAGGATAGCTCCGTTTATGGACAGTTCCAGCCGATCTAGCATCAGCCTGCTCGCTGCGACGCCGCGAACCTGACCATCCGCGTCCGGTTCACCTCGTCCACGCCGGCAGGCACAGGACAAGAGGTGAAACCATGCGGGCGCCCATCTTCCGCATCCGACAACCCGCTCTCAGGTCTGCAGACCGTGGAGATCGAATAAGGCGCTGACACTGCTGCTCACGCGGCAGTCGCCGGTCGCGCTTTGGCGCGGCCCTGCTTTTATTCGATAATCGGGTTGTCAGACCATGACCATGCATCATCCGGCCCTCGAGGCCGGCCGGCGGCGGCGCTACGTCCCAAATCTCTGGGATGCGCTGGCCTTCGGCCTGCTCTTCGGCACGCTTATTCTCATCATCCAAGGTGGGCGCGACACGCTCGCCCCACTCGCAGCGCTTGACCAGGCGCCCATCTCGCTCGATCCGGCAATGCTGCCGGAATACGCGCTTCGCACCACCATGCGCATGCTGGCGGCGATCGTCGCATCGCTCGTCTTCACCTTCGCCTATGGCGCGCTGGCAGCCAAAAGCCGCCGCGCCGAAATGGTGCTTATCCCCTTGCTCGACATCCTCCAGTCGGTGCCGGTGCTGGGCTTCCTGTCGTTCACTGTCGTTGGCTTCATGGCACTGTTTCCGGGCCGAGTGCTCGGCGTCGAGCTCGCGGCGATCTTCGCCATCTTCACCAGCCAGGCCTGGAACATGACCTTCAGCTTCTACCAGTCGCTGAAGACAGTACCCGCCGACCTCGACGAGGCATCGCGCAGCTTCCGGCTCTCCGGCTGGCAGCGCTTCTGGCGCCTCGAAGTGCCCTACTCGATGCCGGGTCTCGTCTGGAACACCATGATGTCGATGTCCGGCGGCTGGTTCTTCGTGGTCGCCTCCGAAGCGATATCGGTCGGCAACACCACGATCACCCTGCCCGGCATCGGCTCTTACGTGGCCCTTGCCATCGGGCAACAAAACCTCGCGGCGGTCGGCTGGGCGGTCATCGCCATGCTCATCGTCATCTTGATCTACGATCAGCTGCTGTTTCGGCCCCTGGTCGCCTGGGGCGACAAGTTCCGCGTCGAGCAGACGGCCAGCGGCACGGCACCGCATTCGTGGCTGCTGGTCGCGGTGCGCCGGACGCGGCTGTTTCAGATCCTGCTCACCCCATTGAGGTGGGCGCTCGGCTCCCTGCCGCGCCAGCGCTTCGCCTTGCCTGTCGTACCGGGCGAGGTTGGCGCGTTCTGGTCGACACGCTGGGCCGATCGTATCTGGTTCGCGCTTGTGCTTGGGGCAGCCGCCTACACGATCTGGCTGATCGTCGGCTTCATCGCGACCGAGCTGGCCTGGGCGGAAGTCGGCGAGGTCGTGTGGCTCGGCACCCTGACGATGCTGCGGGTGATCGTGCTGATGGCGCTCGCGACCTTGATCTGGGTGCCGATCGGCGTCTGGATCGGCCTCAGGCCGCGTGTCGCCGAGCGGGTACAGCCGCTGGCGCAGTTCCTGGCTGCCTTCCCCGCCAACATCGTCTTTCCATTCGCTGTCGTTGCGATCGTCAAATTTGGTCTCAACCCAAACATCTGGCTGTCGCCGCTGATGGTGCTCGGCACCCAGTGGTACATCCTGTTCAATGTGATTGCCGGGGCGAGCGCCTTTCCCAACGACCTCAAGGAAGCGGCGGCCACGTTCCGCATCAAAGGCTGGTACTGGTGGCGCAAGGTCATACTGCCGGGGATTTTTCCGTACTACGTCACCGGCGCGATCACCGCGAGCGGCGGTTCGTGGAACGCCTCCATCGTCGCCGAAGTGGCAAGCTGGGGCAGCACCACGCTGCGGGCCAACGGCCTTGGTGCCTATATCGCCGAGGCGACTGCCGCCGGCGACTACCCGCGCATCGTGCTCGGCATCGCCGTGATGTCGCTGTTTGTCATCCTGTTCAACCGGCTGGTGTGGCGTCCGCTTTATGCCTTCTCCGCCAAGCGTCTCCGCCTCGATTGAGGAAAGGATATTCCATGACCCTGCTCGAACTCACCAATACCCATTCCAACCTCGTCACGGCGCCGCTGGTCGATATCTCCGGCGTGCGCATGGTCTATCCCAAGGGCGACAATGCCGAACTCGTGGTGCTCGACAATGTGTCGCTGTCGATCCGAGAAGGCGAGATCGTCGGGCTGCTCGGCCGCTCCGGTTCGGGCAAGTCGACGCTGCTGCGCGTGTTATCGGGCCTCGTCACCGCAACCAGCGGCAACGTCAGCTGGTGCGGCAAGCCCGTGATCGGACCCTGCGAAGGCATCTCCATGGTGTTCCAGAGCTTTGCCCTGTTCCCCTGGCTCACCGTGCTTGAGAATGTCGAGATCGGCCTCGAGGCGCTGGGCACACCGGCACCGGAGCGCCGGCGCCGCGCCATCGAAGCCATCGACCTGATCGGCCTCGATGGTTTCGAAAGCGCTTACCCCAAGGAGCTGTCCGGCGGCATGCGCCAGCGTGTCGGCTTTGCCCGCGCACTGGTGGTCCACCCGCGCCTGATGCTGATGGATGAGCCCTTTTCCGCACTCGACGTTCTCACCGCCGAGACGCTGCGCACCGACCTCATCGATCTGTGGATCGAAGGACGCCTGCCGATCAAATCGATCCTGATGGTGACGCACAACATCGAAGAGGCGGTGCTGATGTGCGACCGGATCCTGATCTTTTCGTCGAACCCCGGACGGGTCGCGACCGAGATCAAGATCGACCTGCCGCATCCGCGCAACCGCGACAATCCCGCTTTCCGTCAGCTCGTCGACGACATCTATGCGCGCATGACCCAGCGCACGCCGACCGAAAAGGCCGAAAAGCGGGCCAATGAAGGGTTTGCCGGCACAGGCATCGGCATGGTGCTGCCGCGCGTTTCGACCAACCTGCTGTCCGGTCTGATGGAGGCGCTTGCCGCACCCGCCTATGGCGGCAAGGCTGACTTGCCGGATCTCGCCGCAACGCTGCAGATGGAGGTGGACGAGCTCTTTCCGATCGCCGAGACCCTGCAACTGCTGCGTTTCGCCGAGATGGCCGAAGGCGACGTCCAGTTGAGCGAATTCGGGCGGCGGTTCGTCGATTCCGAAGTCGATGCCCGCAAGCGGCTGTTCGCCGAGCATCTCGTCGCTTACGTGCCGCTCGCCGCCCTGATCCGGCGTGTACTCGACGAGCGACCGAGCCATCGCGCACCGTTCACGCGCTTTTCGGAAGAACTCGAAGACCACATGTCGGAAGAGAGCGCCGAGGCAACCCTGAGGGCAGCGATCTCCTGGGGCCGTTATGCCGAGTTGTTCGGCTATGACGAGCATAGCGGCCAGTTCAATCTGGAGAACCCAGCCTGAGCGCAGGCTAACCGCAAATCGACCAGCGGGAGGGCCACTTCGTCAGCATCAGTTGATGAGGCGGCGCTCCCGGCACCCCGTTGTTGCTTACGAATCCCACGTCCTCGCCAAAGCGCCAAACCGAGCCCGTATCGCCTCAATTTCGTTTGACATTCATTTGTCGTTCGAAATAATCCAAATCGAGCTTTGCAGAAGCTGCACTTGCTGCAGTGCGAAAAGACGACGAAGGCGTGAACATGCCCGACATACATGACATCTTCGTCATCGGCAGCGGTATCAATGGCTGCGGCATCGCCCGCGATGCGGTCGGGCGGGGTTACTCGGTCTGCCTCGCCGAAATGAACGATCTCGCCAGCGGCACGTGGTCATATTCGACCAATTTCGGCGCCGACCTCTACGCGGCGGAGGTGCGCTACCTCGTCGACCATGAATGGGCGGTGACGGCAGAAGACATTTTGTGGCGGCGTACCAAACGCGGTTTCAAGCTCGGCCAGGAGCAGGCCGCGTCACTCGATGAATTTCTCAAGGCATAGGCACGAGAGCCGGCAACGCTGCCGCCTAGCTGCCAATCTTGCCGACGGCTATTAAACTGCCGAGCACAATATCGCCCGGCGTCGATTTGTGAGGGGAGACGGCGCCATACCGCCTCCCCTTCGTGCAGTAGGAGAGGGAAAATGAGCGGCTTTATTCTGGCGATAGATCAGGGCACGACATCCAGCAGGGCGATTGTTTTCGATGCGGCGATGAAGCTCGCCGGCTTGGGCCAGAAGGAATTCACCCAGCATTTCCCCGCCTCCGGCTGGGTCGAACACGACCCGGAGGAAATCTGGGATAGCGTTGTTTCTACCTGCAAGATCGCACTCGAAAAGGCAGGAAAGACCGCTGGCGACATTTCGGCGATCGGCATCACCAACCAGCGCGAAACGGTCGTCATCTGGGACAAAGCGACCGGCAGGCCTATCCATAACGCCATCGTCTGGCAGGATCGGCGGACAGCGTCGCTCTGCGCCAAGCTCAAGGAACAAGGTCTGGAGCCGCGCTTCACCAAGAAGACCGGCCTGCTGCTCGATCCCTATTTCTCCGGCACCAAGATCGCCTGGCTGCTCGATCATGTGAAGGGTGCGCGCAAGCGGGCCGAGCGCGGCGAGTTGCTCGCTGGCACGATCGACTCGTTCCTGATCTGGCGTCTGACCGGCGGCAAGGTGCACGCAACCGACGCCACCAACGCCTCGCGCACGCTGGTCTACAACATTGAGGAGAATGCCTGGGACGCCGAATTGCTCGACCTCCTGCGTATTCCCGCCGCCATGCTGCCGGAGGTCAAGGATTGCGCCGCCGACTTCGGCGTCACCGACACATCGTTGTTCGGCGCCGAAATCCCGATCCTGGGCGTTGCCGGCGACCAGCAGGCGGCGACCATCGGCCAGGCCTGTTTCGAGCCGGGCATGATGAAATCCACCTATGGCACCGGCTGCTTTGCCATCCTCAACACTGGCAGCGACATCGTGCGCTCCAAGAACCGGCTGTTGACCACCATCGCCTACCGGCTCGACGGCAAGACGACCTATGCGCTGGAAGGCTCGATCTTCGTTGCCGGGGCTGCAGTGCAATGGCTGCGCGACGGCATCAAGGTGATCGGCAAGGCCGAGCATAGCGGCGAGCTGGCGGCAAATGCCGACGACACGCAAAGCGTCTATCTCGTGCCGGCCTTCGTCGGTCTCGGCGCGCCGCATTGGGACGCCGACGCGCGCGGCGCGATCTATGGGCTCACACGCAATACAGGCCCTGAGGAGTTCGCACGGGCGGCGCTGGAATCGGTCGCCTACCAGACCCGCGACCTGCTCGACGCGATGAAGAAGGATTGGAAAACCAGGAACGGCAAGACGGTGCTGCGCGTCGACGGCGGTATGGTCGCCTCCGACTGGACAATGCAGCGCCTCGCCGACATCCTGGATGCGCCTGTCGACAGGCCGACAGTGCTCGAAACCACCGCCCTTGGTGCTGCATGGCTGGCCGGCTCTCACGCCGGCGTCTGGCCGAAGGCCAAGGAATTCTCCAAGGCCTGGGCGCTCGACCGCCAGTTCACGCCTCAAATGGAGCCAAAGCTGCGCACGGCCAAGCTGAAAGGGTGGCACGATGCCGTGCGGCGCACGCTGACGCCGAAGTAGCACCAAATCGGGTAGTTCTATCTGGCAAACTTCACAAGTAGCGCCTGTGCTTCGTCAGCGAGCGCACGCGTCAGCTCGGCTGCAGGCATTTCGCGGCCCAAGCGTGCCGCCTGTCCCGACCACAACGACATGAAATCGCCAGAACCCTGCGGCTCCGACTTCGCCCTGAGCGGAGCCATCGCGCCGCCGGCGAGCGGGAACGCGGGCGCCAGATCCGACATCGGACCAACTTCGCGCATGACGCGGTTGACGATGCCGCGCGCAGGGCGGCCGGTGAAGACATTGGTCAGTGCCGTGTGGTCGTCCTTCGCTGTACGCAGGGCGACCTTGTGGGGAGCAGCGATCTTCGCTTCCGGGCAGAACAGATATGCCGTGCCGATCTGCACAGCTGACGCACCAAGCGCGAAGGCGGCGACGATGCCACGCGCGTCGGCAATGCCGCCAGCTGCGATGACCGGGACGCGCACCGCATCGACAACCTGCGGCACCAGTGCAAATGTGCCGGGCTGGTTGGCGACATCGTCAGTCAAAAAGATGCCACGGTGGCCGCCGGCCTCGGCCCCCTGGGCGATGATGGCGTCACAGCCCCTCTGCTCCAGCCACACCGCTTCGTCGGCGGTCGTTGCCGAAGACAAGACCTTGGCGCCGATCGCTTTGACACGGTCGAGCAA
The DNA here is from genome assembly GCF_056398585.1 of Aminobacter sp. 01T433. Classification (NCBI taxonomy): domain Bacteria; kingdom Pseudomonadati; phylum Pseudomonadota; class Alphaproteobacteria; order Hyphomicrobiales; family Phyllobacteriaceae; genus Aminobacter; species Aminobacter sp. 01T433. Next base: position 169,577 of record NZ_JBFTPR010000003.1, read on the forward strand.
TGCGGCGTCGGGCAGGCCGAAATGGAAGCTCACCACCTCTGGCCGAAACTCCTCGACGATCTCGCAGAACTCGGCGTCGAAAGGCGCGCGTGCCGAGCGCGGCGCAGGCGTTGCCGGATCGAGCCCCAGCTCGACATAGAAAGGTTGGAGACGGCGCTTCCAGGCAGCTTCGCGCGCGGGATCTTCCTCAGGCTGCTTGTGGCAGAAGAAATTGACGTTGATCGGCCGCGCGGTGCGCTGGCGGATGATGCCGAGTTCCGTGCGCGCCTTTTCCGGCGACATCAGCGCACAGGGCAAGCCACCAAGCCCGCCCGCCTCCGAAACGGCAATCACCATCTCGGAATCGACAGGCCCCGCCATCGGAGCCTGAAGGATCGGAAGTTCGAGGCCCAGAAGATCAAGAATTCGACGATCGGGCCACATGGAGTCTTCCTTGTTTTACATCAGGGCAGTCAGGCCTGCTGGCGCTCGGCCCTGCGCGCTGCAATCTGGCGCATGGCGATGACGCGGCGGCGCCAGATCTCGGTGCGCATCGCCATAAGATGCAGAGTGAAGAACAAAAGGGTAAAGCCAAGCGCCATCGTCATCAGGGGCCACAGCATGCTTGGGTCGATCGTCGGGCCGCCGAGACGGAACACGGAAGCCGGCTGATGCAGCGTGTTCCACCACTCGACTGAAAACTTGATGATCGGGATGTTGATGAAGCCGACAAGCGTGATGACCGCTGCCGCCCGGGCCGAACGTGCCGGATCGTCGAGTGCGCGGGTCAGGGCGATGATGCCGAGATACATCAGGAAAAGGACGAAGACCGAGGTCAGCCGGGCGTCCCACACCCACCATGTGCCCCACATCGGCTTGCCCCAGATCGAACCGGTGAGCAGTGCAAGCGCGGTGAACACGGCGCCAACCGGTGCCGCCGACTTCAGCGCGACGTCGGCGAGCGGATGGCGCCAGACAAGCGTTCCAAGCGCTGCTATCGCCATCACCGAATAGCACATCATGGAGAGCCAGGCGAAAGGCACGTGGATGTACATGATGCGGACGGTGCTGCCCTGCTGGAAATCCTCGGGCGCTGCAAAGCCGAGATAGAGCCCGGCTGCCAGCACCAATGCCGACGCCCCGGCAAGCCAGGGCACGATCTTGTCCACCAGCGCGATGAAGCGGGTCGGATTGGCGAGGTCGCTGAAACGCCAGGCTTGCGAGGTCGTCTGTGTCATGGACGCTAAATAGCCCTGGCAGGTTTTCTTCGCAATCGGTTCCGACGTCGCGGGCGACAATGCAAACGGGGCGCCGAAGCGCCCCGTTCCAAATCTTGCATCAGGCCAACAACCGTCAGGCCGCAGCCTCGACGTGGGTGACGCGGCGGACTTCCTCATCGTTGAGCAGGCCACCGGCGCGCAGCAGCGAGGCAAAACGCCCGTTGCGAGCCGAAAGCTCGGCGAAGCCACCCATCTCAACGACATGGCCACGATCCATGAACACGACAAGATCCGCGTCGCGGACAGTGCTCAGTCGGTGCGCAATGATGAAGGTCGTGCGGCCGTCGCGCAGCATGTCGATGGCGTCCTTGACCCTGTTCTCGGTCTCGACGTCGAGCGCGCTCGTCGCCTCGTCGAGAACCAGGATCGGCGCGCTCTTGAGGATGGCGCGGGCAATCGCGATACGCTGGCGCTCGCCACCGGACAGCTGTCCGCCGCGCTCGCCGACATTGGTGTCGTAGCCTTCGCTCTTCGACAAGATGAAGTCCTGCGCGGCCGCCGCACTTGCAGCAGCATGCACTTCCTCATAACTCGCGCCGGCGCGGCCGACGCGGATGTTGGCCTCGATCGAGCGGTTAAGCATGCCGGCGTCCTGGAACACGGTGGCGATCGAATGGCGCAGCGACTTCTTGGTCACCGTGCGCGTATCGATACCATCGATGAGAATGCGGCCCTGGTGCGGCGTGTGGACCCGCTGCAACAGGTTGATCAGCGTGGTCTTGCCCGCACCCGTCGGGCCAACGATGGCGACCGTCTGGCCGGCGCTGACTTCGAAAGAAACGTCGGTGACGCCCTGCCCCGAATTCGGGAACTCGAAGCTGACATTCTCGAAGCGCACGTGACCGGTGACATTTTCCAGCTCGCGCAAACCTTCTGGCTCGCGATCATCGCCCGCGGAGTCCTCAAGGCGATAAAACTCTTCTAGCTTCGAACGCGCATCGAAGATCTGGTTGGCGAAGTTGGAAACCTGGTCGAGCCTGCTGATCAGCAAAGCGGCGAAGCCGGTGAAGGCAACGATGTCGCCAATGCGCAACTGGTCCTTGCTGACGAGATACGCGCCGATCAGCAGCACGACCATCATCGAGATGGTCGAGGCCAGCCGGTGCATGGCCGAAGCCAAAGCCCACCAGTCGAGGACCGGGTTCTGCGTCGCGATCAGCGCCTTCACATAGCCGCGAAGGGCTTCGGTTTCCTGGCCGACACGGTTGTAGCTCTGCAGCACCGCGACGTTGCTGACCGAATCCGAGACGTGGGAAAAGACCTTGTGGTAGTGGCGCTCGACCGAGGCCTGACCTTCCTTGGTCTTGCGCATGACGAGCCGGCCGATAGCGATATAAAGCACGCCCAGAACCATCAGCACCAGCGACATGCGGGCGTCGAGCGAAAACGCAGTCGGGACAAGCAGCACCAGCGCCACCGCCGTCGACAGATGCGTGCGCATGAATTCGAGCCACAGGCTGAACAGTGCTTCGATCGCACGCAGCAAGGTGTGCAGCGAATGCGACGTGCCGCTCTGCTGATGCCAGGCTAGCGGCATGGTGATGACGCGTTCGAACGACTGGCAAAGCACCTCGCCGCGCCGCGCATGAGCGAGGCGGTCGGCGCCGCGCGCCACCAGCACGAAGGCGACGATATTGAACGCGCCGAAGCTCGCCCATAGCGCCATGGTCGGCACGACTTCTGTCTTCCCGGCGATGGCATCGATGATACGCCCGAACAGGATAGGCTCAGCAATAGTGACGATTGCCAACACAATGTTGGCAGCGCAAATCAACCCGACCTTCTTGCCGTCTGCGGCAAGATAACGCAGGGCTCTCCAATAGACTTCAAGCAACGACACTTTGGTACCCCTTGAGTCCCGTTCGTCCCTTTATTGTGCACTGCACCATGGCCGACAGATAGCGACCTCAGGTCCGCAAGACAATGCGCAGATAGCCGTTGGGTTCAAAAAAATCGACCAACACATTTCAACGGCCCGTAATCTGGTGTGATCCGATAAGGAATTGAGAACTAACGTAAAAAAGGCATCGTTGCGGCGAAATGATGACGAAGATCGCGGACTAGCGCATTGACGCAAAAAAAGGCAAGCCCGATTTGCTGATTGAATGAAAAAGAGCGCCGCCCGTCGTGTTGACGCGCGGCGCTCCAATCATCCTTGTCGCACGGCTGGCTAGGCCGGAATGCGGATTATTACTTCGACCTCGCCGCTGTCGCGCATGGCAAAGGACGCGTCCTTGCCCTTCACGCCATCGACTTCGGCTTTCACAGCTTTAGCGGCTTTGTCCCTCACCACCCGCAACCTGTAGACGGCGCCGCCCAAACGAAGCGTGGCCGAATAGCCTTCCCAATGCTTGGGAATAGCTGGCGAAACCACCAGCCGATTGCCGCGCTGGGAGATGCCGAGGATGCTTTCGACGGCCGCGCGATAGAGCCAGCCGGCCGAACCGGTGTACCAGGTCCAGCCGCCGCGCCCTGCCTTGGAGGCATCGGCATAGACATCTGCCGCCACGACATAGGGCTCTACCCGATAGGTCTCGGCTGCCTTCTCGTCGAGCGCATGGTTGACGGGGTTGAGCATGGAGAAGCAGCGGTAGGCCTCGTCGACCTGCCCCATTTCCGCCAAAGCAATGACAAACCACGTCGCGGCATGGGTGTACTGACCGCCATTCTCGCGCACACCGGGTGGATAGGCCTTGATGTAACCCGGATCTTTTTCGGTCTCCGAGAAAGGCGGCGTAAACAGCTTGATGAGCTGCAGCTCGTCGTCGACCAGCATTTTTGTCGCCTGCGCCATGGCGGTCTGCGAGCGGGCTGGGTCGCCCTCGCCCGAAATCACGCTCCACGATTGCGCGATCGAGTCGATCTTGCATTCGTCGGAATTTCGCGAACCAAGAGGGGTGCCGTCATCGAAGCTGCCGCGACGATACCATTCGCCATCCCAGGCGGCATTCTCAAGCGCCCGCTTCAAGGCATTGGCGTGCTTGTCCCAGGCGTTGGCACGCTTGGAATCGCCCTCGGCCTTGGCCAAGGGGGCGAATTCGCCCAGGGTTCTCAGCAGGAACCAGCCAAGCCAGACACTGTCGCCCTTGCCCTCTTCGCCGACACGATTCATGCCGTCGTTCCAATCGCCCCCAAGGATCAGCGGCAGGCCGTTTTTGGCCGTCCGCTTGATCGCAATGTCGAGCGCACGCGCGCAATGCTCGTAGAGCGAGACCTTCTTCTTCGACGCTTCCGGCGTGAAGAACGCATCGTGCTCGCCCGGATTGAGCGCCTGGCCTTCGATGAAAGGCAGTTGCTCGCCCAGGATCGCTGTATCTCCGGTCACCGAAACGTAGCGCGCGGCAGCACTCGCCAGCCACACGACATCGTCAGAGATCATCGTGCGCACGCCCGCGCCGGTGCGCGGCAGCCACCAATGCTGGACATCGCCTTCGGCGAACTGCCGGCCAGCCGCAGTCAGGATCTGCTCGCGGGCGAGGCCTGCGTCATGCATCAGCAGCGCTAGCGTGTCCTGCAACTGGTCGCGGAAGCCAAATGCGCCGCTTGCCTGATAGAAGGCTGAGCGCGCACGGATGCGGCAGGCAAGGCTCTGATAGGGCAGCCAGTTGTTGACCATTGCGTCGAGCGCCTTGTCGGGCGTCTCGACCTCGATCGTGCCCAGGAAAGAGCGCCAATTGCGTTCGTTCTCAGCCAGCCTCTGGTCGAAATCGACCTTGAGATGGCGGGTTACAAGCGTGCTCGCCTCTTCGTCCGAGCCGGCGTCTCCGAGCAACCAGAGCAGCGTGACAGAACCACCCGCGGGCACCTCGATGTCCCTTGATATCGCCGCACATGGATCAACGCCTGCCTCGACGCGGCCTGTCAGCTCGACGCCGAGCGTAACTGCGCGTGGCGCCTCGACCGTTCCGCCTGAGCCGATGAATTCATGGCGATCGGAGGTGACCGAACTGGCCTTGCCATCCATCGCCATGAAGGCAACGCGCTCGCCGAAATCAAGCCCGTAGGTGTTGCGAGCCAACAGCGCCCCGGTTGCTGTGTCGAGCGAGGAGACGATATTGGGCGCGGTCTTGGCCCGGCTATTGCCGAGCACCCACTCGACATAGGCATAGACCTTGAGTTTTGCCGGCACAGCGCCGCTATTCTCAATACGCAGGCGCGAGATGCGAACCGGGTCGTTCGGGTCGACAAGATGGGTCAGTTCGGTGGACAGCGTGCCACGCTTGGAGCTGAAGGTCGAGAAACCCTGGCCGTGGCGGGCCTCATAGGTTGCGCCCGCGTCGCGGGCGACAGCTGCAATCGGCGAATATGTCCGCCCGCTGGCACGATCGAAGATGTAGATCGCCTCGCCCGGACGGTTGGTCACCGGGTCATTCGACCATGGCGTCAGCTGGTAGTCGCGGCTGTTGCGGCTCCAGGTAAAGGCAGCACCCTCGGCCGAGCTGTGGAAACCGAAGCCCGCATTGGCAATGACGTTGATCCAAGGCTGCGGCGTGGCGCGGGCTCCATTGAGGCGCACGACATAGTCGCGCCCGCCAGCGTCAAAGCCGCCGAAGCCGTTCCAATATTCCAGCCCGTCGCCGACGCTCTTGCGGGCGCTACGTGCAGGCGACGTTTGAAGCGCCGCCGTGTCAGGCCTGTCGGTAGCCTGGGCAGCCATGAGCGCGTCGCGCGCCTGAAGCGCTGCGGCCTCGGCCCGCTCTATCTGGTCGAAGATAGTGCCGTTGCGGGTGTGCAGGCACACACGGGCGACAGCCAGCAGCGTGCGGTACGACGCCTCGTCCATCAGGTCGCGGCGCACAGCGAAGATGTGCTGGCGAGGTCCGAGCTCCTTGCCGCGCAGGCGGCTGTTCTCGCAAAGTGCCTCGATCGCCTGCTGCAGGTCCTGCACGTAGGAAGACGCCTGCTCGTTGACGATGACGAGGTCGGCGACAAGGCCGCGTGCCCGCATATATTCCTGGAACCGGAGCACCTGGGCGATAATCTCGATGTCGGCGATATCGCCGATCCTGATCGCCAGGATGGGGAAATCGCCAGAGATCGCCATCGGCCATAGTGCCGACTGCCGGCCAAGACCGGAAGCGATGGCATCCGCCGACAGGCGCAGGAACGGATCGGGATAGATCAGGTAGCGTGCCAGCTTCTGCACATTGGCGGCGTCGGTGAGATTAAGGCCAAGATGCCTGGTCTGCACCTGCGAGCGCGTCCAAGACAGCATCGCCTGGCGCGGGAAGCCCTCGGGGTGGTCAAGCCGGGCGACCGTCTCTTCGACTTCCTCGCGGGTCGAACCGACGATCGTCCAGAAGGTCAGCGACACTTTCTTGTTGGCCGGCACGCGGACACGCCGGCGAAGGGCTGCCACAGGATCGAGCGTGAAGCCGGCGCTGCCCGAAAGCTTGGCGCCGGGATCGAAAGCCGCCGCATCGGCGATGGTGCGGCCGCGGCCGATGAAGGCGCGTCGGTCGGTTTCGGCTTCGGTGTCGCGCACGAAACCCGACTGGTCGGTGACGAAATGTGCTGCCACCACCGATGGCTCGTTGGCTGCCCGCGTGCGGCGGGTCGCCAGGATGGCGCTGCCGTTGTGGGTGATTTCGGTCTCGACGAACATCTTCGAGAACGCTGGATGCGCGTTGTCATTGGCTTCGGGTGCGAGCACCAGCTCGGCGAAGGAGGTCACCTCGATGTGGCGGTCAACGGCTGCGTCGTTCCAGATGGTGACCTTGCGGGCTTCGCCATTGCCTTCGGAGACGACGATGCATTCGACCTCGCTGCGCAGCGAGCCCACGGTCTTGATGAAGCTCGCCTTGTCGTCGGAGAAGACCGTCTGGGTCTGCTCGCCGGTGGCACGCTTTGGCTCGGCCGTCGCGGACCACCAGTCACCGGTGTCGATATCGCGCAGGAACAGGTAGGTGCCCAGTCGATCCTCGGTGGGATCAGGTTGCCAGCGCGTGATCGCCATGTCGTTCCAGCGGCTGTAGCCGGAGCCGGTGGCGGTCACCATCACCGAATAGCGGCCGTTCGACATCAGATTGGTCGAGCGCAGCGCGCGCATCGGATTGAGCACAATGCGCGTGTCGGCGCTGTGATCGGCCGTCTCGTCCTTGGTGTGCTCGGCCACTTCGGTGCGGACGGTGGCGACGGGAATGTCGCGCGGTGCCTTTTCCTGCAACAGAAGTTCGGCTGCCTCGATCACGGGATCGCTGTGGAAGCGGTCGCGCATGCGCCCTTCGAAGATGGCGTTGGCGATCGATACGATCGACATGCCCTGATGGTGAGCCATGTAATTGTAGACGACCGCATGGTCGGTGCCTTCCGGCACGCGCTGCGGCGTGTAGTCGACGGCATCGTAGTAGCCGTAGCGGCCTAGCGCGCCGAGCTTGCGCAACCGCCTGAGGTTGGCGGTCGCCTCGCTCGGCATGAACTGGGCTGCCAGCACCGTCGCATAGGGCGCGATGACCGTGTTCTGGCCAAGGCCACGCTTGAGGCCAAGCCCCGGCACGCCGAAGTTGGTGTACTGATACGTCAGCTCACGGTCGCGGCCATTGTAGGCGGCTTCGGAAATGCCCCACGGCACGCCCTTCGAGCGACCGTACTGGATCTGCCGGCGGATGATCAGCTTGTTGGTCTGGTTGAGGATGCCGCCTTGCGGTTCCTTCATCACCAGCGGCGGCATCAGATACTCGAACATCGAGCCCGACCACGACATAAGCGCGCCCTGGAAGCCGATCTCGACGATCGGCCGGCCAAGCCTGAACCAATGCTCGGTCGGGATGTCACCCTTGGCGATGCCAAACAGGCTGGTCAGCCGCGCCTCGGAGGCAAGCAAGTCATAGCAGCTTTCATCGAGCTGGTGCTCCTCGACGCGGTAGCCGATGGACAGGAGCTTGCGCTCGTTGCGCATCAGGAACGAGAAATTCATCTCGAAGGCGAACTTGCGGGTTCGCTCGCGCAACTCCACCAGCTTGGTCCGCAAGGCGGTAACGGTCTGGTCGTCGCTGTGGGCGTCGTGCACATGCGCCTCACAGGTGACTTCGAGCGTCCTTGCCCAATCGGCCAAGGCTTCGCTCTTTGTCGAGGTGGCCTCGGCGTGGATGGCGCCCGCGAGCTTGCGGATTTCACCTGACAGCACCGCCAGATTGATGGTGCGGATCGACGCCATTTCAGGCTGCGACTTGATGGTTTCCACCGCCCGGCGCATGCCGTCGATGCGGTCAATGAGCCTCTGGCGCAACGGCCTCAGCTGCCTGCGATCGTCAGGCAGTTCGGCGACGCTCTCCTCGATGATCGAAACAATGTCGAGAATGCCGTCGAAGTCGCCCTGCAGATGGACCGACGGTGCCTCCGCCCATTCCGCACAGGCGGCAGCGACCGCCACAAGATGGCCGGCGAGATTGCCGCTGTCGACGCTCGAAACATAGAGCGGGTAAAGCGGCCTCAGGCTCGTGGTGTCATACCAATTGTAGAGGTGGCCCCGGTAACGCTCCATTTTCTCGATGGTCGAAACCGTGGCATCGATGCGGGCAACAGCGTCGGCAAGGCTGATCCAGCCGAAATCGCGGGCCGAAACAACCGACAGGAGATAGACGCCGATATTGGTTGGCGAGGTGCGGGTGGCGATGACGCCTGTGGGGTTTTCCTGGAAATTGTCCGGCGGCAGATGGTTCTGCTCAGGCGTCACGAAAGTTTCGAAATAGTGCCAGGTGCGGCGCGCCACCGTGCGTAGCATGTGCACATCCCATGGTGCGACATGCAGCCGGTCTTCGGTCTCGGCCGAGCGGCTGATCAGGCAGGCGAACGCCGGCGAGCCGGCCCAGAAGATGGCAAAGGCGAACGCGACGAAAGCTCCGGTCGAATCCGTCATCACCGGCAATACCAGGCCGATAAGGGCGATGATCACCGCGCCATACATCATGCGGTAATAGGCGGCGAGATCGTTGTCGCCCGACTTGTGGGCCTGCGAGGCGGTGCGCCACTCCAGAAGGTTCTTGCGGCTGACGAACAAGCGGTAGAGCGTGCGGATAATGGCGTCGCCCATCATCCAGGCGAGATGCGCCATCAACACGATCTTCAGCGCCACCATCGCCGTGCCGAATGCCAGGTCGCGGGCGAGCGCGCTGAAATGGCCACGCGGCGTGGCATCCCGGTTCTTGGGCAGGATGGCGTCGATGATATCGAAGGTCGGCGCCATGAACAGGGTGAGGATCAACAGCGCCTGCCACTGCGCGGCCTGGGTGAACGGCAACAAAGTCCATCCGGCAATCGCAGCCATGACCCAGAAGATCGGGGTCAGCGAGCGACGGAGATTGTCGACCATCTTCCAGCGCGACAGTGCCGGCACACCCGACTTCGGATCAAAGATGAAGCCGAGCAGCTGCCAGTCGCCGCGCGCCCAGCGATGCTGGCGCGAAGCGTCGACCGAATAGCGGGTCGGATAATCCTCGACCACCTCGACATCGGTCACCAGCGCCGAGCGGGCGAGCGCGCCTTCGAGCAGATCGTGGGAAAGCACGGTGTTTTCGGCGATGCGTCCCTTGAGGGCCGCTTCCATCGCATCGACATGGTACAGGCCCTTGCCGGTGAAGGTGCCTTCGCCGAAGACGTCCTGATAGAGGTCGGAAACGGCAAATACATAGGGATCGAGGCCACGGTGGGCCGAAAACACGCGCTGGAAGAACGAGGCTTCGTCGCCAGTCGTCAGCGACGGCGTCACGCGCGGCTGCAAGATCGCATAGCCAGCCGTCACCAGGCGCTTTTCGACGTCGAACTCAGGGCGATTGAGCGGATGGCACATCTTGCCGACCAGCTTGGTCACCACGCCGCGCGTCATGCGCGTATCGGCGTCGAGCGTCATGACGTGAACGACGTTATCGGGCAGCGGCGTGTCGGTCGGCATGAAGGTGGTGTCGCCGTCGCCGCGCAGCAGCAGATTCAGCTCGTGCAGCTTGCCACGCTTGCGTTCCCAGCCCATCCAGCAGCCCTGCGCCGGGTTGTAGAGCCGGCGGCGGTGCAGCAGGTAGAAGCGCGCTGCGCCTTCGCTTGGATAGCGCTGATTCAGCTTGGCGATTTCGCGGCGCGCGTAGTCATAAATCTCACGGTCGCTGACCGAAATCTCCGCCTGGCTGTCGGGCCAGTCCGACAGTACCGCAAAGTGAATTTCGCCCGACATGTTGGCGAGATAATGCACCTCGATGTTGCGGATATTCTCTTCTACATCGTCGCGCGAGCCGATCAGCGATGGCACCACGACAAGCGTGCGGGCTTCCGCAGGCACGCCGTCCTTGAATTCGTAGCCGATAAGGCGGGTCGGCTCGAGGAACTTGAGCACGATGGTGTTGAAGAAGGCGAGCGCGCCTTCGCTCGCCGGCACTGCAAACAGCGTCAACATCAGCACGATCGCTGCTGTCGTCATGCTCGGCAAACCGAGAGCGGCAAGCGCATTACCCGCCAGGAAAAGCAGCAGCACCGTCAGGGCAAAGACCGGGAGAGCTATGCCCACCCAGTTGGTCTTGCGAAACGCACGATTGATCAGACGCCCGATGGTCGGGCGATAGCCGATCGCCTCCTCCAGCTCCTGCCGGCGCGGGCCGACAAGGAAGAAGCCGACATCGGAGCACTCTTTTTGCAAGCCGTCGCGATGCTCGGCCGGGGCAGGCCTTTCGGTGTGGGCGAAATCGGTCGCACGCTCGGCAACCTGAAATTCGGACAGGTTGGAGTGACGGGCCAGTTCTTCGATCGCAGTGCGATACTGGTCGCGCGAAGCAAAATCGAGCGCGGCAAAATTGGTGCGTTCGCGCAAGAGCATGTCGACACGGCTGACATCTTCGAACCAGACGGTCCAATCCTGGTCGTCGATGAGACGAAGGCCACGAATAATATTGCCGGTGGTAACGTTGCCGCTCGACAGCGTGTGGTGTTCGCCGATGATGATTTCTTCGGCGTCGCTGCCCGACTTCTCAAGCTCGTCTTCGAGCCAGATCAATGCCTTGCCGGCGTTTTGCGAGCCGTCACGCAAGCGATAGAGCAACTGCGTGGCAAAGGTCGTGTCGCGGGCATGGACGGCATAGGCCTTCAGCAACGCAAGACCGTCGTCCTGTTCCTGCACGCTCTGCAAGCGGTCGGCGACGTCGTTGGCGATGGCGCGCATCTCGCGCGCGCGGTTGACCCGCACGGCGATGCGCCGCAGGTTTTCGACCAAAACGAAACGCAGAAGTGACGGAAGCGCCCAAAGCTCGCCGATATGCAGCGGTTCGACGGACTGGTAGCCCTCGACTACAGCCTTGAACATCTGCGCCGACACGGTGCTGTCGGAATGGGCGACATAGACCCAGGCGATGGCGAGCGCGCGTGGCACCCGCTGTCCCTCGGTGAGTTCGATCGTCGGCAATTCGCGATAGAATTTGCGCGGCAGGTCGCGCTTGACCTGATAAATGGTCTCTTCGACCAGATAGTTGTTGTCGAGCAGCCATTGCGCGGCGGGCGTGATCGGTTCGCCCCTGCCCTGCGCGGCATTGGTGTCGCGATAGACCTGCAGGATCTTTTTGGCGCTCTCGCGGATGCGGGCGTGGAAGTCGAATGCTTCGAGACCAAAATACGAGCGGAGCTCCTTGCGCGCCAGGCTTTCACCCGTCGCCCTGAGGCGGTCCTCATGCAGCACTGTGGCCCTGATCGGCTGTTCCGCGACAGCCGGGAAGCTGGGCACTACATCTTTGATCCGGCGCAGGTCAGTCTGAATATTCATCTACAGCATTTCCGTTTGACAGAAAGTCCGCGGCGCCTGTCGACGTCGCGGACCTGTCGCATAAACCGTTTCAAACAAGAATTGGTTGCATCGCAACACAACAGGTCGATAGATCGCTCTCGCACCGCCATTAAGTGGAAAATATGGCAGCGTCGGCGCCCACGCCGCCACGCGTCTCATAGCAGTGCCGGGCAAAGATCGGAACGCAAGGATTCGGGCTTTTTCGTGTTTTGATTGCTGAAATTTGGCCATGTTTCAGGCAGCGTCCGTCAAAGGGCTTCGTGTTGGCTTGTGCGAAGCCGAATCTGCATCCTGACGTCTTCCCAGTATCCTTTCGACGGCGCGTGTCTCCGCCATGAAAGGCTCGCTGCGCCAGTCACCCGCCTCGCGGCAACACAGTGTAGACCCTGACGACAAACTGATGGAATTTGACCATGTATTCCTTCAGGAACTCAGCGGTTTCGTCATTGGTCACCTCGCCATCGTCGGTGATCAGGCCGGGCTTGAACTGGATGTAGGCTTCGGGCGCGTTCATCTGCGGCGAATTGCAGAAACTGAGCACGCTGCGCAGGCTTTGCTGGGCCACCGCTGTGCCGATCGCACCCGGCGACGCCCCGATGACGGCCGATGGTTTGCGGGTGAAAGAATTGCTGCCATAGGGCCTGCTCGCCCAATCGATGGCATTCTTCAGGCCGCCGGGGATGGAGCGGTTATATTCGGGTGTAACGAACAAAACAGCATCGACGCTGGCCAGCGCCTTCTTGAAGGCGCGGGCGGGCGGCGGAAAATCAGCGTCATAATCATAGCTGTAGAGCGGCAGGTCCCGAAACGGGATCTCCTCCATGTGGAGATGTTTCGGCGCGAGCCTGACCAGAGCCTTGGCGAGCTTACGGTTGATCGAGCCGACAGCAAGGCTGCCGACCAAATAGCCGACCTTGTAGGTGTCCATGGCACATTCTCCATTACGCCGCACGACAACCATCGGCGGCCTGACCTACCCGTCCCCACGGGGATAGTTGGCCAGTTCCATCAGGATGTCACGACGATTTTGGAGATTGCTCGGTCAATGGTTGCGAATGACGACGTGCAGAAGCGTCACGGGCTCGCTCGGTTCGATGCTCAGGATCGACGGCCCGTCGTAGAGATGCAGCGTGTCCAAAGCTGAAAGCGTCTCGTGGCCGATGCGCGCCGAGCCCGAAGCCAGGAAGACCAGATTTGCGCCCTCGCCTAAAGCGATTTCGGTCGGCTCGGAAAACTCCAGCCGCGCGACCACATGGCTGAAGCGGCCACGTCGGGTCATGACGTTGAAATCGAGGACGGGGCCATCGATCAAGGTGGCGCCGGTGCTCACATCGCCGGGAAACGCATAAGGCCGCGACTGCGGCGTGAGTTCGACCGACGACGCATCAGTTGCGGCTAGGCGCATAGAGCCAGCAAGAACCGTCAGTGTTCGGTCAATGCCGGCAAAAACGGAGAATGGCCCGCCGGACGCCACCTGCGCCATCGAGATGCGCCAATCGAAACTGTCGAGCCCGGCCTTGGGTGGCCAGGCCATGATTTCGGTCGTCACGCCACCGCCGTTCTTCCACGGCATCGGGCGGCGGTCGGCATGACGAATGATGCGCATGGTTCAGCCCAGAATACCCGGCAGATCGAGGCCGTGCTGCTTGGCGCAGTCGACGGCGATGTCGTAGCCGGCGTCTGCATGACGCATCACGCCGGTTGCAGGGTCGTTCCACAGCACACGTTCGAGACGCCGCGCCGCATCATCCGTACCGTCCGCAACGATGACCATGCCCGAATGCTGCGAGAAGCCCATGCCGACGCCGCCGCCATGGTGCAGCGACACCCATGTGGCGCCCGATGCGGTGTTGAGCAGCGCATTCAGCAACGGCCAGTCGGATACCGCATCAGAGCCGTCCTTCATCGCTTCGGTCTCGCGATTGGGTGAAGCGACCGAGCCCGAGTCGAGGTGGTCACGGCCGATGACGACGGGCGCTTTCAGCTCGCCATTGGCGACCATCTCGTTGAAGGCAAGACCGAGCCGGTGACGATCGCCGAGACCGACCCAGCAGATGCGCGCCGGCAGGCCCTGGAAATGGATGCGCTTGGCCGCCATGTCGAGCCAGTTGTGCAGGTGCTTGTTGCCGGGTGTCAGCTCCTTCACCTTGGCGTCGGTCTTGTAGATGTCCTCCGGATCGCCCGACAGTGCTGCCCAGCGGAACGGGCCCACACCGCGGCAAAACAGCGGCCTAATATAGGCTGGCACGAAGCCGGGGAAATCGAAGGCGTTTTCAACGCCCTCTTCCAGCGCCATCTGGCGAATGTTGTTGCCGTAATCGACGGTTGGCACGCCCATCTTGTGGAAGTCGAGCATGGCGCGGACCTGGACCGCCATGGAGGCACGAGCCGCCTTTTCGACAGCCTTAGGGTCACGCTCGCGCTTTTCCTCCCACTGCGCCACGGTCCAGCCCTGAGGCAGGTAGCCGTTGACCGGATCATGCGCCGAGGTCTGGTCGGTGACAGCGTCCGGGCGAACACCGCGCTTGACCAATTCGGGGAAGACATCGGCGGCATTGCCGAGCAGCGCAACCGAAATCGCTTTTTTGTCCTTGCCGGCCTTGGCGATGATTGCGAGCGCTTCATCGAGGTCCTCGGCCTGCACGTCGACGTAGCCGGTCTTCAGCCGCATCTCGATGCGGCTTGCCTGGCACTCGACGGCGAGGCAGGACGCACCGGCCATGGTGGCGGCGAGCGGCTGCGCGCCACCCATGCCGCCCAAGCCGGCGGTCAGGATCCAGCGGCCGGAAAGGTCACCGCCATAATGCTGGCGGCCCATCTCGACGAAGGTTTCGTAGGTGCCCTGAACGATGCCCTGGCTGCCGATGTAGATCCAGGAGCCGGCCGTCATCTGGCCGTACATCATCAGACCCTTCTTATCGAGTTCGTTGAAATGGTCCCAATTGGCCCAATGCGGCACCAGGTTGGAATTGGCGAGCAAGACGCGCGGCGCATCCTTGTGGGTGCGGAACACACCCACCGGCTTGCCCGACTGGACGAGCAACGTCTCGTCGCTTTCCAACTTGCGCAGGGCGCCGACGATACGGTCAAAGCTCTCCCAATCGCGCGCAGCCCGGCCGATGCCGCCATAAACGACAAGCTCGCCCGGCTTTTCGGCGACCATCGGGTCGAGATTGTTCATCAGCATGCGCAGCGGTGCTTCGGTGAGCCAGCTCTTGGCCGTCAGCTCGGTGCCGGTGGCGGCGCGGATGACGCGGGCATTGTCGATGCGGGTATGTTGGGTCATGCAAAAACCTCCCTTGGAGTGGGTGTCAGCTGCCCGCCCAAGCGAGCGCAGTTTTGAGGATGTCCGTCAGCGTCGCCCTGATAGGGGCGGCGAAATCGGCGTCGTAGCGCACCGGCCAGTTCGACGGCTCGCCCTTGCCTTCGGGCTCGAGCAGGTAACCGCGATTGGCGATCTCCATCTGCAACCCATGGATGCCGTTGGCGGGATTGGCGTGATGACGGGTGATCCAGCCGCCCTTGAAGCGACCATTGACCACCCACGGGCGTCCGGTCGCCGCGATGATCGCAGCGACTTTCTCTTGCAACACCGGATCGGTGCTCTTGCCGTCATTGGTGCCGAGATTGAAGACCGGCAGCCGGCCTTCAAACAGGCGCGGCAGCACCGAGCGGATCGAATGGCAATCGTAGATCACGATCTTCGGATGCAAGGTCCTGAGGCGCGCGATCTCGCTTTCAAGCGTGGCGTGATAAGGATCGAAATAGGCGGCACGCCGCCTGGAAATCTCATCCGCATCCGGCTCCTGCCCTGCTTTATAGAGCGGGTCGCCATCGAAGGTGACGGTCGGGCAAAGCTCGGTCGTCGTCTGGCCAGGATAGAGCGAAACACCTGAAGGGTCACGGTTGACGTCGATGATCGAGCGCGAAACCGTGGTGCGCACAATGGTTGCGCCGAGATCTTCTGCGAAAGCATAGAGCTGATCGATCCACCAGTCGGTGTCGCGCCGTGCCAGCCAAGGCGACACGAAACGGTCGTCGAGGCCGACAAGATCGGTCCCGGTGTGCGGCAAGCTCACCAGCAAAGGTGAATTGCCACGGATAGTCGTAAGCCAGGGCGTGTCGCTCATGCCTGGGCTCCCGATATCTGCGGCAAGCCAACACCGGCAATCGCCTTGACGATCGCGCCGCTGCGCACCAGGGCAATCGCCTTTTCCATATCAGGATGGAAATGGCGGTCGTCGTCGAGATGCGGAACCTGCGCGCGGACGACCTTGCGCACCGCTTCCAATGCGTCGCTCGACGCCATCGGAGCGTGGAAATCGCAGCCCTGTGCTGCCGCAAGCAATTCGATGCCAACCACGCCACAGGCATTTTCGATCATCGACAGCAGGCGGCGCGCGCCGTGGGCGGCCATGGAGACGTGATCCTCCTGGTTGGCCGAGGTCGGGATCGAATCGACTGATGCCGGATAAGCCTTCTGCTTGTTTTCCGAGACCAGTGCCGCAGCGGTCACCTGTGGGATCATGAAGCCGGAATTCAGCCCCGGCTTTGGCGTCAGGAACGCCGGCATGCCGGACAGTGCCGGGTCGACAAGCATGGCGATGCGGCGCTCGGACAACGAACCGATCTCGCAAACGGCCAAAGCGATCATGTCAGCGGCGAAGGCCACTGGCTCAGCGTGAAAATTGCCGCCCGAAAGTGCTGTATCGTCCTCAGTGAAGATAAGCGGGTTGTCGGTGACACCGTTCGCTTCGGTACCGAGCGTATCGGCGGCCTGGCGCAGCAAGGTAAGCGCTGCCCCCATCACCTGGGGCTGGCAGCGCAGGCAATACGGATCCTGCACGCGCTCGTCGCCGACACGGTGGCTCTCGCGAATGGCGCTGCCGGCCATCAAATTGCGCAAAGCGTCCGCGGTTTCGATCTGGCCGCGATGCTTCCTCAACACGTGGATGCGCGGATCGAAAGGCGCGTCCGAGCCCTTGGCCGCATCAGTCGACAGCGCACCGGTGACGAGTGCCGACTGATAGAGCACTTCCGCCTCGAACAGGGCAGCCAGCGCATAAGCGGTCGAGAACTGTGTGCCGTTGAGCAGCGCCAGGCCTTCCTTGGCGCCCAGCGTGATCGGCTTGAGCCCATGCGTGACGAAGGCCACCTTGGCTGGCACGATGCCATGCGGGGTATGGCAATCGCCAACGCCGATCATCGTTGCCGTCATGTGCGACAACGGGGCCAGATCGCCCGATGCGCCCACAGAGCCTTGCGCCGGGACCATCGGGATGACGTCCCTGGCGAGCATCGCCTGCAGAAGGTCGATCGTCTCGGGCCGCACGCCCGAGGCACCCTGCGCCAGGCTCGCGAGTTTGAGCGCCATCATCAGCCGCGCCACAGCCACCGGCATCGGCTCGCCGACGCCCGCGGCGTGGCTCAGCACGATGTTACGTTGCAGCGTTTCGAGATCGCCCGTCGGGATACGCACGCTGGCGAGCTTACCAAAGCCGGTATTGATGCCGTAGACCGGCTCGCCCTTGGCAACGATCCGCGCCACGGTCTCAGCGCTGGCCTTGATCTTCGGCCGGCAGGCCGCGTCGAGTTCGGGAACCGCGCCGCGATAGATTGCGCGCCAGTCGGCAAGCGTGGCATTGCCCGGGTTCAACACAAGCGTTGTCATTTCCCTCTCCAGATACGGGCATGGAGCGGGTTGAACCCCATGCGATAGACAAGTTCGGCCGGGCTTTCGATGTCCCAGATGGCAAGGTCGGCCCATTTTCCTGTTACAAGCGTGCCGGTTTCGGGCAGCAAGCCGAGCGCACGCGCGGCCTCGCGGGTGACACCGGCGATGCACTCCTCGACCGTCATAGCAAACAGCGTCGCTGCCATGTTCATGGTCAAAAGCAGCGAAGTCAGTGGCGATGTGCCGGGGTTGTTGTCGGTGGCGACCGCCATTTTCACGCCGTGCTCTCGGAACAGCGCCACCGGCGGTTTTTTGGTCTCGCGGATGAAATAAAAGGCGCCAGGCAGGATGACAGCAACCGTACCGGCCTTGGCCATGGCGGCGGCACCCGCCTCGTCGGTATATTCGAGATGATCGGCCGACAACGCGCCATAGCTCGCGGCAAGCGCTGCGCCGCCAAGATTGGACAACTGGTCGGCGTGGAGCTTGACGGGCAGGCCCTTGGCCTTGGCGGCATCGAAGACGCGCGACATCTCCGCAGGCGAGAAGGCAATACCTTCGCAGAACCCGTCTACGGCATCGGCGAGGCCTTCAGCCGCGATCTTGTCGAGCATCGGCCCGCAAACGAGGCCGATATAGGCATCCTTGTCGCCATTGGCTTCCGGCGGCAAAGCATGTGCGCCCAGAAAAGTCGTGCGCACCGTCACCGGCCGCAGCTCAGCAAGTTGCCTGGCGGCACGCAGCGACTTGGCTTCGTTCTCCAGGTCGAGCCCATAGCCCGACTTGACCTCGACAGTGGTCACGCCTTCGGCGATCAGCGCATCGAGCCGCGGCAAGGTCTGCGCCACGAGCTCGGACTCGCTTGCGGCGCGCAGCGCCTTGACCGACGAGACGATGCCGCCCCCTGCCCGCGCCACCTCTTCATAGGTGGCGCCCGCAAGGCGCATCTCGAACTCGTTGGCGCGGTTGCCGGCATGAACCAGATGGGTGTGGCAGTCGATCAGGCCTGGCGTGATCCAACGGCCCTGGCAATCTATGATCTCGACACCGTTGTTAAAGCCCGAAGGCAGATCGGCTTCGGGGCCAACAAAAACGATGCGGCCGTCGCGCGCGGCGACCGCGCCATGCTCGACAACGCCAAGACCAGCCAATCCTTCGGCAAGCGTGGCCAGCCGTGCATTGCGCCAGACCCGTGCTGCTGATTGCTCTCCAGCCATGATCTTTTTCGTTTCCTCCACCTGCTGTTATGTATATACATATCAAAACGCGATGCAAGTGCTATCGTGTGGCGCGCAAAAGAGGTGGGGAGATTATGGTGGCGACAATCTTCGCGGAGCAAGCGCTTCTGGCCGATGGCTGGCAGCATAACGTCAGGCTGACGCTTGCTGGCGGCCGCATCGACAAGGTGGAAACCGCAGCCAAGGCGGAAGCCGGCGACGAGCGCCACGCCATTGTCCTGCCCGGAATGCCCAATCTGCACAGCCACGCCTTCCAGCGCGGCATGGCAGGCCTCGCCGAAATCAGAGGACCTTCGTCAGACAGTTTCTGGTCGTGGCGCGACGTGATGTACCGCTTTGCGCTGAACATGACGCCCGAGCAAGTCGAAGCGGTCGCCTCCCAGCTCTATGTCGAGATGCTGGAGGCCGGTTTTTCACGCGTCGGCGAATTCCACTATCTCCACCACGACCGCGACGGCAGCCCCTATGCCAACATCGCCGAGATGGTCGAACGCATTGCAGCTGCCTCGGTCGAGACCGGTATCGGGCTGACGCTTCTGCCTGTGTTCTATGCGCATTCTGGTTTCGGCGGCGCGCCCGCCAATGAAGGCCAGCGGCGTTTCATCAACGATACGAATCGCTTCGCCAGGCTTTTTGAGAAGTGCGGCGAAGTACTCAACGGCATAGACGGCGCCGTGCTCGGTCTCGCACCGCACAGCTTGCGCGCGGCAACGCCAGATGAACTGGCCGCTGTCACCGCCATGACTGGCGGCCCGATCCACATCCACATCGCCGAGCAGGTCAAGGAGGTCGAGGACTGCCTTGCCTGGTCCGGGGCACGACCCGTCGACTGGCTGCTTGGCCATGCCGACGTCGACAAACGCTGGTGCCTGATCCACGCCACCCACATGACGGAAGCCGAAACCATCGCCCTTGCCCGCACGGGGGCGGTCGCCGGCCTGTGCCCGATCACCGAAGCCAACCTCGGCGACGGTGTCTTTTCAGCACCGCTGTTTGTAGAACATGGCGGTAAATTCGGCGTCGGCTCGGACTCGAATGTCGAAATCGGCGTCGCTGACGAGTTGCGCATGCTCGAATATTCGCAGCGCCTCGCTCACCGCGCCCGCAACGTGCTTGCCACTTCTGGCCAGTCGACCGGCCGCGCGCTGTTCGATGCCGCACTTGGCGGCGGCGCTCAGGCGCTTGGAGCTGGCCCGGCAGGGCTCGCGGCAGGCTCGGCGGCGGACTTCGTCTCGCTCGACCCAAACCACCCGACGCTCGCCGGTAAATCAGGGGACGCCATACTGGACGCCTGGATCTTTGCCCGTGGCGGCAAAGTCGACTGTGTGTGGGCGCATGGCCGCAAGCTCGTATCGGGTGGCGCACATTTCCGCCGCGACGCTATTGCCGCGAGGTTCCGCAACGTGATGATGGAACTGACGGCGGCATAGACGGAGGAAAATTCTGGTGCCTGATTCGATGGCGGAGATTGTTGAAGAGCCGGTAGGCAGCGATGCGTCGACATCGCTCTACCAGCGCATCCTCAACGATATCCGCGACCGCATCGTTTCGGGCGAATGGGAGCCTGGCTACCGCATTCCCTTCGAGCACGAATTGACCGAAGAATATGGCTGTTCGCGCATGACGGTGAACAAGGCGCTGTCGCAGCTCGCCAAAGCCGGGCTGATCGAGCGCAGGCGTCGCTCGGGCAGCTTCGTGCGCCGACCACAGTCGCAAGCCGCAGTGCTCGAAATCCACGACATCCGCATCGAGGTCGAAGCGCTCGGACTGCCCTATCGCTATGAACTAATCTCGCAGTCGAAGCGGCGGGCCGGTACAGGCGACCGCGAAAGGCTGGGATCAGGCGTATCTGGACAGCTTCTGGCGTTGAAATGCCGCCATTATGCCGGGGTGCGACCGTTTTGCACCGAGGACCGACTGATCAATCTTGCCGCCGTGCCGGAAGCGGCGGACGAGGGATTCATCGAAACAGCGCCTGGGCCGTGGCTGATCGGCCAGGTGCCATGGAGTGCGGCCGAGCACGTCATCCGGGCCGCTGCCGCCGATGCCGAGACCGCCGCCGATCTGAATCTGGCAGCCGGCGCACCTTGCCTTGTCATCGAAAGGCGAACCTGGAGCGCCGAACGCCCCGTTACCCATGTGCGCTTCACCTATCCGGCGAATGCCCATGCGGTGGTGGCCCGCTTCACGCCGTCAGACAGCTGAAGCGGACCATTCCGTCGTTCTGCTTACGCAGCGGCCGTGATGATGATCTCGACCTTGTATTCCGGGCCAGCGAGCTTGGCTTCGCCGGTCGCGCGCGCCGGCGTGTTGCCCTGCGGCACCCAACCGTCCCACACCGAGTTCATTTCGGCGAAGGTCGACATGTCGGACAGCCAGATGATCGCCTGGATGATCTTGGTCTTGTCCGTGCCTGCCTTGGCCAGCAAGGAGTCGATCTCGGCCAGGATGGCCTTGGTCTGCGCGGCAACGCTCTCGCCCGGTGCGCCAACCTGGCCAGCCAGGTAAACCGTGTTGTTGTGGATCACGATCTGGCTCATGCGCGGGCCGACATCGATACGACGAATGCTCATGGTGGTCTCCTTCCGTTAGGGGTGGCGCCTTCTTAGATTTTGCCTGCCCCCCGGCGCAAGGCCGCAGCGATGGATTTCCGTAGGCCAGACGCACTACCCACCGGGTTTGCTAGATAAATCCACCGGATTGTCAGGTCGCGCTCGTTGACTAATGTAATAACATCACATATCCAATGACGACTTCGCCGCAGCTGAGCCATGAGCCGATGACCGACGCCTGCCTGACATTCAAGGACCTGACGCTGGGCTACAGCAGCCATCCGGCGGTGCATCACCTCAATGGCTCGATCAAGAGTGGCTCGCTGACCGCTGTCGTGGGTGCCAATGGCTCGGGCAAGTCTACCTTGATGAAGGGGATCGTCGGCGTGTTGAAGCCGATGGCCGGCGCCTGCACGGTCGCGGCAGGCAAGCGCGTCGCCTACCTGCCGCAGCAGTCGGAGCTTGACCGCAGCTTTCCCGCGCGGGTCGTCGACCTCGTCTCGCTGGGCCTTTGGCCCAAGCGCGGCCTGCTTGGCCGCTACAGCCGCGAAGATCGCGTAGCCGTGTCCGAGGCGCTGATGGCAGTCGGCCTCGAAGGTTTTGAAAAACGTGCGCTCGACACGCTCTCCGGCGGCCAGCTCCAGAGGGCGCTGTTTGCCCGCGTTCTGGTGCAGGACGCGGACCTGATCCTGCTCGACGAGCCGTTCAACGCGGTCGACGCCAAGACGGTCGGCGACCTGATCAAGCTCATCAAGCGCTGGCACGGCGAAAACCGCACCGTGATGGTGGTCGCCCACGACCTCGATCTGGTGCGCGCCCATTTTCCCAACACCTTGCTGCTGGCCCGTCAGCCGGTGGCCTGGGGCGAAACACTCGAAGCGTTGCGCCCGGAAAACCTGCTCAAGGCCAGGCGTTTCGACGAGGCCTGGCACGACGATGCGCCCTGGTGCGAGCCGGATGGCGGTCATGCCCATGTCCATGCGCATTCCCATACTCACGACGAGCATCACCATCACGATCACGGCGAGGTCCATGATCGTCCCGACCATGAATCCGGCCCCCGGGCAGCGTGAACCTCGCCATGTATGATTTCCTGATCGCCCCGTTTGTCGAATTCGGCTTCATGCAGCGCGCGCTTGCCGGTTCACTGCTGCTGGCGCTGGGTTCATGCCCGGTCGGCGTGTTCCTGATGCTGAGGCGCATGAGCCTGACCGGCGACGCCATGGCGCATGCCATCCTGCCCGGCGCTGCCGCTGGCTTCCTGCTTTATGGACTGCAGATCGTTCCGATGACCATCGGCGGGCTGATTGCCGGCGTCATAGTGGCGCTTGGCGCAGGTGCCGTGTCGCGCTTCACCGTGCAGCGCGAGGATGCCTCGATGGCGGCGTTCTATCTGATTTCCCTGGCGCTCGGCGTTTTGATCGTGTCGCTGCGCGGCTCGAGCGTCGACCTGATGCATGTGCTGTTCGGCACCGTGCTGGCACTCAACAACGACGCGTTGACGCTGATCGCGCTGATCTCGGGCATCACGTTGCTTACGCTTGCCATTTTCTGGCGAGCGCTGGTCGCTGAATGCCTCGACCCGCTGTTCCTGCGCTCGGTCAGCCGACTCGGCACGCCGGTGCATTTCATCTTCCTCGGCCTTGTCGTGCTCAACCTCGTCGGCGGCTTCCAGGCGCTCGGCACGCTGCTGTCGGTCGGCCTGATGATGCTGCCGGCTGCCGCCGCGCGCTTCTGGACGTCGCGCGTCGAGCCGATGTGCGCGCTTGCCTTCGGCTTCGGCGCCATATCCTGCGTCAGCGGGTTGCTCATTTCCTATCACGCCTCGCTGCCCTCGGGCCCGGCGATCATCTTATCGGCTGGTGCGATCTATCTCACTTCCATTCTTTTCGGCACGCGCGGCGTCTTCAACACCAAGCTTCGCCGCCACCGCCACCGCACCGCCTGATCCGCTTCAACATGGAGAGACCTATGCTCAGGACAATTGGCTTCGCCTCGCTTATGAGCGTTATAACATTAACTCCTTTCACCGCGACTTCGGCCTCTGCCGAACCACTGAAGGTCGTTGCCAGCTTCTCGATCATTGGCGACTTTGCCCAAAATGTCGGCGGCGACCGCATCGAGTTGACCACTCTGGTCGGCCCCGACGGCGACGCCCATGTCTACGAGCCTTCGCCTGCCGATGCGGTGAAGATGTCAAAGGCCGACGTCGTTCTTGTCAACGGTCTGCAGTTCGAAGGCTTCCTGCAGCGCCTTGTCGAAGCGAGCGCCACCAAGGCTTCGGTGGTCGAGCTGACCAAGGGCGTCGAGCCGATCAAAATGAAGGAAGAACATGAGCACGCCGCCGAGGCAGGCGGCGATCACCATCACCATGGCGACCTCGACCCGCATGCCTTCCAGGCGATCGCCAACGCCAAGATCTATGTGAAGAACATCGTCGATGCCTTCTGCGCCGCCGATGCTACCGGCTGCGATGCCTATAAGGCAAATGCCGGCGCCTACACTGCCAAGCTCGACGCAGCAGAAGCCGAAGTAAAGGCTGCGGTTGCCTCGATCCCCGAGGAAAAGCGCACCATCATCACCTCGCACGATGCCTTCGGCTATTTCGAAAACGCCTATGGCATCACGTTCCTGGCGCCTGAGGGCATTTCGACCGAAGCGGAGGCATCGGCTGCCGATGTGGCCGCGCTGATCTCGCAGGTTCGGGGCGACAAGGCTTCGGCGATCTTTGTCGAAAACATCACCAATCCGCGCCTGGTCGAGCAGATTTCCGCCGAAACCGGCGTGAAAATCGGCGGCACGCTCTATTCCGACGCGCTTTCCAAAGCCGATGGTCCGGCCGCGACCTACATCGACATGATGAAAGCCAACATCGCCATCATCAAGGGCGCGATCCTCGGTAGCTGATCGCGCTCAACTGCGGCAATCGGCTCTGCCGGTCGCCTACCGGCCCAGCACAAGGGCCCGATCAACCAGCCTGAATGAAGGCGGGGCCAAAACCTCGCCTTTTTCTTCAAGTCAATCTGTTATGTAATAACATTATATGAGGAAAACATGAAACATCTGCTCGCCACAGCCTCCGGACTTGCCATGCTGCTCGCCCTCGCTGCCGCTCCGGCCTTTGCCGAAGAAAAGACAGCATGGCGGCTCTTCGTCTCCGATCATGCCGCGCCGATCGTCCACGCCATCGACATGGAAACTGGCACAAAGATCGACACGTTCAACGTAAAAGCACCGACCAGCCTCTATCGCTCCGACAGCGGCCGCACGGTGTTTGCCGTCCAAGGCAAGGGCGATGTGATCTCGGTGCTGTCGAGCGGCATCTCGTTCGGCGACCATGGCGATCACGGCGACATCCACGTTGAAGCACCGAAATTGCTCGACGTCGCATTCGAGGGCAAAAAGCCGTCGCATTTCGTCGACCATGACGGCGACGTCGCCCTGTTCTTCGATGGCGAAGGCAAAGCCCGCGTCACCCGCGAAGCCGATATTCTGGACGGTAAACCGGCCATTCGCGAGGTGGCAACCGCAGCACCGCACCATGGCGTGGCCGTGGCACTTGGCGATCACGTCCTGATTACGGAGCCGAACCAGCAAAAGCCGGACGAGCTTCCGATCGGTATTCGCGTGGTCGACCGTACCGGAACCTCGGTTGGCAATGTCCACGACTGCCCCGACCTGCACGGCGAGGCCTCGTCTGGCAATCTGCTTGCCATTGCCTGCGCCAAAGGCCTGTTGATCACCTCGTCAAGCGAAAGCACCCCGGCGATCGAGCTGCTGCCCTACGCCGGTCTTCCCGAGGGAAAATCGA
The DNA here is from genome assembly GCF_056398585.1 of Aminobacter sp. 01T433. Taxonomy (NCBI): domain Bacteria; kingdom Pseudomonadati; phylum Pseudomonadota; class Alphaproteobacteria; order Hyphomicrobiales; family Phyllobacteriaceae; genus Aminobacter; species Aminobacter sp. 01T433. The sequence continues at coordinate 194,867 of NZ_JBFTPR010000003.1, forward strand.
CGACTCTGGTCGGCGGCCGCGGCCTTCAGTATTTTCTTGGCAGTTACGGTCCCAGTGCCGTTGTTCTGATCGATCCGAAATCCGAAGACGCCTTCCGGCTCATCGACCTGCCGACGCGCCGCGTGCATTTCGCCGTTGATCCGGTGCGGGCGAAATTCGCCTATGTTTTCACCGAGGATGGCCAGTTGCATCGGATCGATGTGGTGGCGGGCAAGATCGATGCCTCGCTCAAGCTGACAGAGCCCTACAGCATGGACGGCCACTGGAGCGATCCGCGCCCGCGCATCGCTGTCGCCGGCAACCGGATCGTGGTTTCCGATCCGCTCAAGAGCGTGCTGCATATCGTCGATGCCGAAAGCTTCAAGCAGGGCGACGACATCGCGCTCGAAGGCAAGCCCTTCAACCTCGTTGCCGTAGGCGGCTCTGGCGAAACGCACTGAGGCTTGGGCTGGCTTCGGTTGCCAGGCTCTCAAGGGGCAACAACAGTTGCCCCTTGGCTCCGACAGTGGCAAGACTGGCGCCGACCAGCCGCAAGCGTGGCCAACAAACTCGCGAGGACGAACATGGAATACCGCCAGATCACCGACGACTACTCGGTTTCCGGCCAGATCACGCCGGAAGAGGTTGCCGCCATCAAGGCCGCCGGCTTCAAGAGCGTCATCTGCAACAGGCCCGACGACGAGCAGCCCGGCCAGCCTTCCGCCGACAGCGTCAAGGCAGCGGTCGAAGCCGCCGGCCTCGCCTTCCGCTACATCCCTGTCATCAGCGGCCAGATGACCGGCGACAATGTCGCCGACATGGCCGACGCGCTCGACGAGATGGACGGCCCGGTATTCGCCTATTGCCGTTCGGGCACCCGCTGCACCAACCTCTACATGGCGATCCAGCAGAGCAAGAGCTGAGCAGCAGAAACGGCGACGGGATCACGCTTGTTTGCGTGAAGAGCAATTATGACCTAAATTATGGTCATGAGGATTACGCCGATGAATGTTTCCGTCGCCGAAGCCAAGGCCAAGTTCTCCGAGCTCATCAAGCGGGCGGAAGCCGGCGAGGAGATCGTTGTCACGCGCCACGGCAAGGCGGTGGCACGCGTCATGCCACCGGAGCCGGAACAAGAAATGCTTCCGCGCATCGGAGCACTCAAGGGCAAGATCTGGATTGCCGATGATTTCGACGCGCCTCTTGACGACTTCAAGGAATATATGAAGTGACCGGCGAGGCGTTCCTTGCCGATACTCATATCATTTTGTGGTCAATCAACGACGATCCGCGATTGAAGCGAGCGCACAGGGAAGTCCTTGCTTCATCAGCCCTCGTCTATGCAAGTGCTGCGAGTGTCTGGGAGATCGCAATCAAACAAAGCATCGGAAAGCTGGATGTGCCAACCGATCTCGGCTTCCTGCTTCCAAGGATGCAGTTTACGCCACTTGCCATCACTATTGAGCACGCCCAACGGGTGGCGGAACTACCTCGCCACCACGGAGATCCATTCGACCGGCTGCTGATCGCGCAGGCGCAGATCGAAAACCTGTCGATCCTCACCGCCGATCCATTGTTTGCGCGCTACGACGTGGTGCTCGCTTAAAGCTTGAGCCGCTCGACCTCTTCACCTCGAAAACGCAGATCATAGTCCAAGAAGAATTCGTCGAGCGGAGGTGGCGCAACTGACGTGCCCGACAGCATCGCATGCACCTGCCCGCGATGATGGATCTCGTGCAGGAACAGATGCGTGAGCAGGTCGCCGATACGCTCGGGTATCTGCCCGGCCTTGCCACGATCAGACAGGACCCGCCTATCGAGGTCAGCCTCCGTCAATCGGTCGCAGCAAGCCACCAGACGTCGGTCGAACGCGCCTTGGGCCTTGGCGATTGCTTCCGCATCGTCAAACTCGATGAAACGGTCGAACACTTTCTGCCCTTCGCCGCCTTCCTCGATCATGTCGAGATAATAGATGTCGACAGACAGGATGTGGTTCAGTGTCTCCTTGAGCGAAGGAAAAAAGCTCGTGCGTGCAGCCTCGAACTCGCCTGACTGCAAGGCCTTCACGGCGCGGTAGATGCGGTCGTTGGACCACAGATTGTTCCGCGCCATGCGGCGAAAATGGCTGGCCATGTCCATCGCTACTCAGGCCGGTTCGAACCGTCCCACCTGCCGCTCGATGGCGCCGAAGATCGAATGCCCGTCCTTGCCCTTCATCTCGACGCGCAGCGTGTCGCCGAGCGAAACTGAGAGCGTCTCCACCGCGCCCCTGACGATGGCACCGGTACCGATCGGCCGGGTGGCCGAAGCGTCCGCGATCAGTTTCGGAAAGCTGGTCCAGACGGAAGTGACGCTTCGCCCACCGGCGAGCAGCGGCAGGTGCACGGCCCCGTCCCAGGCGTCGCCCAATTCATCTGGCGTTACCGCGACGGGCGACAAGACGGACGTGCCGTCTTGGCCGCCATCCAGCACCGTGTCGGCGGAGAGCACGACAAGGGCGATCGCGTCCTTCGCATTCTCCAATGTCGCGGCCATGGCAACATCAGAGACGATCACTGATACAGCCGCCTCGACCTTGGCATCGCGCGTCTTGCCGGCGAGTTCGAGCGGATCGCGGGGGCCGGCGAAAGCATCGCCCCCACCCAGGCGCTGATAAGCGCGTGGCAAAGGTGAATGCGCATCATGCTCATGGAATCGCGACGATGGCACCGAACCGACCTCGAGCGATTCGGCCAGGGCCGCGAGGTGCGGAGAAATCCGGCGCCAGTCGTCGAGCGCCGCCTGCAGGCTCAGTGCCAGGAAAGAGGCATCGGTGTATCGCGTCAGGTCGCGCGAGACGATGACCAGTTTTCCGTCACGCGAACCGTTCTTCAGCGTCGCCAGTTTCATGCGGGTCCTCCTGAGTTCGGACGGTATCGTCCTCGATCACCACAACAAGCCCGTCGCGGCCGATCGTCAAGGGACCATTCCATGTTTTCCTGACAGCCTCGATCCAATCGGCCTCGCCGATCTCCGGATCGTCGGCCGGAATGAGATGGTTGAGCACCAACCGCCCGACCCCGGCGCGCGTGGCAATGGTCCCCGCCTCGCCGGCCAGGCTGTGGCTTGCCATCAGATGCTCCTTCAACCGCGCACCGTTGCCAGTGCGTGCAACGAGCCGCTCGACGCCCTCTTCCAGCATAGCCTCGTGAAGCAGGATGTCGGCACCATGCGCGAACTCGGCCAGCGGCGGGAAGAAGGCGGTGTCAGCAGAAAAGACGACGCTTGCGCCTGCGTGCTCGAAGCGGAAGGCAAAACATTCTGTCACGGGCGGGTGGTCGACTCGCAAGGCAGTGACGTTCAACGCGCCGTCGCGCAATACCTCGCCTTCGCCGAACTCCACGACCTCGACCATCTCGCGCAGGTCGGGGCGGCCTTCATCGTCGATCCGGGTTTCGATGTCGAATTCAAGCGCTTGCACAAAATTCTGCCAGTATCGATTCAAGCCGACAGGGCCGAACAGCCTGACCGGCGTCGCAAGCCCGGCCGTCCAGGCGGTATGGATCAGCGGCCCGAGTTCCAGCACATGGTCGGAATGGAGATGGGTGATAAAGACCAGGTCTAGCGCCTTGAGGCTCAGGCCCGCATCGGTCAAACCGCGCGTCACGCCGAGCCCGCAATCGACGACGATGGCGCGACCGCCAAGTTCCAGCAGTGTCGATGTAGGCCAGGGTCCGCCGGGCCGGATCGCCGGGCCGCCCTTGGTGCCGAGCAGCACGAGACGGCCGCTCATGCGCACCTGCCCGAGCAAACAGCGGCGAGTTGAACTTCAAGTTTCATGCCCGTACCTCTTCACGCCTGCGCCCAAGCTAGAGCGCCTGTAGCAACCGAGGCAAGATCAAAGCGTCAATCGACGCGGCGCGGATATTGCGCGCGAGGCGGGATCCAGTGATGGACCAGCGCCAGCAGCAGCAGGCTGATACAGCTCAACAGCACCACGATGAATAGCGTACTTCCCTGATAGGGCGTGGCTGTTGCAACAAGCGGGATTGCCCCCGCAGGCGGATGGGTGACACGGAACATCAGCATCAGGGCAATCGAAACGCCAACCGCCACAGCCGATACCTCCCACAGACCGGGGAATGCCATCGCGGCGGCAACGCCAACTAGCGTGGCAATGAAATAGCCGGCGAAAATGTTGATTGGTTGCGCCAAGGGACTAGCCGGTTGGCCGAACAAGAGCACCGCGGTTGCACCCAAGGGGGCGATCAGCATGGGCAGGCCGGTCATCGAAGCAAGCCCGCCAACTGCCGCCAGACCGACAACAGCGCCCGATCCCGACTTTACGTGCGAGAGCATCTGTCCTTTCGGCTCATGCCGGGCGGTAAGGGTGCGTATGTGACGGCGCATCGTCGTTTCCAGCCGAAGGGCCTGTTTCGATAGCAACAGCAACTTCGGCTGGCAACGTGGCTTTGTTCGAAAAATTCACCTTACAGTAAAAAAACTTTCCCTACATCACCAATCCATGACGACTTTGCCTGAGTTGCCGCTACGCATGGCGTCGAAACCGGCTTGATAGTCGTCGATGCCGAAGCGGTGGGTGATCAGCCCGGTGATGTCGAGCGGCCCCTGCACAAGCGCGATCATCTTGTACCAGGTCTCGAACATCTCGCGCCCATAGATGCCCTTGAGGTGCAGCATCTTGAAGATCACCTTGTTCCAGTCGATCTCAAAACCGGTCGGCGCAATGCCAAGAATGGCGATCTTGCCGCCATTGTTCATGGTGTCGATCATGTCGCGGAAGGCGACAGCAGAGCCCGACATCTCGAGGCCGACATCGAAGCCTTCGGTCATGCCCTCATCACGCATCACGTCGCGAAGTTTTTCCTTGGAGGCGTCGACGACGTGATGGACGCCGAGTTTTTTTGCCAGCGCCAGGCGCACCGGGTTGATATCGGTGATGACGACCTTTCTGGCGCCAACACATTGGGCGACCAGCGCTCCCATGATGCCGATTGGCCCCGCCCCCGTCACCAAAACGTCCTCGCCTACGAGGTCGAATGACAGGGCGGTGTGCACGGCGTTGCCGAGCGGATCGAAGATCGCGGCGATCTCGTCGGGCACATCGTCGGGGATCGGCACGACATTGTGCTGGGGGATCGCGACATATTCGGCGAAAGAACCCGGCCGGTTGACGCCGACGCCAAGCGTATTGCGGCACAGATGCCCGCGCCCGGCACGGCAGTTGCGGCAGTGACCGCAAACGATATGGCCTTCGCCCGACACGCGCTGGCCTACCTTGTAATCGGTCACGCCCGCGCCGAAGTCGGCGATCGTGCCGACGAACTCGTGGCCGGTGACCATCGGCACAGGCACTGTCTTTTGCGCCCACTGGTCCCAGTTGTAGATATGGACGTCGGTGCCGCAGATCGCCGATTTCCTGACCTTGATCAGTACATCGTTGGGGCCGACCTCGGGGAGCGGCACTTCTTCCATCCAGATACCCGGTTCGGCCTTGGCCTTCACCAGCGCGCGCATCATGTTCGACATCGTCTTGTCCTCGGAATCGCTTGATCCAGAATCGCTTTTGGCGATTCTGCCACGTTATGAAATGACGCCCAACTCACGCCCGACTTCACCGAACGCAGCGATCGCACGATCTATATCGGCTGTCGAATGCGCTGCCGACATCTGGGTGCGGATGCGCGCCTGGCCCTTGGGCACCACTGGAAATGAAAAGCCGATCACATAGATGCCACGCTTCAGCATCCTTGCCGCCATCTCCTGGGCTAGGGTCGCATCGCCCAGCATGACCGGGACAATCGGGTGATTGGCGCCGCCAAGCGTGAAGCCGAGCTTGCCCATGCCGGATCGGAAGCGCTCGGCATTGGCATAGAGCTTTTCACGCAAGGCCGCACCCTCGGCTATCAGGTCCAGGACCTTGATCGAGGCACCGGCAATCGAAGGGGCAAGCGTGTTGGAAAACAGATAGGGCCGCGAGCGCTGGCGCAGCCAGTCGACGACGTCGCGTTTGCCGCTGGTGTAGCCGCCCGACGCACCACCCAGCGCCTTGCCGAGTGTGCCGGTGATCATGTCGACACGGCCCTCGACGCCGCAATGTTCCGGCGTGCCGCGGCCATGCTTGCCGACGAAACCTACGGCGTGGCTGTCGTCGACCATCACCATCGCCCCATATTTTTCGGCGAGATCGCAGACGCCCCAGAGATTGGCGATGATGCCGTCCATCGAGAACACGCCGTCGGTGGCGATCAGCTTGAATCGGCTGCCTTCGGCTTTCTTCAATTCCTCCTCAAGTGCCGCCATGTCATTGTTGGCGTAGCGAAAACGCTTGGCCTTGGACAGGCGCACGCCGTCGATGATCGAGGCGTGATTGAGGGCATCAGAGATGATCGCGTCTTCTTCCGAGAGCAGCGTCTCGAACAGGCCGGCATTGGCATCGAAACAGGAGGAATAGAGGATCGTGTCCTCCATGCCGAGGAAAGTCGACAGCTTCGCCTCCAGTTCCTTGTGCTCTTCCTGCGTGCCGCAGATGAAGCGCACCGAAGCCATGCCGTAGCCATAGCGGTCGAGCGCATCCTTGGCGGCGTTGCGCAGCTCATGGCTGTCGGCGAGGCCGAGATAGTTGTTGGCGCAGAAGTTCAGCACTTTTTCGCCACCGACTTCGATTTCGGCGCTCTGCGTCGAGGTGATGACGCGCTCGGACTTGTAGAGGCCGGCCGACTTCAGCGCCTCCAGTTCGGAGGCGATATGAGAAAGGAAATTGCCGCTCATGCACTTGCTCCCTGCTGCCGCGAAAATCGGGCGTAGCTTGCCTCAACGCTATCACAAATGCGACTTGGCCGCTCGCCGCTTCCCTCGCCTCGGCAGCGGAGCCGACGCGCTAAGCTCCATGCGATTTCGCACATGACCGTCTTGGGGACAGCATGATTGACGCTACGATTTCAAGCATCCGCATTTTTCGCCAATGGCAGCCGTTTCGCGACGGCACCTACCGTTGTTCGGGCGGACGAAGCGCGGAAGGCTTTGATTCGACAATCGTCGAGATCACCAGCCGCGACGGCATCAGCGGCCACGGCGAGATGGCCCCACTTGGCAGCTTCTACGATCCCGCGTTTGCCGCCGGTGCGCGCGAGGCAATGCAAGAACTCGCACCGCAGCTTCTTGGCTGTGACGCATCCGGCATCGAGGCGCTGAACCGGCGCATGGATATTCTGCTCAAGGGCCACCCCTATGCCAAATCGGCGCTCGACATGGCGCTGTGGGATCTTGCCGGCAAGCGATCGGGCCTATCGCTTGCCGCAATGAGCGGAGGGGCGGAAGGCACAAAGCTTGCGCTCTATCGCTCAATCGCCCAGCAATCCCCCGACGCGATGGCGACGCGGGCACAAAAATACGTCGCGGAAGGCTACCGCCGCCTCCAGGTCAAGGTTGGGCTCGACGTCAATGAGGACATCGCCCGGCTGGAAGCGGTCCGCGCAGCTGTGCCGAACGACACGGTGCTGTTTTGCGACGCCAATGCGAGCTGGGGCACAGCCGAGACCCGACGCTTTCTGATGGCGACGCGGACACTCGATTACACGCTGGAGCAGCCCTGCGCGAGCTACGACGAAAACCTCGCCATCCGCCGCGCCACCGACCGGCCGCTCATTCTCGACGAGACCATCGACTGTGTGGATGTACTGTTGCGCGCCATATCGGACGGGCTTGTCGACGGCATCACCATCAAGCTGGCGCGTGTCGGCGGCCTGACCAGGGCCAAGCTTTTGCGCGACATCGCCATTGCCAAGAACCTCAAGGTGACAATCGAGGATACTGGCGGCGCGCAGATCGACACTGCGGCCTATTCGGGCCTGCTGTTGTCGACGCCAGAGAATCTCAGGCAGCACACTGTCGACTTCCACAACTGGGTGACTGTGTCGAACGCGCGCGGCGAATTCGCCATCGCCGAGGGCATGATGGCCCTGCCCGGCGGTCCAGGCCTTGGCCTGGACGTCGACCCGGCAGAATTCGGCACGCCGATATTTGCCTTCAAATCATGAATTGGATGGCTGGACGGACACGCCCCCGCACCCGTCCAGCCAGCATCGGCGCTATGGTAGCGGCGCGCCGATGACCTGGATGTTGTTTTTCGCGCAAGCATCGAAGAAGCGCTTGGCAGTCTCCGGCGTCCGCTCGGCCTTGGGCGGCAGGGCTGCCGACGGCGCCGGCAAGCTCATCTGACGGACCATTTGCTCGAAGTCGCCACCCTGGGTGACGATCAGGCAGGTCGCGCCATCGGTCGATTCGACGCGGAAAGTGTGTGGAACTCCCTTGGGCGCCATGACGGTCTGCCCGGCATTCGCGAGGAAAACCTTGCCGTCGACGCGAAAGCGCATCGTGCCTTCAAGGATGTGGATGATCTCGTCTTCGCAAAGATTGACGTGCAGCGGCGTCGTTTCGCCTTGCGGCATGCGGCATTCAATGATGCTGATCTGGTCATTTCCCGCACTGGCGGGCACGCGGATCGTCATGAGATTGTCGCCAAACCACAAAATCTGGCTGGCACTCTCAACCTTGGCCTGGGCGTTCACCGACAAGATCCCCTCTCCTCACAGCCGGCGAACTGCCGGACAAATCGGGAATTATCGGCGCGATGTAACCGTTTGAGGTCGGGAACGTCAGTGACTGTTTCCGTACCATGAAACAATTCGCACTTTAGACGAATTATATTCGAACCACCTAAACTCCAATTCGAAAGCCGCACGCAACTCAGAGTCAACAGATTTGCCTGAAAATGAAAAGACGGCCGCGGGATCACTCCCACGGCCGCCAATGCAGTGCCCAGATATGATTCAGGCTTAGAAGAACGCCTGCAGTCCGGTCTGTGCCCGGCCGAGGATCAGCGCATGGACGTCATGCGTGCCCTCATAGGTGTTGACCGTTTCCAGGTTCTGCGCGTGGCGCATGACATGGTAGCCGATCTGGATGCCGTTGCCGCCATGCATGTCGCGAGCCTGCCGCGCGATATCGAGCGCCTTGCCGCAATTGTTGCGCTTGACCAGCGAAATCATCTCAGGCGCAAACTTGTGTTCGTCCATCAGGCGACCGACGCGAAGCGAACCCTGGAGCCCGAGAGCAATCTCGGTCTGCATGTCGGCGAGCTTCTTCTGGTAGAGCTGGGTGCCGGCCAGCGGCTTGTTGAACTGCTTGCGGTCGAGGCCATACTGGCGGGCGCGGTGCCAGCAATCTTCGGCAGCGCCCATGACGCCCCAGGAAATGCCGTAGCGGGCGCGGTTGAGGCAACCAAACGGCCCCTTCAGGCCAGACACGTTGGGCAGAAGCGCGTCTTCGCCGACTTCCACGCCTTCCATGACGATCTCGCCGGTGATCGAAGCGCGCAGCGACAGCTTGCCGCCAATCTTCGGAGCCGAAAGCCCCTTCATGCCCTTTTCGAGCACAAAACCGCGAATCTGGTTGTCATGCGCTGCCGACTTCGCCCAGACGACAAAAACGTCGGCGATCGGGGAGTTGGAAATCCACATTTTCGAACCGCTGATCTTGTAGCCGGTGGCGGTCTTTTCGGCGCGGGTCTTCATGCCGCCAGGATCGGAACCGGCATCCGGCTCGGTCAGGCCGAAGCAGCCGATCCATTCGCCCGAAGCGAGCTTGGGCAGGTATTTCTTGCGCTGCTCCTCGGAACCATAGGCGTAGATCGGATACATGACCAGCGACGACTGCACTGACATCATCGAACGGTAGCCCGAATCGACGCGCTCGACTTCACGCGCGACCAGACCATAGGTCACGTAGCCGGCACCGAGACCGCCATATTCCTCAGGAACAGTGATGCCCAACAGGCCGGCCTCGCCCATCTCGCGGAAGATCGCCGGATCGGTCTTTTCGTCGAGATAGGCCTCTTCGATGCGCGGGGCGAGCTTGTCGGCAGCAAATGCCGATGCCGCGTCGCGCATCATGCGTTCGTCTTCGGTCAGCTGATCTTCGAGAAGGAAGGGGTCGGCCCAGACAAAGCTGGCGGCCGCCGCCGGTTTGGATGTGTTCATTGTTCCTCCGGGAGAATGAGAGCGCTTTTTCATATCCTAGCCCGCTTCAGGCCTTTTCGCTAACAAGTAATCTTGTAAAGTTGATGCGCAAAATCGATCAACTCAAACTCCAGGCCACCCCATGCGCCGCGCTTATGTGCCAACAATCGCCGAACTTGAGGCGTTCCGCGCCAGCGCACGCTACGGCACCACAATTCGCGCTGCCGATCAGCTTGGACTGACGCAAAGCTCGGTGAGCCGGTCTATCGGCCAGCTGGAGGACAGACTAGGCGTCGCCCTGTTCCACCGCGTCCGCCAGCGCCTGGCCCTGTCGGATGCCGGCCGCCGCTTTGCCCGCGACGCCGACGCGATCCTCGACGCCCTGCATGAGGCTACCGTCAGAACCATGGCCTTTGGCGGCCAGTCCGACATGCTCAGCCTCGCCGTGCTGCCGACACTTGCCGACCGCTGGCTGATCCCGCGACTGGCGGGTTTCCACCTCGCGGCTCCTGATGTCGCCATCGATCTGGCGGTCCGGCTTGAAACGGTCGATCTCGAAACCGAGGCCTTTGACGCGGCGATCCAGCGCGGGCCGGTCGAGCCCGGCCAGCCGGGCATGCTGCGCCTTTTCGACGAAGAACTGGTGGTGGTTGCCTCGCCTGTGCTTCTCGACGGCCGAGCTTCGCTCGATGATGCCGAACTCGCAGCACTACCACTGCTGCAGCAATCGACCCGCCCCACTCTATGGCTGCAATGGTTCCAGGCCGCCGGCATCGACCCGCGTACCACCTTGCGCGGCCACCGCTTCGAGCAGTTCTCGATGGTCGTCGAAGCGGCAGTCGCCGGGCTCGGCGTCGCTTTGGTGCCGCAGGTGCTGGCCGCGCGCGAATTGGCTTCTGGCCTGCTGGTCATGGCCTCGGCCAACCGCCTCGCCGGCGAGTTCCCCTATCGTCTCGCCTTCCGGCCCGGCACGGAGGATCGCCCGGGCCTGCGTGAATTCCTGCGCTGGATCACGGCTGATGTGGCCGCGTTCAAATCCTCAGGCCGAACCTGATCCCGTCATAGATCGCCGCATGAATGTTGCGGGCCTGGACCGCATCGCCGATGCGCAGCAAGACGAAGCTCGCGTCCCTGACCTCGGGGAAAATCTCTCCGCCATGGATGAGGCGTTCGTAGTCGATCGCGCCGCCATTCTTCGACAGCGGCTTGAGCTCAAGATAGAGATCGTCGAGCGGCAAGGTGCCATGCTCGACCACCACCTGGTCGACCCGGCGCTCCTCGCTCCAGCCCTTGGCGTAGTCGGAAGAAAGTGTGGCCACCAGCTGATTGCCCTCACGCCTGACCGACTGCAGCCGCGTGTTGATGGTGATCTTCACGCCAGTGCGGTGGAACGCCTCCATATAGGGCACATGGTTCATGCCGCCCATTTCGGGTGCGAAGAAACGCTCAGGCGTGACCAGTTCAAGCTTCGAGCCACCCTTGCCGATCAGCTCCGCTGCCGTCATGCCCTGGTGGCCGCCATTGTCGTCATAAAGCAGCACGTTTTCGGCCGGCTTCACAGCACCTGCTATGATGTCCCAGCTCGACGTCACCAGCTCGTCGCCGGCATCCAAAGGCGGGTTCTGCGGCAAACCGCCGGTAGCGATGACGACTGCGTCGGGATGGAGCGCAAGAACATCGTCCTTGCCGGCCCAGATGTCGTAGCGGATCTCGACGTGAAGCCTCTCAAGCTCGGCTAGGCGCCAATCGACGATACCGATCAGCTCACGCCGGCGCGGATTCTGCGCCGCCAGCCGCACCTGCCCGCCGGCCTGGCTCGACGCCTCCAGCACGGTCACCTTGTGGCCGCGTTCGGCCAACACCCGCGCGGCCTCAAGGCCGGCGGCACCCGCGCCGACCACGACAACCTTGCGCAGCGGGCCTTCGGTGCGGGAAATCACATGCGGGATGGTTGCCTCGCGGCCGGTCGCGGCGTTGTGGATGCACAGCGCGCCGCCCCCCTCATAGATCCGGTCGAGGCAGTAGGTGGCGCCGACGCACGGCCGGATCTGATGCTCACGCCCCTCCAGCACCTTCTTGATGATGTGCGGCTCGGCGATATGGGCCCGCGTCATGCCGACCATGTCGAGCTTGCCATTGGCAATGGCATGGCGGGCTGTTGCGACGTCGGAAATACGCGCGGCATGAAAGACCGGGAATTTGGTTGCCGCCCTCACCTCGCCGGCAAAATCGAGATGCGGCGACGAGGCCATGCCGTGCAGCGGGATGACACCGGTCAGTGCCGCGTCAGTGTCGATATGGCCGCGGATGATGTTGAGGAAATCGAACTTTCCCGACGAAGCCAATCGACGTGCGATCTCGATGCCCTCGTACTTCGACAGGCCTTTTTCGAAATCCTCATCAGCGACCATGCGGATGCCGACAACGAACTCCTTGCCGACAGCCGCGCGCACCGCATCGATCACCTGCCAGGTAAATCGCAGCCGATTGTCGAGCGAGCCGCCATAGTCGTCGTCGCGGTGGTTGGTCGCCGGCGACCAGAAACCATCCATCAAATGGCCGTAGGCCTCGAACTCGATCCCATCCAGCCCCGCCGCCTGCATGCGCTGGGCAGCGGAGGCATAGTCGGCGACGATACGCTCGATGTCCCAATCCTCGATGGTCTTGGGGAAGGTTCGATGGGCGGCTTCGCGCACCGGAGAAGCGCTGAGCACCGGCAGCCAATCGGCCTTGTTCCAATTGGTACGGCGGCCGAGATGGGTGATCTGGATCATCACCTTGCAATCATGCTCGTGGCAATCATCCGCGAGTTCACGCAGCCACGGCACGATGGCGTCATCATAGGCGTGCAGATTGCCGAAAGCGGCCGGACTGTCGCGCGAGACGATCGCCGAACCCGCAGTCATCGTCAGCGCCATGCCACCCCTGGCCTTTTCGGCATGGTAGAGCCGGTAGCGCTCCTTGGGCATGCCGTCTTCGGAATAGGCCGGCTCGTGGCTCGTCGACATGACGCGGTTTTTCAGCGTCAGATGCTTGAGCTGGTATGGCTGGAGGAGCGGGTCGTTGCTGGTCATTGCCTTCCTGCATTATCCGGCGCTAGTACACGCCACCTAAATAATCTGGCCCGCGCAGTTTGGCGTCCGCCGTTGCGCTAGCAATAAGCCAGAGCAAGTCAGAAGAGCCACCCAATGACTGCCACCGACAGCCTTACCCAACTCGGCGCGAAGGTCGAAACGCCGACCTCGCCGGAAACGGCCGTGCTCGAAACCGTGCCCTACACGCGCGGCGACGGCCCACCGGCGATCGTGCGCTTCACCTGCCCCGAATTCACCTCCTTGTGCCCGGTCACCGGCCAGCCCGACTTCGCCCACATCGTCATCGACTATGCCCCGGACAAGCTCCTGGTCGAATCGAAGTCGCTGAAACTGTTCATGGTCTCGTTCCGCAACCATGGCGCCTTTCACGAGGACTGCACGGTCATGATCGGCCGCCGCGTCGTCGAAGCTACCAAGCCGCTGTGGCTGCGCATCGCCGGCTACTGGTATCCGCGCGGCGGCATCCCGATCGACGTGTTCTGGCAGACCGGCACTCCGCCTGAGGGATCGTGGTTGCCGGACACCGGCGTCGCGCCTTATCGCGGGCGAGGCTGAGCTGCTGTCGGGCTTCTTGAGGGCGTTCATTCGCATTGGTACTGGCTGAACGCCCATTCGTTGGTCACCGACAAAAAGTCGGCGATCTTCCATTCGCCGTCGACCTTCTTCAACTTCCATTGCATGCGGTGCGGCTCGCCTGACGCCGTGAACGTTGCAACCACGATCGCGCTGTCGCCGCTCTCCGCTTCGTTCAGTTTCAGGCTCTTGTCGAGCTCGGCCTTGTCGTAGGCGACACTGTCGAGAGGCATGTTCGCATCAAGACAATCCCCCTGCCCTGATTTTTCGAGCTGGTCGCGGGCATCGAGCACGGCCTTTGCCGGGTCGACGAACCGACCGCGCTCGGCTGGATCGAGCTCCAGGCCGATATGGTCGTAGAAGGGTTTTACGGCTTCCAGTGGTGTTCCGGCCATGGCCGGCGTCATGAGCAGGGGTAGGATGGCAGTTGCAAAAGCGGCTTTCATGGCGGGCTCGGCGTTGGATTGGCTGCCCTCAATACCATGCATCATGAATTGTTGCCTTGCGCAGCAGCGTCATCTTTCACCTCGACGCGAATGATCCTGCCCTGCGCATCGAAATGGACCGTCTCTTCGCCGGAACGTTTGAGGCATGCGCCGGTGACCGCATGGGTCGCTTCGAGCCGCCAGCGCGACCATGCGGAGCGCGGCGACAGCATGGCCACCTCCTCATCTTTGGAAACCTGGTCGCCATAGACGGCGAAATAGCCACGAAACGCCTCCAGGATCGCGTGGCGGCCAACAATCGCGCCAACGCCGTCCGAGACATATTCGGCATCGGGCGCAAAAAAGGCTTCGATGGCTGCGAAGTCGAGGGCGTCGATCGCCGCATGATAGGACTTCAGCGCCGCCATGGGATCGAAGGCCGGATCGCGTTGCGTGCTATCGTCCCGCATCAATACCACGCATCGTCCATCGACGCCTTCTTGCGCGCCATGAAGTCGTTGAGCGCTTCGTCGATGCCCGGATCGAGCGGCGGCGCCTCATATTCTGCGAGCATCGTCTTCCAGCGTTTGTTGGCGCGCGTTGCAGCGTCCACCGAGCCGGCCGCCTGCCATTTTTCAAAAGGCTCGTTGTCGGCGACCGCCGAATCCCAAAAGGCTGTCTCGTAATTCTGCATCGTGTGCGCGCAACCGAAGAAATGGCTGCCCGGGCCGACTTCCCTGAAGGCGTCGAGCGCCAGCTGGTTGTCGTCAATCTTCACGCCGTCGAGATAGGTGTGCAGCGCGCCGCAAAAATCGGCGTCCATGACGAACTTTTCGTAAGACATCGACAAAAGCCCGTCGAGGAAGCCGGCCGAATGCAGGATGAAATTGGCGCCGCAATGCACCGCCGCCAGCATCGACATCGTGCCTTCGTTCATGGCGTGCGCGTCGGGCAGCTTCGCTGTGGTGAAGTTGCCGGAGCAGCGGAGCGGCAGGTTCAGTCGCCGCGCAAGCTGCCCGATGACCATCGAGCCGATGGCCGGCTCTGGCGTGCCGAAGGTCGGCGAGCCGGACCTGAGCGACATGGACGACAAAAAATTGCCGAAAATGACCGGCGCGCCGGGCCGCTCGAGCTGGGTCAGCGCGCAGCCGGCCATGGTTTCGGCCAGCGACTGGGCAATGGCGCCGGCATTGGTGACCGGCCCCATGGCACCGCCGAGGATGAAGGGCACAACGACCGCCGCCTGGTTGGCCCGCGCATAGGCGCGCAGCGCCGTGGTCATGGTGGCGTCCCAGACCAGCGGTGAGTTGGCGTTGACATTGCCCAGGATGACGCAATTCTCGTCGGTGAATTGCTCACCGAAGACGATGCGGGCCATGTCGATGGAGTCTTCCGCCCGGCTCTCCGACGTTACCGAGCCCATGAAGCCACGGTCGGAGTAGCGGATATGGCTATAGACCATGTCGAGATGGCGCTTGTTGACCGGTACGTCCACTGGCTCGCAGATCGTGCCACCGGAATGATGCAGCCAGGGCGAGGATTGCGCCAGCTTCACGAAGTTGCGGAAGTCCTCGATGGTGCCGTAGCGCCGGCCATTGTCTAGATCCATGACGAATGGCGAGCCATAGGCCGGCGAAAAGACGACGCCCTTGCCGCCGATGTCCACCGAGCGTTCAGGGTTGCGGGCATGCTGGGTGAATTGGGCGGGTGCTGTCTTCAGCACTTCGCGCAGCATGCCCGGCTCGAATTTGACGAGCACGCCATCGACCTTGGCCCCAGCCCGCTTCCAGTGATCGAGCGCCACCGGGTCGTCGCGAAACTCCATGCCGATTTCAGCCAGGATGCGGTCGGCCGTCTCTTCGATGCGGACGAGGTTTTCCTCCGACAATATGTCGTAGGTCGGGATGTTGCGGAGGATGTAGGGCCGACCATGCGCCTCTGGCCCGTGCGAACGCTGTTCGCGGCGCGCATTGCGGCCGCCACGCTCGCGGCGCTTCGTTGGCTCAGTCTGGATTTCAGGCGCAGCGACGTTCATGCATGGCTCCAAAGCATTCCAGCATGAAGCTAGTCTTTGGACCGGTTGCTGTGACGCTTGAAAATCCTCATCATTTGCATAAGCTGCATTTATGCAAAGCCTACGCCATCTCTTGCCCTCCGCCGGCAGCCTGATCGTCTTCGAGGCGGCGGGTCGGCTGTCGAGTTTCACAGCTGCGGGCCGCGAGCTCGGCATGACCCAGGCTGCTGTCTCCTATGCCATTCGCGGGCTGGAAGAGCAGCTCGGCGCGCAACTATTCCAGCGCCGCCACCGTCAGGTTTTGCTCACGGAGGCAGGCGAGCGCTTTCATGCCGATGTGACACTCGGGCTATCGCACATCCGCAAGTCGGCAGAAGAGCTGCGCGCTCGTGCCGGCGGCATGCATGTCACGCTGTCGGCGTCGACCGCCTTTGCTTCGTTCTGGATGATGCCGCGCCTGCAGAAATTCCGCGACGACCTACCCGGCATCGACCTGCGCATCCAGACCGCCGACCGCGATCTCGACCTGATCGCCGAAGGCATTCCTTTGGGCATTCGCGGTGGCGACGCCGAGGACTGGCCGGACTACGAGCTGCTGCCGATATCAGGCGAGGAAATCTATCCGGTCGCAGGCCCGGCCTATGTCGCGCGCGCCGGCACCCCGAAGACACCGGCCGAAATGACGCTGCATCACCTCATCCATCTCGAAGAACCCTTTCGGCCGGCTGCAACCTGGAACGAATGGTTCCAGTCGGCGGGCCTCAACGGCGCGGTGGCCAAGCGTGGGCTGGTCATCAACGACTATGTGCTCGTCATCCAGGCCGTCATGGAAGGCCAGGGCATCGCGCTCGGCTGGCGCCATCTCACCGACCGGTTGATCGCTGCCGGGCTGCTGGTACGCCTGACCGATCACATCATGACCACAGGCAAGGGCTTTCACGTCGCCTGGCCGAAAAATCGCCCTCTTAGCGAAAGTGCCGAAAAGGTCCGCGACTGGCTGGCAGCGCAGGCTTGAGAAGCCTGTTCACCAAGCAGATCAAGCCGGGCTGGCAAGCGCGTTCCTGACAGGGATTTCCGCCAAGTATCCATAGGCAAGAGCCTGTCCGCGCCGACGCGAATCCCGCTATAGTGCCCCGATGTCCATTCGCCAGCTTTCCGAAACCATGATCAACCAGATCGCTGCCGGCGAGGTCGTCGAACGACCTGCCAGCGTGGTCAAGGAACTGGTCGAAAACGCGCTCGACGCCGGAGCCTCCCGCATCGAGGTGGCCACCGCAGGCGGCGGGCTCAATCTGATCCGCGTCGTCGACGACGGCTCGGGCATGCCCGAACAAGAGCTTTCGCTGGCGATCTCGCGCCACTGCACCTCCAAGCTCGGCGAAGACATTCTCAACATTCGCTCGCTCGGCTTCCGTGGCGAGGCGTTGCCGTCGATCGGCTCGGTGTCGAAGCTCGCCATCCGCTCGCGAACCAAGGCTGCCGACAGCGGGGCTGAAATCACGGTCGAAGGCGGCCGCGTTTCGGCGGTGCGGCCGGCACCGACCAATCGCGGCACCTCGGTCGAAGTGCGCGACCTGTTTTACGCCACCCCTGCCCGGCTCAAATTCATGAAAACCGAGCGCGCCGAGGCGACCGCTATCGCCGATGTGATCAAGCGGATCGCGATTGCCTTCCCCGCCGTGCGCTTCACGCTGTCCGGCACCGACCGCTCCACACTGGAACTGTCCGCCGCATCAGACGATGTTCAAGGCAGGCTGACCCGCATCGCCCAGGTGATGGGCAAGGATTTCCCCGACAATTCGATCGTGATCGAAGCCGCGCGCGAAAGCGTGCGCCTCGATGGCCATGTCTCGATCCCGTCCTACACCAGGGGCAACGCGCTGCAGCAATATGCCTATGTCAACGGCCGGCCGGTGCGCGACAAGCTGATCGCTTCGGCCATCCGCGGTGCCTATGCCGACGTGCTGCCGCGTGATCGTCACGCCGTGACGGTGCTGTTTTTGACCCTCGACCCCGCCTATGTCGACGTCAACGTGCATCCGGCCAAGGCCGACGTACGTTTCCGCGATCCCGGGCTGGTGCGCGGGTTGATTGTCGGCGCGGTACGCCAGGCGCTGGCTGGCGCGGGCATCCGCCCGGCCACCACAGGCACGCAAGCAATGATGGGGGCGTTCCGCCTCGGTGCGACCGCCTATGGCCATCCCGGACCGGCCAGTGGCCATCGCGCCTACAATCCGGATTTTCGCGCCGCGACCTCTGGGGGATTCGACCCGCTGCGTTCACCGCACCGTCCGCTCGACACTGGTTTTGCCGAGCAGCGGCAGGCAAGTTTCGATACCGGCCCGCTGCACAGCGCCGACGCGCGCGCCGGGCTGAGCGAGGTTGCCGAAGCCCTGCTGCGAACCGAACTGGGTGCGGCGCGTGCGCAAGTGCACGAAAACTACATCGTCGCCCAGACCACGGATTCGCTTATCATTGTCGACCAGCACGCCGCCCATGAGCGGCTGGTCTATGAGGCGCTCAAGAACGCGCTGCACTCACGACCGGTGCCGGCACAGATGCTGTTGATGCCCGAGATCGTCGACCTGCCGGAAGAAGATGCCGAGCGCCTGGCGCTGCATTCGGAGACGCTTGCCCGCTTCGGTCTCGGCATCGAGCGCTTCGGCCCAGGCGCAGTTGCGGTGCGCGAAACGCCTGCCATGCTTGGCGAGACCGATGTCACCCAGCTGGTGCGCGACCTCGCCGATGAGATCGCCGACAGCGATACGGCGGATACGCTGAAGGAGCGGCTGGATGCGATTGCCGCGACCATGGCCTGCCATGGCTCAGTGCGGTCGGGCCGCCGTTTGAGGCCTGAAGAGATGAACGCGCTGCTGAGGCAGATGGAGGCGACGCCGGGTTCGGGCACCTGCAACCACGGCCGCCCGACCTATATCGAACTCAAGCTCGCCGATATCGAAAAGCTGTTTGGCCGGCGCTAGAGCCGGCCAAATCGGCCATCACCGCTTGAGATTGACCAGCACCACACCTGCCAGCGCCAGTACGCCGCCCAATATGCCGAACAGGCCAGGCGTCTCGCCGCGCCACACGAAGCCGATCAACACGGCGACCGGCGGCACGCAGTACATGAAGTTGGCAGCGCGCGAGGCAGGCAGGCGAGACAGCACCACCGACCAGCTGGCATAGGCGATCAAGCTCGGCACGATGCCGAGAAAGATGACCGACCAGAATGGCTCGCTATCGGCGACCGCCATCTGCGCGAAACCGCTGGGCAGTGCCGGCGCCAAGCATAATGCGCCGAGGATCATGTTCCAGGCCGAGACGGTCAGCGGGTGGTGGCGGCTGAAAAGCCGCTTCTGCACGATGCTGTTGATCGAGGTGCAAAGTGCCGAGCCCAGGATCAGCAGAGCGCCGGTGTTGAAGGTAAGTCCCTGCCCTTCGCCAAGCGCGATAATGCCGATGCCGGCGAAAGACAGGAAGGTGCCCGCCCAAGCCAATGCAGGAAAGCGCTCGCCCAGCAACATCATCGCCAGCACCGCTGTGATGATCGGGTTGACGTTGATGATGAAGCTTGCGGCACCGGCCGAAATGGTCAGCTCGCCGTAGTTGAGCAGGATGGTGTAGAGCGCGACGAAGAAGATGCCGCCAAAGGCGAAGCGCCAGAGTTCGTTGAATGCCGGCAAGGCGGGCCGGCGGATCAGCAGGTAGATCGCCGACGGCACCGCCGCTATGGCGAAGCGCAAGGCACCAAGCTCGATGGGACCGATCGCCGTCAGCCCGGCGCGGATGGCCGGGAATGCCGAAGCCCAGCCAACGATGGTGACGACCACGGCAAGGATGGTCACGGCGGACGCTGCCGGTGCGGAATTCAACGTACTTGTCTGGATGGCCATGGCATTGATCTCGAAAATTGGCTGAGGGCCATAGATGACGTCATTCCGAGCTGATTGACAAACGATCAATTCAAGGATCAGCTGTGAGCATGGATCACAGCTTGGAACCGATGCTGCCGCTTGAAACCCTGCGCGCCTTTCAGGCGGCGGCGCGTTCCGGCAGCTTTTCAGCAGCCGCCGAAAAGCTCAACATGACACATGGCGCAGTCAGCCGGCAGGTTGCCAAGCTGGAGAGCTGGCTTGGCCTGAAACTGTTCGAGCGCAAGGCGCGCGGCGTTTCGCTGACGCTCGAAGGCCAGCGCCTGCACCTCAGGACCAGTGAAGCCTTTTCGCTGATCGCCAACACAACCGACCGTTGGGTCGAGCCGCGTGGTGCAGCGGTGGTGCGGCTGAGCTCTATCCCGTCAGTCGCGGGGCTGTGGCTGATGCCGCGCCTTTCGGCGCTCGAAGCCGGCACCACCCCACTGCGGATCGTGCTCGACATCGACATCCGCCAGGCCGACCTCGCCGACGAGGGCATCGACCTGTCGGTCCGCTGCGGCCGCGGCAAGATCCCCGGCCGCGTGTCGGCACAGCTTTTCGAAGAGTACTGTTTCCCGATCGCCGCGCCGGCACTCGCCGTCCAGATCGGGGCCGGCAAGGCCGAACGACTGCTGAAGCACCCGCTCATCCACGATTCGGATGCCTCAAGCTGGCGCTCATGGTTCAGCGCCCACGGCCTCGACTATCGCCCCCGACCGCAGGATCGCCGTTTCGAGGATTACAATCTGGTGCTCGACGCCGCCGCTCATGGCCTCGGCATAGCCTTGGCACGTCCACCGCTGACCGAATCCCACCTCAAATCCGGCCGCATCGCCGTTATCGACGAACGGAGCGCGCTGAACCCGGTATCTTATTGGCTCGACCGGCCGGTTGGACGGCCTCGGCCTGCTGCTGCGGAACTCGCGCGCCGCATCGGTGCGCAGGCAGGTCTTGCGCCCGAACGGATCGAGCGGTTCCTGGCAGAAGACAGGTAACTTGACCTCAGGCATTTTGTGGCCATAAAAGCCAATATGCAGCGCAGCCACTCCCTTCTGGGGACGCGCGGACGCGGTTAGATTTGAACCTGTGCATTGATCGATCCCGATTTTCGAGACCATGCACCAGGATGTTGAGCACAAAGCGATGATGAACCGTTTCGAAGGCCCCGGCGCACGCGAAGCTCGCATTCGCTACCTCGACGGCGATTTCCAGGTAACGAGCCCCGGTTCCTTCGTGCGCTGCGCCGTGACGTCGGAGTCGATCCCTCTCGACGAGCTCAAATACTGGAGCGTCGCCCGGCAGGAACCTTATCGCGATGCAGCGATTTCATTGGCGCGCGAGATCGAAATGAACCCGGATCTGCGCAAGCGCGGCTAGTCAGCCCGATATCTTTCGCCGCCGCCAGACTTCGAGCGTGTCGCCTATGATGCGTTCGGCCGTGTGCTCGATGTCGAACACCGCATCGATCTCCATCACGTTAAGCCGCTCCAGGAATTCCGGTGAAGCTGCGCCGTGACGCAGCCGTGCGGCATCCTTCGATGTCGTGACAAGTTCCAGCTCGCCGGCCTGAGCTGCGGCAACCAGATCGTCCAGATCTTCAGGCAGATAGAAGTGATGGTCGGCAAAAGCCCGTTCCAGCACCACCGTACCCCCAGCCTTGTTCAGCGTGGCGAAGAACTTTTCGGGATGACCGATGCCGGCAAATGCGAGGAAACGCCGACCCACGAACGCCTTCTTGTTGCGCGGCCGCGCGGTCGCAGCGAAGATGGGCTTGCCGGCGCGCGCCGCCTGACGCACCACCGCATCGGCCTTCTCGCCCTCGCCCATCTTGAGGACGGCATCGGCAAATCGAAGTTGGTCAATCAGCCGCGCGCGCATCGGCCCGCCGGGGATGACATGGCCATTGCCGAGGCCGTAGCGCGCATCGACCACCACCAGCGCATAGTCGATATGGATGCGCGCGCTTTGGAAACCGTCGTCCATGATGAGGAAGTTGCAGCCGCGCTCGATCAGCAGGCGCGCACCCGCTGCCCGATTGGCGGAGACAGCGACCAGCGCGTGTTCGGCCAGAAGCAGCGGCTCGTCGCCGACATGCTTGGCGCTGTCATGGTGCGTGTCGACGACATGGGGTTCAGCGAAGCTACCGCCATGGCCGCGCGACAAGATGCCAGGCACGAGCTGCATGCGCTTGGCCTGCTTGGCGAGCGCGATTGCGATCGGGGTCTTGCCGGTGCCGCCGACGGTGAAATTGCCGACGCAAAGCACCGGCGCATCCATCTTCTCGCGCCGGGCGGTTTTCATGCGCCGGCCAGCGACCAAGGCGTAAAGCGACGAGACCGGGTAGAGCGCGTAAGCGCGCCAGTCCGGCTTTTCCCACCAGAAAGGAGGCGCTTCGCTGGCCAGCTCTACCTCCCCCCCGCGCCCTTGAGGCGCGACTGAACGATCAGTGGATGAATATAAGGTTCGAGCGCCTTCAGCGTCCGTGCCAGCGCGCCGCGCATTTCCTCGACGGTCGAGGCACCGGCCGCCATCATGTCATGGCGGGCGATCTCGTTACCGAGCAGGAAGTTGACGGCACCCGCCAGCATGTCGCGGTCGCGGACAATCTTGGCGCCGCCGCGATCGATCAGCCGCTGATAGGTGTCGCGGAAATTCTGGACGTTGCGTCCTGCAAGCACGGCGGTGTCGAGCATAGCCGGCTCGAGCGGGTTCTGGCCGCCCTGTGCGGTCATCGAGCGCCCAACGAAGGCAATCTCGGTGAGGCGCAGGTAAAGCCCCATCTCGCCTATCGTGTCACCGAGCAGGATATCGGTATCAGGCGTGATCGGATCGCCGGTGCTGCGACGCGCAACATTCAGCCCCATCGCCGTCAGTTCCGTCATCAGCGCTGTGGCACGATCGGGATGGCGCGGCACGATTATGGTCAAAAGACCCCGATGACGATTGCGCAGCATGGTATGCACTTCCGCCGCCATGACTTCTTCGCCGTCATGGGTCGAGACGGCAGCCCAGGTGGGACGCCTGCCGATCTGGCGCTGAACCATGTACAGCGCGCGTTCGTCGACCGGTGGCGGCGAGGTATCGACCTTGAGATTGCCCGAGACGGTAACCGGACGCGCACCGAGCGCGCGGAAACGCTCGCCGTCGACCTCCGACTGCGCCACCACATGCGCCATGTTCTCAAACAGAGCCTCGGCGATATAGTTGCGCTTCTTCCACGACTTGAACGACCGGTCCGAAAGCCGCCCATTGACCAGGATCTGCGGTACGCGCCGTGCGCCAAGCTCAAGGATGGTCATCGGCCAGATTTCCGATTCGGCGATGATGGCGAGATCCGGATGCCAATGATCGAGGAAACGGCTGACCGCAGGCTTGAGGTCGAGCGGCACATATTGATGGATGATGCGGTTGCCCAGCCGCTCTTCGGCGACCTGGGCGGAGGTGACGGTGCCCGTCGTCAGCACGACGTTGATGCCGTAGCCAAGGATAGCCTCGATCAACGGCACCACGGCAATCGTTTCGCCAACGCTTGCGGCATGGAACCAGATCAGCGGCCCATCAGGCCGTTCGCGGCTGGGCACGCCATAGCGCTCACGACGGCGATTGTGGTCTTCCTTGCCCTTGGACGCGCGCCAAGCGACATAGCCACCGACCATCGGATAGGCCGCGGCGCCGGCATAACGATAGGCTTTCAGAAAAGCACGAGCCCAGCGTTCGCTCATTGGATGCCATCCACCAGGCGGTAAGCCTGCACGGTGGCGTGATCGATGGCAGCGGTCAGCTCCTGGCGCTTGCGCTCCATCTCGGCGTCATCAGCATCTGCGGCAACCTCGATCGGAGGCGCGACGAAGAGCGCGCAACGGCCGAAAGGAAGATTGATCGTGGTCTTGTCCCAAGTGCCTTCCAATACCTTGCGGCGGCTCGTGGCGATGGCTGTGGGGGCGATCGGTCTGCCCGAAATGCGCGCAAGAAGAATAATGCCCATGCCCGCGTCGCGGGGCGTGCCATGCGGAATGTCGGCAATCATGCAGACATTCTTGCCTGCATCGAGTGCCTTTTTCAGGGCAATGAGCGCGGTTGCTCCGCCCTTGTCGAGCCTGCTTTTGGTTTCGCGGCCACCCGACCCGCGTACCGCCTCGATGCCAAACTTGTTGACGACCAGCGCGTTGAGCTCGGCGTCGGCACTGCGCGACACCATTGCCACCAGGCCGCGCTCGCTCGGATAAAGCGCTGGCGCAAGCAGATGCTGGCCGTGCCAGAGGCCAATGATCAGCGGTTCGCTGTCGGCGTAGCTGCCACCTGCGAGCTTGAAAGAGCCTTTCGCCATCGGGTTGGTCAGTTTGACGAAGCGCATCGCGCCGGCGAACAGGCTCGCTATCGCGCCCTTGGCAAAGCGCGACTTGGCGAGCGGCTCGCGAATGCGGCGCCAGAACGTCTTCGACGCCGGCTGCTTGACACGCTTCTTCTTCGCCGCCGACCTGACGGCCGGCGACGCCATGCGGGGTTGCTCCATCAGTTCTGACCGGCGACCTTCGCGTCCGGCTCAAGCAACCGATGCAGGTGGACCACGAAGTAGCGCATGTGGGCGTTGTCCACGCTCGCTTGTGCCTTCGCCTTCCAGGCCAGCTCAGCCGACTTGTAGTCGGGGTAGATGCCAACGATATCGAGCGCATCGAGATCGCGGAACTCGGTTCCACCCAACTTCGTCAGCTCGCCGCCGAACACCAGATGCAACAGCTGCTTTTTTCCGTCTTCTTCGGACATCTGCTTCCTTGATTCATCATCTCAGGGACCGCCTGATCTAGACCAAAGCGGGCCATTTTGAAACACTTCGCGAATTCTTAGCCGTCGTGGCTTGCCATCACTCTAGTCATGACGTCGAGCAATGTCCCACTGCCCGCCATCAATGCGCCGTGAACTATGTCGCGGCCGGCAAAGGCCGGCTGGCGGCCTTCTTCATCGAGTAGCTTTCCGCCCGCCTCGGTCAATATAAGCTCGGCAGCGGCAATATCCCAGTCATGCGCGTTTGGCTTGACGAAGGTTGCATCGAGTGCACCGCTCGCGATCATCGCCACGCGATAGGCAAGCGAAGGTATGTACGCTTCGCGATCGAGCCGCTCTTGCCATTCTTCCGGCATCTTGTCGATCATCGGCTTGGGACCGGCGATACGTGCGCGTTCGCCCAACTCACGCACCCTGAGCGGGGTTCCGTTGAGGAAAGCACCGCCGCCGGCTATCGCCCAGTAAGTCTCGTTGCGTGCAGGGCATTCGAGTACGCCGGCCAGCGAACGGCCGTTCTCGACGACGGCAACACTCACGCACCAGGCCGTCCGGCCCTCGACGAAGCCACGCGTGCCGTCGATCGGGTCGACGACGAAAGTGCGGCGCGCGGCGAGCCGGTCGAGATTGTCGGCGGTCTCTTCCGACAGCCAACCATAGTCGGGCCGCGCTGCCATCAGCGTTTCGCGCAGATAGTGATCGGCGGCGTAGTCGGCTTCGCTGACTGGCGAATTGCCGCCCTTGAACCAGACTTCGGGGCTTTGACGGAAATAGCCCATGGCTATCCGCCCGGCCTCGGCAGCTGCCGCACGCAGCAGTTCGAGCTCGGTCTGAAGTTCTGATTTGTCGATAATCTCAGTCTCCGGCAAGGGTCATGCCTTCGATCAATAGTGTAGGCGCGGCGGTACCGAAATTGCGATCGAGATCGCTTGCCGGCACCATGCGCAGGAACATGTCCTTGAGGTTGGATGCGATCGTCACCTCCGAAACGGCCCAGGCAAGCTCGCCGTTTTCGATCCAGAAGCCCGATGCGCCGCGGCTGTATTCGCCCGTCACCATGTCGACGCCCTGGCCGAACACCTCGGTGACGTAGAAGCCGCGTTTCAACGAACGGATGATGTCTTCGGGCGACTTCTCTCCCGGCTCAATGGCAAAATTGGTCGAGGACGGCGACACTGACGAGCCGCCACGCGCGCCGCGCCCGTTGGTCACAAGACCGAGTTCGCGCGCCGCCGAGGTCGACAGGAACCAATGGTTGAGAACGCCCTTGTCGACCATCTTGAGGGTCGCGCCCTCGATGCCTTCGCCGTCGAAGGGGCGCGACGCCTGGCCACGCCGTTTCAATGGCTCGTCGATAGCTGTGATGGCGGCTGATGCCACCTGCTTGCCCATCATGTCGCGCAAGAAGCTGGTCTTGCGGGCGACCGAAGCGCCATTGATGGCACCTGCCAGATGGCCAGCAATGCCGCGCGCGACGCGCGGATCGAAGACGACGTCGACCGGTCCGGTGGCTGCCTTGCGCGCATTGAGCCGCTTGACCGCGCGTTCGCCAGCCTTGCGACCGATCTCGTCAGCGGCATCCAGATCGGCGAAATGCAGGCGCGAAGAATATTCGTAGTCGCGCTCCATCGAGGTACCCTCGCCGGCAATGACGCTGGCGGAACGCGAGAAGCGCGAGCCGACATAGTGGCCGACGAAACCGTGAGAGGTCGCAAGCACCAGACCACCGAGACCAGCGGCGGCACCCGCGCCGGCTGAGTTGGTGACGCCCTTGACGGCGAGCGCTGCCTCTTCAGCGGCAAGCGCGTCTTCCTTCAGGCGCTCGGCCGAAACCACAGTGTTGTCGAAGAGGTCAAGATCGCGCGGCGCATGGGCCAGCAACGATGCGTCCGCCAGACCTTGATACGGGTCCTCAGGCGAAACCTTCGCCATCGCCACCGCGCGTTCCGCAAGGGTCTTGGGATCGGAAGCGGCGGTCGCCGAAACACTGGCCACACGCTGGCCAACGAAAACCCTGAGCGACATATCCTCGCTCTCCGAGGCCTCGGTGCCCTCGACCTTGCCGAGACGCACGGAAACGCTCGTCGAGCGGCCACGCACGGCAACCGCATCCGCGGCGTCCGCCCCGGCCCTTTTTGCCGCCTCGACGAGGCTCGCCACCCGGTCGGCCAGTTTCGCGGCGTCGTTGGTATCGTTCATTGGCGTGTTCCGATTGCTCGCCGCCCATTGGTCGCGGCCCGTACCACCCATCTATTGTCCCGAACCCGCTTGTGCAATGGGCGGGTGCATGGTCAAACGACCAGACTGCGGCGCTTCGGTGCCGAAATCCTTGGGAAAACGCATGTCCAAACAGGCCCCGGCGGCAGTTCCGGCAAAGTTCACCACCGGTTCGACCATGCGCCATGTCGTGGTCATGACGGGCACCGGCTCGATCGGCCTGATTTCCATTTTCATCGTCGATGCGCTCAATCTTTTCTACATTTCGCGGCTCGGTGTCGAAGAGCTGGCAGCAGCGATCGGCTTTGCCTCCACGCTTTTGTTCTTCACCCTTTCGATCTCGATCGGCTTCACCATCGCTTGCGGCGCACTCGTGGCACGCTGCCTCGGCCGCGGCCAACGCGAGGAAGCCGCTCGCATGGGTGGCGCATCGATGGTCTTCATGGGGCTGGCGACCTTGCTGATGACCATCGCTGCGATGCCATTCCTGCGTCCCATGCTGTCGATGCTCGGCGCGACCGGTGCCACGCTCGACCTGTCGACACGGTTCCTGCAGATCGTCCTGCCATCGTTCCCGATCATGGCGCTTGGCATGTGCACCACCGGCATCCTGCGCGGTGTCGGCGACGCCCGACGGGCAATGTATGTGACGTTGGGCAGTGGCATCGCCGCTGCGATCCTCGATCCTATCCTGATCTTCGGCTTCCATCTCGGTCTCGACGGTGCTGCCATTTCGACCGTGCTGACGCGCTTCGTGATGCTGGCCATCGGCCTGCACGGTGCCCACGTCGTGCACAAGCTGATCAAGCTTCCCGATCTGAGCGGCTTGCGTGATGCCGTCCGGCCATTCTTCGCCATCGGCGTTCCGGCCATGCTGACGCAGGTCGCTACCCCTGTCGGCAACGCCTATGTCACGATAGAGATGGCCTCTTTCGGTGATCAGGCAGTAGCCGGCTGGGCGATCATCGGCCGCCTGGTGCCAGTCGCCTTTGGCGTCATCTTCGCGCTGTCAGGCGCAGTCGGGCCGATCCTCGGCCAGAACTACGGCGCCCACAAATTCGACCGCCTGACCACGACGATGCGCGACAGCCTGTTGTTCACGATCGCCTATGTACTAGCGGTCTGGGCGCTGCTGGCGATCTTCGCCAATCCGATCGCCAGTGTTTTTGGCGCTGAAGGCGTGGCGCGTGAACTCATCGTGTTCTTCTGCCACTTCGCCGCCGCGAGCTTCCTGTTCAACGGCGCGATCTTCGTGTCGAGTGCCGCCTTCAACAATCTCGGCTACCCGACCTATTCGACGGTGTTCAACTGGGGCCGCTCGACGCTCGGCGTCATCCCCTTTGTCTGGGTCGGCGCGCATTACTGGGGTGCCATCGGCGTCATCGCCGGTTGGGGCCTGGGCGCGGTTGTGTTCGGCGTGGTGTCGATGCTGGTTTGCTTTCGTGTCGTCAACGCCATTGCAAGCGAACCCCAGCATCAGGACGAACCAGTGCCGACACCGCCGCCAGCTTCACAGTCGCCCTTCTCCACCGGCAAGGCATCGACGCTGCAGTAAGGACTGCTGCCAGAGCGAAACTACTGGAGGATTTCGTCCACAGCGCGCTTGAGCTCGTCCTTGATCGCCGCCGTTTCGGCCATCACCTGGTCGATCTTGAGGAAATCGAGCGCCCTGAAGCGCGACACCGGCGGCCTGAGGAAGATGTCGGGCGGGTTCTGGCCGAGCTTGTTGGCGATGATCGACTGCATCATCAACTGGCTGGCGCCGAACATCAGGTCGATGGAATTCGGCTGCTTGCGCCCATTTTCAAACGGTGCGCCAACGACATCAATGGCGATGGTGAAGTCTGCAAGTCCCTCAAGCAGGTCGAACGGCACCGGGTTGTAAATGCCGCCGTCGATGTAGAGCGTATTGCCTCGCGTCACCGGCCTGAACACCGCCGGAATGGCCGCCGACGCGGCAAGCGCCGAAAACAGCTCCCCCTCCTCGAACACCGACATGCAATGGCCGTAGTAATCGGTCGCCGTCACCTTCAACGGTAGCTTGAGCTCCTCAAAAGTTGCCGGCACGCCTTCGGGCAAGAAGGACTTGAGGATACGCTCGACATTGAACTGGGTGACCCTGATGCCGCTTTCGACCATCTCAGAAAGCGTGCCCGGCCGCGCCCGCCACATGCGGCTGGCGACTTCAGTGGGCCGGCCAAGCACCGCACGCGAGTGCTCATGGATTTCACGCCCTGTCAGGCCGGCAGCCATGCCAGCGCCCATGACCGCGCCGATCGATGAACCGGCGATAGCCACAGGCTTGATACCGAGTTCGTCCAGGGCCTCGATGACATGGATATGCGCAAGACCGCGCGCGCCGCCGCCGCCGAGTGCGAGTGCGAAGGTCGGGCTCATCCCTTTTTTGCCTCGGCCAGTTTCGGGCCGAGGATCATGACCGCGGGGTCGACAGACAACAGCTTGCGCGCTGCCGCCTTCACGTCATCGAGCTTGACCGCGTTGATGAGATCGATGCGCCGCTGCATGTAGTCGATGCCGAGCTTGTCGGTCTGCAGGTCAACCAGCGTGGTGGCAATCGCGCCCGACGAATCCAGATTGTTGATGGCATAAGCGCCAATCATGTATTTCTTGGCAGCCTCAAGCTCCGCTTCGGTCGGGCCTTCTTCCACCATCTTGCGCACGACATCGCGGATGACACCAAGCGTTTCGGCCGCCCTGTCCGAACGTGTCGCCGTGCCGATCACCAGCGACGATGAATGCTCCTGGTCGATGAGTGCGGAACTGACGCTATAGGCCAGGCCGCGCTTTTCGCGCACTTCGTCGAACAGGCGCGAGGAGAAGGTGCCACCGCCAAGAATATGATCCAAGAGGGCCGCGGCGAGGAAATCGGGCGCCTCGCGCTGCACACCGGGATAGATCAGTTGCAGAGAGGTCTGCGGCAGCGGGTACTCGATATGCACTGTCTGGCCGAGCTTCGGCTCAACGCGCTCCACTGGGAGCAGTTCCGCCTTTTCCGGCAATTCGCCGAAGACCTCATCCAATCGCTTCTTCAGTGTTTCGGCATCGATTGCGCCGACAACCGCGACATGGAGGTTTTCACGCGTGAAATTGGCCTTGTGGAAGGCGCGCAAATCATCCGCCGTGACCGTCTTCAGCGATGCTTCCGTGCCGGTATCCGGGCGTGCGTAAGGATGCGTGCTGTAGATCGCCTCGGCCCATTTGCGCGAAGCCTGGGTTTCGGGGTCACGCGCATTGGCGGCGATGCCGGAGACAATCTGCGAGCGAATGCGGTCGATCGGCGCCTGATCGAAGCGCGGCTTTTCAACCGCAAGCTCCAAGAGTTCGAAGGCCTCGTCCTGCCTGTCGGCCAGCATGCGCATGCCGCCGCCGACGGCATCCTTGCTTTCGCTGAAGCCCATTTCGGCGCCGGCTTCGTCGAGCTTGGTCTGGAAAGCGTCGCTGTCGAGGTCACCGGCACCTTCGTCGAACAGTCCGGTCATCAGATTGCCAAGCCCTTCCTTACCGGCCGGATCCTGGGTACTGCCGCCATCGAACCGGAACTTGATCGCAATGATCGGCACCGAATAATCCTCGACGAGCCAGGCGGTTATGCCCTTGTCGGACCTGACCTCCTGGATCCGGACCTCGGCGCGTGCGGCAACGACAGCCGGCAGCACCAGAAACATCAGCGCCAGCACCAGCGTCGTTGCCGATGCAAACACCCTGAAACGCATTGCCATGAGCGTGGTCATCAAATCATTTCTCGACAGATTTTGCCGGCAACAGATAGCCGGCAACCGAATGGTCGGGATTGAGGTACTTGGCGGCAACCGCTTTGATCTGGTCGGCTGTCACCGCCTGAATCCTGTCTGGCCACTTTTCGATATCTTCGACCGTTCCGCCGGTGGCCAGCGTGCTGCCATAGATGTTGGCCATGCTCGCCTGATTGTCACGAGCAAAGATCATGGCGCGGACGAAGCGGTCCTTGGCCTTGTCAAGTTCATCGGCCGTCACGCCGTCCTTGATAATGCGACGGATCTCGACATCGACCGCCGTTTCGACCTGCTGCAGCCCGGCTTCGCCACGCGGCGCGCCATAGACCGTGAAGCTGGTGTCATCGACCATGGTGCCATCAAACATGGCGCCAGCAGACGAGGCAATCCCGTCCTTGACGACCAGCCCCTGATAGAGCCGGCTGCGGTTTCCGCCGCCAAGGATCTCCGAAAGCAGGTCGAGTGCTTCTGCCTCCCCGGCTTTGGCCGTCTGGTAGGACGGCACCACCCAGGACTTGGAGAAACTTGGAATGCTGACACGCTCGTCGGTAAGCTCGACGGTGCGCTTGGTGTTATGCTCCGGCTCTGTCGGGCGAATGCGTGGTGGAAGGTCCGGCCCACGCGCGACCTTGCCATAGGTCTTTTCGGCGAGCGCCTTGACTGTATCAGGCTCGACATCGCCGGCAACGATCAGGATCGCGTTGTTGGGCGCGTAATACTGGTTGTAAAAGGCGGTCGCGTCGACCCGGTTGAGCTTTTCGATCTCATGCATCCAGCCAATCACCGGAATGCGGTAAGGCTCATTTTGGAACAGCGTCGCATCGACCTCTTCATTGAGCAGCGCGCCGGGGTTGTTTTCGATGCGCGCGCGGCGCTCTTCGAGGATGACGTCGCGCTCAGGCCCGATCACCGCATCGGTCAGCACCAGATTGCGCATCCGGTCGGCCTCGAAACTCATCATCGTTTCAAGTGCCGCAGGCGTGACCGTTTGGTGGTAGGCCGTATAGTCATACGTGGTGAAGGCGTTCTCGCTGCCGCCGATTTCGGCAACCTTCTGCCCGAACTCGCCGGCCTTATGGTTGGATGTGCCTTTGAACATCAGGTGTTCAAAGAAATGCGCGATGCCCGACTTGCCGGGCGCCTCGTCGGCACTACCGACCTTGTACCAGACCATGTGGGTGACGATCGGCGCGCGGTGGTCGGGGATGACCACGACCTGCATGCCGTTGTCGAGCGTGAAGCTGGTGACGGTCCAATCGCTGCGCGGTACTTCTGCCAGAGCCGGTGCCGCCCAGGCCAGGCCCAAGGCAAACACGGTCGGCAGCGAACCTTTAGCCCGCAAGAATCCCAATATCATCGACTGCCTCTGATTGTAGACGTGCCTGCCTTATAGGCTTTGGCACAAAGCGGCGGGAAGTGAATTGTTCGTAATGTTCGGCTCGGAAAGAGGCCGAAGTCAGGCGCAGCCGGCTATTCAGCCACGATGAAGCGGATCACTGTCTCGCCGTAGGAGCGCTCGTCGACGATGGAAAAGCCGGGGCCAGGCTCGAAGGAAGCCGTCGCAGCCTCCTCGATGACACACAGTGCGCCAGGCGCGAGCCAGCCGCCAGCACGGGCCGAGCGCAACGCCTTTTCGCCCAATCCCTTGCCATAGGGCGGGTCGGCGAAGACCAAGCCGAAGGGCCCAAGCGTGCCGGCGTCGCCGAGACCGATTGCGTCGCGGCGGAAGATCTTGGTCCGGCCCGTCAGGCCGAAGCTTTCGACATTGGTGCGGATGAGCCCGCGGCCTTCCGCTGATTCCTCGATGAACACGCAATAAGACGCACCGCGCGACAGCGCCTCGATGCCAAGGGCGCCGGTGCCCGCGAAAAGATCGAGCACGCGCGCGCCTTCGAGCCTGTCGCCGAAGCGATGGGCAAGCATGTTGAACACCGCCTCGCGGGTGCGATCGGTGGTGGGACGGATGGCGTTGTCACGCGGCGTGGCCAAGGGCCTACCGCGCAATTCGCCACCAACAACCCGCATCAGCCGCGATCCCGGCGCGGGCCGCCCGGACGTCCACCGCGCGGACCATCGCCCTTGGGCTTGTCAAAGCGGGGCTTGTCAGAACGAGGCTTATCGAAATGCGACTTGTCGCGCGGCGGCCTTGCCGCAGCTTCCGCCTTGGCCTTTTCGCTCTGCGGCCGTGCTCCCGGTGCCATCCAGACATTGGCCTTGCGCGCGCCAGGGGTTTCGAACGGCTTCTTTTCGCGTTCGTCACCCTTCTTGCCGCCGAACTTAGGCTTGTCGCCAAATTTGGGCTTGTCACCAAACTTTGGCTTATCGCCGAAGCTGGGGCGCTCGGTCGACAGACGGCCGAGCATATCCTCGCGGTGGCGCTCGTTGGAACGCTTGCGGTTCTTGATCAGCCCGCCCTCGCCGATACGGCCACGTTCGCCGTCGCGCTGGAACTTCGGACGCTCCGGTTCTTCGGCACGTGGCGTCTCGTTGCGGAAGGTCGGCTTGTTGGAGAAGGGCTTGACGATGTCGGCGTCGAAATTGGCACCCGACTCCTCGATCAGCCGCTCGCCAAGCTGGTCGCGCAGCATCTTGCCCTTGATCTCCTGGACATGGCCCTCGGGCAGCTCGCCGAGCTGGAACGGGCCGTAGGAGATGCGGATCAGGCGGTTCACTTCGAGGCCGAGCGCGCCGAGGATGTTCTTGACCTCGCGGTTTTTGCCTTCGCGCAGGCCAATGGTGATCCAGGCATTGCTGCCCTGCTCACGGTCGAGCGTTGCTTCGATCGAGCCATAAAACACGCCGTCGACAGCCATGCCGTCCTTGAGCCCATCCAGGGTCTTCTGCTCGACCTTGCCGTGAACGCGGACGCGGTAGCGGCGCAGCCAGCCGGTTGCCGGAAGCTCGAGCACGCGCGACAGCCCGCCATCATTGGTGAGCAGCAGCAGGCCTTCGGTGTTGATGTCGAGCCGGCCGATGGTCATCAGGCGCGGAAGTTCCTGCGGCAGCACGTCGAAGACGGTCTTGCGGCCTTCGGGGTCGCGGTTGGTGGTGACGACACCTGCCGGCTTGTGGAACAGGAACAGGCGCGTGCGCTCGATGGGGGGAATTTCCATGCCGTCGAGATGGATGATGTCGTTCGGCATGACGTTGACCGCCGGCGACGTCAGTATCTTGTTGTTGACCTTGACACGGCCTGCGGCAATCAGCTCCTCGGCATCGCGGCGCGAAGCCAGGCCCGCACGCGCCAGGCGCTTGGCGATACGCTCGCCTGGCTCTGGTGCATCCTCGGGAGCGCGCGAACGCGGCTTGAAGCCCTCGGTGGCCGGACGACGGTCGCCATCGGGCCGTGGCCGGAACGTCCTTGCTTCGCCATCGCCGCGTTTCTCGTAAGGCCTGCCGCCTTCAGGGCGAGGCCCCGAACGGAACGGGCGATCGCCACCCTCGGCAGGACGCGCGCGGTAAGGCTTGTCGCCGCCAAACGAGCGGCCGCCTTCACGCTTTTCATAAGGCTTGCCCTCGGGGCGCGGACCCTTGTTGAACGGGCGCTCGGAGCGAGCTTCACCATCGCGCGGACGGTCGCTGCGGAACTCGCCGCGCGGACGCTCAGCGCCTTCAGCTGGACGCGGACGATATGGCTTGTCGCCAAAGGAACGGCCACCTTCACGCTTTTCGTAAGGCTTGCCCTCGGGGCGCGGCCCCTTGTGGAACGGTGCCGCCGAGCGTTCGGGACGCGCAGCACCGTCGCGCGGAGCGAAATCGCGCTTGGGACGCTCGCCGCCTTCAGCACCTTCGTCGCGCCTCACATATGGCTTCTTGGCAAAGGGCTTGTCGCCGAAAGGCTTGCCTTCACGCTTCTCGTAAGGCTTGCCCTCGGGGCGCGGACCCTTGCGAAATGGCGTTGCCGAGCGTTCGGGACGCGCAGCACCGTCGCGCGGAGCGAAATCGCGCTTGGGGCGTTCGCCGCCTTCGGCACCTTCCGCGCGCTTCACAAATGGCTTCTTCGCAAACGGCTTGGCGCCGCCTTCAGCGCGCGGCTTGCCGAATTTCTTCGGAGCGCCGTCACGGTCACCTGCGCCAGCTGGTTTGGAACCGCCCTTGCGCGGGAATTTTTTTCGATCGTCGTCCATGGTGGCCTTTGCCCTTTTCGGCGGCTAGATAACAGGAAGCTCGGGGGTTAGCGAGGGGTAACAGGATGGTTGAGGCGTGAAACGGCCCGATTACATGGCATTGGCCTTCGCGGAGGCCGAAGCTGCCGCCCAACGCGGCGAAGTGCCGATCGGCGCGGTCATCGTCCGTGGCAACGAAATCGTCGCCCGCGCTGGCAACCGCACCCGCGAACTCAACGACGTCACAGCCCATGCCGAAGTGCTGGCGATCCGCGAGGCGTCGGAGAAATTCGGCTCCGAACGGCTCACCGGCCACGATCTTTATGTCACGCTGGAACCCTGCACGATGTGCGCTGCCGCCATTTCGTTCGCACGGCTGAGGCGGCTTTATTTCGGCGCTGTCGACGACAAGGGCGGCGCGGTGGTCAGCGGCGTGCGCTTCTTCGCTTCGCCGACCTGCCATCACGCGCCCGATGTCTATCCCGGGATAGGCGAAATGCGCGCGGCCGAAATACTCAAAGGCTTCTTCAAGGACCGTCGCGACCTTTAGAGCCGCGACGCGTAATCAACGCTCGATCAGAACGGCCACCAGCTGCTGCTCTTCTTGGCCTGCTGCTTCTTGCGGCGTTCCTTCTTGACCTCGTCCTCGCCGAGCTCGTCTTGCGCGGCGGTAGAGGCTGCCTGACGATAGGCCAGCGGCGGTTCGCTCAGATATTTGCGCGATGTTGTGCTGCCCTGCTTGCTTTCGCGCAGGCGGCGCTCGATCTCGAGCTTGCGCTGCTCTGGCGTCCACTTGCTCATGTCAGGGCCATTCAGCGCCGACATGTCGTTGATGACCTGAGGCTCGAAATTCGGGTTGTCGCGGTTCTTGGTCGCGTCGTCGCGAATCCGGGCGCGGCGCGCCTCAGGCGATTCGGGCCAGTCGGCGCTCGCGGTCTGAACGATGTTATCCTGCGGGGTCGGCAGTGCGGCCTGAGTCCCGGTCTTCGGCTTCACCAGTTCTGGACGCGGCTTGTAATCAATGTTGTTGGTCTTCGGCTTCAACGACACGATGTTCGTCAAGTCGCTGGCAAGCTGATTGGTCGCCGACCTGTCGGTACCGTAGGTGGGCGCGCTCATGCAGCCCGTAAGCGCCAGGCCGGAAACGGCGAGCGACGCAAGCAAAGCTCCGCGCGCGCTGATGCGGTCCGTCATGCCAGTAATTTTCACTCGAACGCCTCTCGCTAGATGCCGGCTTTGAGCCGTGTCCCGGTCCGTATGCTCATCCGACGGAATTCCGGCGACAAAATGTCTGCCGAAGTTTCGCGCTTTTACCTTAACGAGCCGTCAAGGGCAACGACCGGCCGGAGATGTCAGGCCGGTCGTTGCATTTCAGCAACCGACTACAGGCGACCCAGCGCCTGCAGTTCGTGCAGTGCCGCCGCATCGCGGGCGGACACGTCGGCGAATGCAGCGTCCGAGCCGACGTCGCTTGTGTAGCGCCAGGAGCGCGCGCACTTGATCAACCCGCGACCTTCCGCCTTTTCCACAACGACCGCCACCCCCGGAACCTCGCGCAACGCCAAGGAATCGACCGGGATTTCTTCGTGGGAAATGACAAGATCGCTGGTGATGCTGATCTCAGCCAGGTCGATGCCCGACAAGGCCTCTTCAAGCACCGCATCGGTCATGTAGACGACTGGAACCGCTTCCAGCGACGATCCGATGGTCTTTTTTGCCCGCTCCAGCTCCAGGGCACCGGTGACAACACTGCGAACCTGACGGATCTTGTGCCACTTTTCGGCCAGGGCTTCGTCGCGCCAGGCCGCAGGCACCTCCGGGAACTGCTCGAGATGCACCGACTCAGCCTGCGGGTTGCGCTCCAGCCATGCCTCTTCGGTGGTGAAAGGCAGCATCGGCGCCAGCCACTTCACCAGGCAGTTGAACAGCTCGCGCACGACATGCACGGCTGCCTTGCGGCGGGTGCTCGACGGCGCATCGCAGTAGAGTACGTCCTTGCGGATGTCGAAGTAGAAGGCCGACAGCTCGACGCCCATGAAGTCGATCAATGCACGCGTGATGCGCTTGAACTCGAAGTCGTCATAGCCCTTGCGCACCAGCGCATCGAGTTCGGCAAGCCTGTGCAGCATCAGCCGC
Organism: Aminobacter sp. 01T433; assembly: GCF_056398585.1. Taxonomy (NCBI): domain Bacteria; kingdom Pseudomonadati; phylum Pseudomonadota; class Alphaproteobacteria; order Hyphomicrobiales; family Phyllobacteriaceae; genus Aminobacter; species Aminobacter sp. 01T433. The sequence goes on from NZ_JBFTPR010000003.1 coordinate 231,897, forward strand.
TCCAGTTCAGGCATCTCGGCAAGTGCGACCTCCTCGCCCTCGTCATGGGCGAGCGTGCCGAGCATCCAGCGCATGGTGTTGCGCAGCTTGCGGTAGGCATCGATATTGGTCTGCAGCACGTTCTTGCCGAGGCGCTGGTCTTCCCAATAATCAGTGGTCATCACCCACAGGCGCAGGATGTCGGCGCCCGACTGCTTGAGGACGTCCTGCGGAACGACCGTGTTGCCGAGCGACTTCGACATCTTGCGGCCTTCCTCGTCCATGGTGAAACCATGGGTGACGACGGCCTTGTAGGGTGCACGGCCACGCGTGCCGCAGCTCTCGAGCAGCGACGAGTGGAACCAGCCGCGGTGCTGGTCGGAGCCTTCGAGATAGACGTCAGCAGGCCACTTCAGGTCGGGACGGTCTTCAAGCGTAAACGCATGCGTCGAGCCCGAGTCGAACCAGACGTCGAGAATGTCCATCACTTGCTTCCACGCCTCATTGGCGCGGGTCCCCAAAAAGCGCTCGCGTGCGCCTTGGGCGAACCAGGCGTCGGCACCTTCTTTTTCAAAGGCTTCGACGATACGGGCGTTGACCGCCTCGTCCTTCAGCACATTGCCGTCGGCATCGGCGAAGATGGCGATCGGCACGCCCCAGGCGCGCTGACGCGACAGCACCCAGTCCGGGCGATCCTCGATCATGGCGCGCAGACGCGTCTGACCGGCAGCGGGCACAAAGCGCGTGTCATCAATGGCTTGCAGCGCGCGGCTGCGCAACGTCGTGCCGTCGCCAAGCTGCCTGTCCATGTAGACGAACCACTGCGGCGTGTTGCGGAAGATGATCGGCTTCTTTGAGCGCCAGCTGTGCGGATAGGAGTGCTTGAGGCGACCGCGCGCGAAAAGCGCGTTGCGCTTGATCAGCTCGTCGATGACCGCCTTGTTAGCGTCGCCCTTCTTGCCGTGATCGTCGATGACGCGGACTGCCCCACCCTCGCGGTCCGGACCGAAGCCTGGCGCGTCCTTGGTCAGGAAGCCAGCATCGTCGACAGTGAAGGGGATCGCCGGGTTGATGCCGCGCTTTTCAAGCTCGGCAACTGCGTCCATCCACGCGTCGAAATCCTCGCGGCCGTGGCCGGGTGCGGTGTGCACGAAGCCGGTGCCGGCGTCGTCGGTGACGTGGTCGCCGGCGAGCATCGGAACTGGGAATTCATAACCGCCGCCGAGGCCTTCGAGCGGATGAGAAAGCACAAGCTTTCCAAACTCTTCGCCTGAAACGTTGCGAAGCAGATTCAACGTGACCTTGGCTTTGGTTGCAGCCTCTTCGGCAAGCGCTTCGGCAAAGATCAGCTTTTCGCCCGGCTGCGGGCCAAAATCGTTCTCAGCAGCGGTGACCTCGTAGAGACCGTACCCGATGCGCGGCGAATAGTTGACGGCGCGGTTGCCGGGGATCGTCCAGGGCGTGGTCGTCCAGATAACGACAGAAGCACCTGCCAACGCGTCCGAGCCGGAAGCCACCGGGAATCTCACCCAGATCGTGTCGCTCTCGTAGTCCTGATATTCAACTTCGGCCTCCGCCAGTGCCGTGCGCTCGACCACCGACCACATCACCGGCTTGGATCCGCGATAGAGCTGGCCCGACATGGCGAACTTCAACAGCTCGCCGGCGATGCGTGCTTCGGCGCGGAAGTTCATCGTCGTGTAAGGATTGTCGAAATCGCCGACGACGCCGAGCCGCTGGAACTCAGCGGCCTGCACCCCGATCCAGCCGGCGGCGAACTCGCGACATTCCTTGCGGAACTCGTTGATCTCGACCTCGTCCTTGTTCTTGCCGGCGGCGCGATACTTTTCCTCGATCTTCCACTCGATCGGCAGGCCGTGGCAGTCCCAGCCCGGCACGTAGTTGGAGTCATAGCCGCGCATCTGGAACGAGCGGGTGATGACGTCCTTGAGGATCTTGTTCAGCGCATGGCCGATATGGATGTTGCCGTTGGCATAGGGCGGGCCGTCATGCAGCACGTATTTTTCGCGGCCGGCTGCGGTTTCGCGCAGGCGCTTGTACAGCCCCATCTTCAGCCAGCGCGCAACCGTCACCGGCTCCTTCTCGGGCAGGCCGGCGCGCATCGGAAACTCCGTCTGCGGCAAATAGAGGGTCTTGGAATAGTCGATCTTTTCGGACGTATCGGTCATCTGTCTTGCCATCGTCTTGCCCGGCAAAGTTGCCACGGGCGTTCAACTGTCATGATCTGGAAAGGCGCCATGCGGCGCGCAGGCAAAAAGTCCCGGACTTGCGGACAGCCTTAGGCCACCCGGAAGGCCGGGCCAGTAATTCGTATCGCAGTCGCGAAGACGGGCGCGAAAAATCTCATGGCCGCGCTTTTAGCGGAGGTGCCGCGCGGAATAAAGCGTCTAATTCGCTTGAGATCAAAGGTTGAAGTCGAACCGGTAGCTGGTCGAGACACCAACCGTCACCTGATCGCGTGAGCCACGCTCCTTGACGATCGTGGAATCCGCTGCCGGTCCCATCAGCCTGGAGTACTCGGTGAACAGGCTCGCGGTGACATTATCGGTAGCCTTCCAGCCGATCGCGCCACCGATGCCAACCGAATTGATGCCACTGCCAGGATCATACTGGCCAAGACCTGATGCAGCCGATTGCTGCGCGTTGACGCCATAGTAGGTTTCAAAATAGTCGGCCGACGCGAACGAAACGCGCGGCCCGCCCGAAAGTCGAATGTTCGGCGTGACATCGCGGTACGCATCCAGCGCGATGTCGCCAACGAAACCGTTGTGCGACCTGATGCCATGGCGCAGCTCGGCGCGTGCCCGCAGCCAGTCGGTGGGATAGAATTCGAAGAAACCGCCGAGCTCGCCGCCCCAGGGGATGTCATCCAGTCCCTGCAATTCATCTTTGGCGTCGCGGCCAAAATTGATTTTTCCGGCGATACCGGCGCGAACGACGCCGTCATCGATCATCGCAAACGAAATGTTGTCGTTTCGCGAGGAATAGCGCAGCTCCGGACCAGCCTTGCCGAGCGACACGAGCGGCAGAGCACTCAGCATGTATTCCTTCGAGCCCTCGAAGGTTGGACGGACCATGCCGGTTGCGCCAAGCGTCAGATACCAGTCGCCCGACAGCCAACCGAAGGCACCTTCGCCTGCCATTGCCGGGCCGCTCGCCAGGGCAAGCGCCGAGACCGCTACCGAAATACGACGAACAAAAACCATCACAACCCCGCGTACGCCACAAACCCAATCGCCAGGAACGACTGGGTTTGATGCCAACAGCGTAAAATTTGAATTAAATTCTTATGCTGCCACAAACGTTTATTTCTCTGCCTCGACCGCCCACCACTGGACCGACTCGGTTGCCGAGACTAGCCTCCAAGATGGGCACAGTGCCACTCTTGTTGAGGACTGATCATTTCAAGGAGACGGGTTCGATGGCTATTTCAGAACAATTGCCGCAAGTACGCTCCAAGTGGGGCTGGTTCGTAGCACTTGGCGTACTTGTACTTGCCTTGGGTATCATCGCTGCGGGCAATCTTATGGTCGCGACCGCCGCATCGGTGCTTTTCGTCGGAACGCTGATGATCGTGGCCGGCGTGATCGAGATCGTGCACGCTTTCGGCGTGAAGAGCTGGGGCACGTTCTTCTGGTGGCTGCTGAGCGGCATCCTCTATGTCGTCGCCGGCTACCTGGCTTTCACCAATCCGTTGCTCACGACGGCAATCCTGACACTGTTTCTGGCGATCAGCCTGATCGCGTCGGGCGTTCTGCGCATCTGGATCGGCTTCACGAGCAAGGGGCTCGAAGGCTGGGGCTGGGTCGTGTTCTCCGGTGTCATCACCGTGCTTGCCGGCCTGGTCATTGCGGCCGGCTGGCCGGTCAACAGCCTATTTGTCCTCGGCATCTTCCTTGCCGTTGACCTTATCATCCAGGGCATCACCTACATCGCCTTTGGCCTGGGCCTCAGGAAAGTTGCTTAAAAGGCGATAGCCTGGTCAAGTTCCGAGAGAGGGCGCACGCCAGAGAGCAGCGCCCTCGCCTCGGCTTCGTCCTGCTTCATCTGGGCAACCAGCGGGTCAAGGCCGTCGAACTTCACTTCGCCCCTGAGATAGCCGAACAGCGAAACCGACGCGACCTCGCCATAGAGATCGCCGGAAAAGTCAAAGACAAAAGTCTCGAGCAACGGCGCGCCATTGTCGTTCACGGTCGGGCGCCGGCCAAAACTTGCCACGCCGTCAAACAATGTGCCGTCGGCACGGCGGAAGCGGACGGCATAGATGCCTTCCTTCAGCCCGGTTTCGGGCGAGAGCCGCATGTTGGCTGTCGGAAACCCCAGCGTACGGCCAAGCTTCGCGCCGCCCACCACCTCGGCCTCGACCGTGTAGCGATAGCCAAGCAAGCCCGCCGCTTCGGCCGGCTCTCCGGCTGCAAGCAGCTCGCGGATGCGGCTCGACGAGATGATCTCGGCACCCTCGTCGCGAAACGCATCGACCAGAGTCACGCCAAATCCGTGTTGTTCACCCGCCGCCATCAGGAAGGCTGGGCCGCCTTGGCGGTTCTTGCCGAAATGGAAATCGAAGCCGGTCACCACATGGCTGATGCCGAGCTGCTGCTCCAAAATGGCGGTGACGAAATCCTCGGCCGAGAGACTGGAGAACTCCCGCGTAAACGGCCGCTCTATCACGGCTGCAAAGCCGAGCGCCTCAAGAAGCCGCGCCTTGACATGGGGCGGCGTCAGCACGAACAGCGGAATGTCGGGGCGGAACACTTTGCGCGGGTGCGGCTCAAAGGTCAGCACGAGTGCCGGCACATTGCGCCGACGCGCCTCTTCCAGGGCGCGTTCCAATACCGCCAGATGGCCACGATGGATGCCGTCAAAATTGCCGATGGCAACGACGCCGCCACGCAGCCGCTCCGGCACGGATTCCTCACCTGAAACGCGGATAAAGCCCTGTTCCATCACCTTGCCTACCGAAGCTTCGGAATGGTGGCCACCGGTGCATAACCGTGCTTGTCGAGGAAGGCGGCAAGCTTGGCCGGATCCGGCATGTGTGCATGCTCTCCATAGTCGCGGGCGTGGATGCCACCGGAGACGTAGAGCACATCGATGCCGTTGTCTGCTGCACCCTTGACGTCGGTGAACATGCCGTCGCCGATGGCGAGCGCCTCCGATCTGTCAACCTCGCGGCCGAGCACATCGCCGGCAGCAGCGAGTGCCGCCTCATAGATAGGGCGATGCGGCTTGCCGGAAACCAGCGTGCGTCCGCCAAGTTGTCCGTAGTCGCGGGCAAGAGCACCGGCGCACCAGATCAATTCGTGGCCGCGCTCGACCACGATGTCGGGGTTGGCGCAGATGAACGGCAGGTTGCGCGCGCGCAGCCGGCGCAACATTTCGGCATAGTCGTCGGGCGTCTCGGTCTCGTCGTCAAAGAGCCCGGTACAAACCACTGTCGATGCCTCGAACTCCTCGACCAGGTCGACATCGAGGCCATCATAGAGCGGGTAGTCGCGGTCGGGGCCGATGTGGAAGACGCGGCGCGGTCCAGAGCGGATCAGCTCGCGGGTGACATCGCCAGATGTGACAACCTGGTCCCAGGCGGATGTGGGCACACCAAGGTTGGCGAGCTGGGCGATAACGCCTTCGCGCGGACGCGGCGCGTTGGTGATCAGCACAACCGCCACCCCCTTCTCGCGCGCCGCCCGAAGGGCCGCGGCTGCTTCAGGAAAAGCTTCAACACCGTTATGGATAACACCCCAGACGTCGCACAGCAGGGCCGAATAACGGCCGGTCAGCGCTTCGAGCGACGCGATTGATTGCGGCAAGCCCGCCATTGTCTGTCCTTCGATCGATCCCAACGGGAGAGATTGGCCGGTCGGCCAAGCAGCCCGGAATTATCCGAACCGGCCCGTCCTGTCACCAGCTTTCGCCTGAGACAGCAGCAACGACGGCGCAAACGCCCCCCGCCAGTGGCTGCAAACCTTGCAGCAGCGCTCACATGGTAAACGACAGGCTAAGCCGGCGCTGAACTTTCTCGGTTGCTCGGGAACCGCAATTTCATGGTTTTGCGCGACTTTATTAGCTTGAGCTTGGGGGCCAAATCCATGATCCGCAAATTCCTGAAAGACGAACGCGGCAACTACGCCATCATGACGGTGGCTGCGATGGTGCCGATCATGGGCGCGCTAGCCCTCGCCATCGATTACGCGGAGATCTCGCGCGAGCGTGAGGCAACGCGCAACGCGCTTGACGCGGCGGGCATCGCAACCGCGCGACGAATTGTCGAAGGCGTAACCGACGATCAGGCCAAGGCTTATGCGAAGAGTTTTTTCGAGGCAAATCTGGGTCACGTAAAGCCGGCCAATACGACGCTTACCGTGACCCTGCCAAACAACACTAGCGGCGGCGGCACGCTGAAGCTCGAAGCTGCACTCAAATACGACCCGTATTTTGTCCCTGTCGCCGCCGCCCTGCTGGGTAAGAGTTCCGGCTCAACGCAGATCGATTTTTCAGCAAAATCGGAGATCCGCCTCAAGAACACGCTCGAAGTGGCACTCGTCCTCGATAACTCGGGATCGATGGATTACATCGGCTCCGGCACCGGCAAGAAGCGGATGACGCTGCTCAAAGAGGCGGCGGCACAACTTGTCGATACGCTCTCACTTCAGGCCGAGCAGATGAAGCAGGTCGTCAATCCGGTGCAGTTCGCCGTCGTGCCATTCGCGGCATCAGTCAATGTCGGAGCTGGCAACAACAAAGAAACCTGGATGGACACGACTGGGGTATCGCCAGTTCACCACGAGAACTTCACCTTGCCTGTAACAATTGGAACCAACAAGAAAATCGAACGCGTGGGCAGCTATGTTCGCAAGACGGGCAAAGGCTGGGGCGCGAATGAAAACGATATTTTCACGCGCTTTACGCTCTACGACGACATGAAGGTCTATTCGAACTCTGGGCAGACACAGACCAAAGCCTATACCAGCTGGCAGGGCTGCGTCGAATCCCGTCCGGCACCTTACAACATGCTCGACACGGCACCGACCTCAACACATCCGGAAACATATTTCGTTCCGATGTTGGCTCCGGATGAGTGGGACAAAACAAAAAACACCAACAATAACGATGTCAGCGCTTTGAACAGTTGGTGGTCCGACAACACGAGCTACAGCTACAACACACCGGCAAACGCCGCTGCCAGGCAGCGAGACCTCGCCAAGTACTACAACGTCATCCAGAGCTACGGTGCCACGGTCAAGAGCAGTGAGGGGCCGCACTACAGCTGCACGACCAAGCCAATCACGCCATTGACCGACGTTTCCAAACCGGCAGGCGTTACCGCCATAAAGGCGGCAATCACCGCAATGGCATCAAGTGGCGCAACCAACGTTCCGGAAGGGCTGGCCTGGGGCTGGCGTGTATTGTCGAGCGGGGCCCCATTTACCGGCGGACGACCGGAAACCGAAAAAGGCAATGACAAGGTTGCCATCGTTTTGACCGACGGCGCGAACACTTATTATCCCTTGAGCTTCTTCAACGTGACCGACTTGGCTGGAAGCAAATCGAGCTACTCTGCGTACGGCTATGCTGGACAGGCGCCTATTGGTGGCTCGGATACAAGGCTGTTTATGGCTCAACCCACATCCGGCTTCGACAAGACCCAGCACACGGAAGCCAACTACACCGTCGCCATGAACAACCACATGGCAACCACATGTACGAACGCAAAAGACAAAGGCGGCGTCATCGTCATGACGGTTGCGCTCGATCTCGATCCGACAAAGGGCACAGCGGCTGAAAAAAAGGCGACAGCAGCCCAGATCGACGGTCTGAAGTCCTGTGCTTCGGAGTCGCGCTTCCGCAAGGACGCAAACGGCAAGCCGGAAAAGCTTTTCTTCAACACGACCAGCGGCGACCTGGTTGAAACTTTCAAGAAAATCGCTGACGAACTATCCAACCTGCGCATCGTTGGCTGACGAAAAATCGCCTGCCAACGGACTGAAAAAGGCGCCCTCCACGCGGGACGGGCGCCTTTTCCTTGTCAGTCCATGTGTGCCGCAGGTGCGCCGCCAACCGGTTGGGCCGTTGGCTTGCGCAGCAGCAGCGCCAGCGGGATGGCACAGAGCGAGACGATCATCATCAGCTTGAAGTCGTCGATGTAAGAGATCATCAGCGACTGGATATTGACCATCCCGTCGATCTGCGTCAGCGCCAGGGGGTCACCCGCTGCCGCACCGGGCGACACGGCCATGAGGTTGGGGTTGAACGCTGTGATGTTCGTCGACAGTTCCGCATGGTTGATCTGGATGTTGCGGGTCAACAGCACAGAGACAATCGAAATGCCGATCGACGATCCAATGTTGCGGACGAGGCTGAACAGGCTCGCCGCATCGGTGCGGTGACGCGGCGCAAGCGTCGCGAACGCCACAGTCGACAGCGGCACGAACACCAGCCCCAGCCCCAGCCCCTGGATCACGCCTGTCGAGATGATCAGGAAAGCGTCCATCTGCGGCGTGAAGCCTGTCATGTAGTAGAGCGAGAGTGCAGTCAGCAGCAGGCCAGCGACAACCAGATATCGGTTGTCGACCAGGCGCACCAAACGCCCGACAAGCAGCATCGAGACCATGGTGCCGACGCCGCGCGGCGCCATGACCAGGCCGGTGGTGATGGTCGGATAACCGTAGATGCGCGTCAGCATCGGCGGCAGGAGCGCAAGGCTAGCCAGCAGGATGACGCCGATGACGAAGATGAACACCAGACCGGTCACGAAATTGCGGTCGGTGAATATCTTCGGGTCCAAAAAAGTGTGTTCGGACGTCGCCATGTGGACGGCAAAGACCCAGAAACCAGTGATGGCGAGCCCGAGCTCGATCCATATCTCGGCCGCCGAAAACCAGTCGACCTCGCCGCCGCGGTCAAGCATCAGCTGGAGTGCGCCGACGCCAAGCGACAGCATGGCAAAACCGAAGAAATCGAACCCGCGCAGGCGCTTGACGATGGTCGGCAGATAGGCGGCCGAGCCCAGGAAAGCGACGATGCCCACCGGCAGGTTGATGAAGAACACCCAGCGCCAGTTGAAGCTTTCGGTGAGCCAACCGCCGAGCGTTGGGCCGATGATCGGCCCAACCATGATGCCGGCACCCCACATGGCCATTGCCTGGCCGTGGCGCTCCTTGGGATTGATGTCGAGCAGGAAGGTCTGGCTCAGCGGCACGATCGCCGCGCCGAACACGCCTTGAAGCAGGCGGAACAGCACCATCGACTCGAGGCTCCAGGCAACGCCGCACAGCATCGACATGATGGTGAAGCCGACGACGGAAACGAGAAACAGTTCCTTGCGGCCGAAGCGATCCGACAGCCAGCCAGTCAGCGGCGTCATGATGGCGGCGGCGACGATGTAGGACGTCAGCACCCAGTTGATGGTGTCCTGGGAAGCACCGAGATCGCCGACCATCGAGGGCAACGCAACATTGGCGATGGTGGTGTCGAGCACCTGCATCACCGTCGCCAGCATGATGGCGATGGTGATCAGGCCGCGATGCGGCACCTCGGTAAGGGGCTTAGTGGCTGACTGGCTCATTCGACCAACTCTTGCGACCAACTTGGGACCTGCGGTCGTCAAGCGGCGACCCGAAAAATCGGAGGGCCGGCCGCTTTGACGGCCGGATCAGTCCGGGACTTTAAGCGCGCCGCTGTGGCGCGGATTATTCCGCGGCCACCGCGTGGCCGAAGATGCTGCCGAAGCCGCGGGATTTGCCGGTGTCGATCGACACCGTGGCGCTCATGCCGGTGCGCATCGCCAAGCCAGCATCGGCGGTGTCGACCTTGACCCGCACAGGGATGCGCTGCGTGACCTTAACCCAGTTGCCGGTCGCGTTTTGTGCCGGCAGCAGCGAGAACTCCGCGCCAGTGCCGGCGCCGATCGCTTCCACCGTGCCGCGGAAGGTACGGTCGGGATAGGTGTCGAGCACGATATCGGCTTCCTGGCCGGGCTTCATATGAGTGAGCTGCGTTTCCTTGAAATTCGCCTCGACCCAGGTGTCGCCGGTCTCGACCAGGCTGAACAGCGCAGTACCTGCACTCACGAACTGGCCGACCTTGAAGGATGCGGCCTGCGAGACCACGCCATCGGCAGGGGCGCGAACCGACGTCTGCGCCAGGTTGAAGGCTGCGTTGTCACGCGCAGCGAGTGCCGCCAGCACTGTCGGGTGCTTGTCGGTCTCAATGTCGGGATTGCCACCGAGTGCTGCCTTGGCGCTGACGATGCCCTGCACGGCAGCGCTGTGCTGCTGCCGGGCCTTGTCGAGTTCCATGCGGGCCTCGTCCAGCGAAGACTTGGTATTCACGCCCTTGGTGACCAGATCATTGCTGCGGTCGAACTGCGCCTGGGCATAATCTAGCCCGCTGGCCGCGACCCGCTCCTGAGCGACTGCCTGGCTGTAGGCGGCGCGAAGCTGCTCGACGTTGAGACGTGCACCGGCGAGCGCGGCATCGGCCTGCGCCAAAGCGATCCTGTAGGGCTCGGGATCAACCTCGAACAGCAGGTCGCCGGCCTTCACCGTGGTGTTGTCGGCAACATCAACCTTGATGATGCGGCCAGCCGCCTCCGAGGCGATGATCGCCCTGGCCTGGCGCAGATTGGCGTTTTCGGTTTCCTGGTAGCGGCCGCCGGTCACGTAGAAATAACCGCCGCCGACAACCAGGGCCAGCGGCAACACCGCCATCAGCACAAAGCGCCCACGCTTCTTGGGAGCCGGCGCTGGTGCCGCCAATGCGGGTTGAAGCTGGGCTGCCGCAGGGCTCTCGAGTTCGAGCTTTGCGCTGTTTTCGTTCACTTTCGCCACCGCGTTCATTTTGTCGTCTCTCTCAAACAATTCACATTGGCGGGTTCGCCCGCGGAAAGGTTGTCGACTATGGTGCGCAGGCCATGGACCGTGGCGAGCCGCTCTTCGGGAGAAAGTCCGTCCAGCGCCCGCTCATAGACCTCGCCGGCAACTGCCTTGACCTCGGAAAAGGCCTCAAGCGCCTTGTCGGTCGGGAAGATCATGCGCACACGCCTATCCGCATTACCTTGACGGCGTTCGATCCAGCCGCCCTCCTCCATCCGGTCCAGCAGTCGCGACACGCTGATCGGCTCGATTTCGAGAAGCTCGGCAAGACGCGCCTGCGCCACACCCTCTTCCTTGACCAGCCTGACAAGCAGTCGCCACTGCGCCGCCGACAGCCCAAATTCGCTACCGCGCTGCTCAAAGTTGCGACGCATCAGCCGCGCCGCGTCGTGGATGAGGAAGCCCAGCCTTTCGATGCCTTCATTTTTCATGAGCGGCATATATTATAAGCATGCTCACCATTCAAGCGGGGATTTTGCACCGCACCATGATTTTACGTTCACACTGTTGTGCGCTCACGCGACGATCAGGCCGCTGTCAATCATGGTCGCTCATCGTTTAGGAAAGGCCCCAGACGTGAACAGGATCGATTGCATGCAGGACCGGTCGCCAAACAGGCGTCATATTCTCAAGGGCATTGCTGGGCTGAGCGTGATGGCGCCCATGCCGCTTTGGGCCAATCCAATGCCGAGCGTGGACGAAGTGGCCTTCGATCCTGATATACCGGTGCTCGGCAATCCGGACGGCAACGTCACCGTGGTCGAATTCACCGACTACCAGTGCCCCTACTGCAAGGTGAGTTTCATCGAACTCTCAAAGGTCATGGCTGAGGACGGCAACATCCGTGTTCTCTTGCGCGACTGGCCAATCTTCGGCGAAGTATCGCGCAACGCGGCTTTGCTGACGCTGGCTTCCCACAGCCAGGGTCGCTACGCCGACGCCGTGCGCACGTTGATGACCACGCATGAGCGCCTGACGTTTCGCAGCACCGCCGACCTTCTGGGTGATATCGGCGTCGATGTCGCGCAAGCCCGCGGCGAGCTCGACTCACGTCGAGACACCTTCGTGGGCCTGCTTGCGCGCAGCCACGCCCAGGCCACAGCCTTCCAGCTCCGGGGCACGCCCGGCTTCCTTATCGGCAAGGCTTTGTACAAGCGCGGCATGACGGCTGACGACTTCCGCAAAGCCATCGCCCAGGCACGGGCATAAACCCACGAATCTCGCTGTCATGTGGATGTCGTTCCCTTGACAGTAAAAGGGCGACGGCCTATCTCACCGGCACGTTAGCACTCTCCTGAAGTGAGTGCTAACCAAGTCCGGCCAGCCCGGACCGAGGAACGTTCTCAACAGTTCACCGAGGAAATTCAAATGACAAAGTCGAAGTTCCGCCCGCTGCATGACCGCGTGGTTGTTCGCCGCGTCGAATCCGAGTCCAAGACCGCAGGCGGCATCATCATCCCCGATACGGCCAAGGAAAAGCCGCAGGAAGGCGAAATCGTCGCCGTCGGTTCCGGTGCCCGCGACGAAGCTGGCAAGATCATTGCGCTGGACGTCAAGGAGGGCGACCGCGTCCTGTTCGGCAAGTGGTCCGGCACCGAAGTGAAGCTCAATGGCGAAGACCTTCTGATCATGAAGGAATCCGACATCATGGGCATCATCGGCTGAACCGTCGAAGTTAGTTCGCAACCACACCAGAAGTAACGGGCATTCAGCCCAGGAGCTAAAACATGGCTGCTAAACACGTAGTATTTTCCCGCGACGCCCGTGAGCGCATGCTGCGCGGCGTCAACATCCTCGCCGACGCCGTGAAGGTCACGCTCGGCCCCAAGGGCCGCAACGTCGTCATCGACAAGTCGTTCGGCGCCCCGCGCATCACCAAGGACGGCGTTTCCGTCGCCAAGGAAATCGAGCTTGAAGACAAGTTCGAGAACATGGGCGCGCAGATGGTCCGCGAAGTTGCTTCGAAGACCAACGACAAGGCCGGCGACGGCACCACGACCGCGACCGTTCTCGCACAGGCTATCGTCCAGGAAGGCCACAAGGCCGTTGCCGCTGGCATGAACCCGATGGACCTGAAGCGCGGCATCGACCTGGCTGTCGGCGAAGTCGTCGCACACCTCGTCAAGAGCGCCAAGAAGATCAAGACCTCCGAGGAAGTCGCCCAGGTCGGCACGATTTCGGCCAACGGCGAAGCCTCGATCGGCCAGATGATCGCGGAAGCGATGCAGAAGGTCGGCAACGAGGGCGTCATCACCGTCGAGGAAGCCAAGACCGCCGAGACCGAACTCGAAGTCGTCGAAGGCATGCAGTTCGACCGCGGCTACCTCTCGCCCTATTTCGTCACCAACCCCGACAAGATGATTGCCGAGCTGGAAGACGCCTACATTCTTCTCCACGAGAAGAAGCTCGGCAACCTGCAGGCCATGCTGCCGATCCTCGAGGCTGTCGTTCAGACCTCGAAGCCGCTCGTCATCATCTCCGAGGACGTCGAAGGCGAAGCTCTTGCAACGCTGGTCGTCAACAAGCTGCGTGGCGGCCTGAAGATCGCTGCCGTCAAGGCACCGGGCTTCGGTGATCGCCGCAAGGCCATGCTGGAAGACATCGCCATCCTCACCGGTGGCCAGGTCATCTCCGAAGACCTCGGCATCAAGCTCGAGAACGTCACGCTGGACATGCTCGGCCGCGCCAAGAAGGTGTCGATCTCCAAGGAGAACACCACCATCATCGACGGCGCCGGCAAGAAGCCTGAGATCGAAGGCCGCGTCGGCCAGATCAAGCAGCAGATCGAAGAGACCACGTCGGACTACGACAAGGAGAAGCTGCAGGAACGTCTGGCGAAGCTCGCCGGCGGTGTTGCCGTGATCCGCGTCGGCGGTGCGACCGAAGTGGAAGTCAAGGAAAAGAAGGACCGCGTCGATGACGCGCTGAACGCAACCCGCGCTGCCGTCGAAGAAGGCATCGTGGCTGGCGGCGGCGTCGCTCTCCTGCGCGCCACCCAGGCGATCACTGCCACCGGCATCAACGCCGATCAGGCTGCAGGCATCAGCATCGTCCGTCGCGCTCTGCAGGCTCCGGCCCGCCAGATCGCTTCGAACGCAGGTGCTGAAGCCTCGATCGTCGCCGGCAAGATCCTTGACAACAAGGGCGCTACCTTCGGCTACAACGCCGCGACCGACGAGTATGGCGACATGATCGCCATGGGCATCGTCGACCCGGTCAAGGTCGTCCGCACCGCACTTCAGGACGCAGCCTCGGTTGCCGGCCTGCTCGTCACCACCGAAGCCATGATCGCCGAAGCTCCGAAGAAGGAATCGGCTGGCGGCGGCGGCATGCCTGGCGGCATGGGCGGCATGGGCGGTATGGGCGGCATGGATTTCTAATCCAGCCACCTGGCTCAAGCTTACGGAAAGGGCGCCTTCGGGCGCCCTTTTTCGTTGCGCGGCGCGCTTCCTTGCGACCTACGCGGTTGATCAATACTCGGCGCGCATGACCGAGACGCCAGTTTGAGAGAACGCCGCGACACGGTCATGCGCGGCCTTGCCGTCGACGATCAATGTAGCGATGTCATCGAGACCGCCAACCTGGAATGGCGACACGGCACCTACCTTGTCGCTTGTCGCAAGCACGACCGTTTCGGCGGAGCAGGATACCAGCTGCCGCTTGATCGCCGCCTCCTCCATATCGCCCGTGGTCAACCCTTCCGTCACATGGACGCCGGTGACGCCGAGGAAAAACAGATCGGCACGGATGCGCGATATCGCCTCGGCCGCCAATGCTCCAACCGCCACCATCGAGTGGCGGTACAGTTTTCCGCCGATGATCACCGCCTCCACCTGCGGTTTGTCCTCAAGTGCTACCGCGATGGTCGGGCTGTGGGTGATTGCCGTGAAGCTGGCCGCAACCGGGAGGTGGCGGATGATCTCCAGGTTCGACGTACCGCCATCGAACACCACCGTCATGCCATCCCTGATCATCGCCGCCCCTGCCTTGCCCAGCGCCGACTTGGCGTCCATCGCCATGGTTCGGCGTTCGCCGATCGGAACCACCGTTGGCGACACCGGCATCGCGCCGCCATGCACGCGCAACAGCAATCCTTCCGCCGCGAGATCCCTGAGATCGCGCCTGATCGTGTCTTCCGACAATTCCAACTGGTGGCTGAGACGCTTGGCGACGACCTGTCCATCCTTGGCAAGCACGTCGAGGATCAGGCGTTTTCGTTGGCTTGTGAGCACTTTGACGTTCCGTTCGTTCAGTGATGCCACACGATATTGCATGATATCGCACGAAGCTATATTCATTTCGTGCAGATTCGTGCAATTTCGGGAGACCTCATGAACACCGTTATGAAACCAATGCTCATCTTGATCGCCGGCCCCTACCGCTCCGGCACCGCCGACGACCCCATCAAGATGGAGGAAAATCTGAACCGTCTCGAAAGCGCCGCGGTTCCGCTTTTTCGCGCGGGCCATATCCCGATGATCGGCGAATGGGTCGCACTTCCGCTCGGGCGGCAGGTCGGTTCGAAGGGTGCCGGCGATCCGCTCTACGATGAATTCGCCTACCCGGTCGCCGACCGGCTGCTGCGCCATTGCGATGCCGTGCTGCGTTTGCCCGGCGCCTCCAAGGGGGCGGATGAGGATGTGCGACTGGCCTTGGAGCGCGGCCTCAAGGTCTATTACGACCTGTCTGAAGTGCCCAGGCTGGCGTGAGGCCAGGCATCCTTTTTCGTCGCGACAATTTTCTGAAAATAAACTGCAACGAGATGGAACCTTTTGCGGCGATGGCCGTTTCATGCTGGTCCGAGGCACGTCTGGATGGAGCAATCCTGAAGGAACACCAAAGGACAAACAGGACGCCTCCAGCACTATTGAAGGTGCGGGAGGCGTTCTGATTCATGCCCTCCTGCAGCCGCCGAGCCGGTCAGTTCGCGCCGCGAGATGCAATTTACAGAGCGTCCAACACGCCGGCGTGGCGGCGGATGTCGGCAACGGCCTCCTGAAACCGATCATTGACCCTAAGTGTCTCGCGCCCTGCCGCGATGGTAAGGTCGACCTGATCGATCGGCAGTTTCAGTCGGGTCGGAACGCGGTTGAGCTCGGCTTGCGCCGAGCCATCAAGATCCGAAAACGACAGATGCTCGACCACCAGGCGCACGTCGTGGCAATCCCAGCCAGCCAGCGAACCGCGGAGGCGCCTGACGGCCTCAGCCGGCAGGCTGCAGCGATAGCGGATGAGTTCGCCACGCCACTCACTGACGGCGAATTTCAGCGCATCCAGCTGATCGCGGACCGAAGCCGAAAAAGAAGTATTGGTCGCGGCTTCGAGAAGGTTGGCCAACCTGGGACCTTCTATCCGTTCACCCCAATCCACCTCCTGGTCGCGGCCAGCGTCGGCAACAAGGAACAGTAGCGTCCGCAGCTTTACGGCCGCCGCCGGCGACAGCGGTCCATAGGGTGTGCCAGCTGACGAGCGCTCGATGGTGAAGCCGGTGATGCCGAGATTGTCGGTCAGTCCGCCATCAAGCAGCTTCACATAATCGAGGCGGTCAGCTTCTTGATAGGCCTTCAAGGCACCGGCATAGGCCTTGAGACGGATTGAGGCGTCGGCATCGGCAAGCGCGCGGCTTAGCCACTCAGGCTTGCTGTATCCGCATTTCGGGCTGGTTGCGGAGATGACCACCGGCGCAAAGATGACGGGAACAGCGGCCGACGCGGCTACGGCATCGGCAAGCCGGACCTTGTCGAGATCGCTGCACAGGGCGGCGAACGTATCGTAGGTGAACAGGAACGGCGTGCGATTGTAGATATCGGAGGCGTTTATCCAGACGATCGGGGCGTCGGAGCGTCGCAAACTCGCGTAGCTCGCACCATCGAAGAGGTTGTCGTCGAGCCATTTGGCGAAACTGTTGCGGTCGTTGACGCCGCCGTTGAGCGCGCGCGCAAGATTGAGCGGCGATATTCTTGATTTCCTGAGATAGGCTTCGGCGTCCCGGATCAGAAACCGTTCACGGAAATCGCGGTAGTCGTCCCTTCCCCTGTAGCCAAAATATGAAGCGGCGACCGCACCGCCCGACGCGCCCGAAATCATGCGGATGTTATCGGCGAGGCTGCGCGTTGCCGGTTGCTCGTCGATGATGGTGTCGTCGAGTTCGCGCAACACGCCAAAAGCGAAGGCGGCCGCCCGCATGCCACCCCCGGAAAAGGCAAGCCCCACCACCGTCGAGCCATCATCGCCCGGCTCCGGGATGAATTCCGGCGAGGACTGGCCAACCTGCGAGGTGAGCGTGTTGATCGGACCGACATCGCCGGCCACGCAGCCGGCCAAAGCAAGGCTCGCGGCTAACGCTACACTAACTGCCCACCGCATCCATTCCCCCGACTTCTGCCCGCCCAGCTATATCGAAACACCGCAACAGGGGAACCCCTCGGCGTCCCGCACGTTGATCCCGCGCATAAGCCACAGGAGATGCGAAATGGTGAACAAGGATCAGGTCAAGGGCGTTGGCAAGCAGATTGCCGGCTCCGTCAAGGAAGCGGCCGGCAAGGCCACCGGCGACAGGGAAACCCAGGCCAAAGGCACTGCCGAGAAGATCGCCGGCAAGGTTCAGAAGGCCTATGGCGACACCAAGGAAAAGATCAAGAAGGCGCTTTGACCACAAGTGCTTGCGGGACAAGAGGCGGCTTCGGCCGCCTTTTCTCATGCCAACAGCGTCGATCTTCACGCGACATCCAAGCTGAACCGATTAGGTTCTTGCGCAGCGCCAATCTCCGCTTGAAGCCTTGTGTGCAACGCGATAGGCCGATGCCCGCAACGACATTTTGCGGAGACAGATCGTGACAGCCCAGAAGACCAGAACCGAGACCGACACCTTCGGACCGATCGAGGTCGCTTCCGACCGCTATTGGGGTGCGCAGGCACAGCGCTCACTGGGCAACTTCAAGATCGGCTGGGAAAAACAGCCTCTTTCCGTCGTCCGCGCGCTCGGCATCGTCAAGCGCGCCTGCGCCGAAGCCAACATGGCGCTTGGCCGCCTCGATCCCAAGATCGGCGAAACGGTGGTGGCTGCCGCGCAGGAAGTCATCGACGGCAAGCTCAACGACCACTTCCCGCTGGTCGTCTGGCAGACCGGCTCGGGCACGCAGTCGAACATGAACGCCAATGAGGTGATCTCGAACCGCGCCATCGAGATGCTGGGCGGCGAGATGGGCTCGAAGAAGCCCGTCCACCCCAACGACCACGTCAACATGAGCCAGTCGTCGAACGACACCTATCCGACGGCCATGCACATCGCCTGCGCCGAGCGCATCGTCCATGACCTGTTGCCGGCGCTGAAGCACCTGCATGCCGCCCTCGACAAGAAGGCTCGGGAATTCGACCACATCATCAAGATCGGCCGCACCCATACCCAGGATGCGACGCCGCTGACGCTGGGCCAGGAATTCGGCGGTTATGCCGCGCAGGTCGCCTCGTCAATCAAGCGCATCGAACTGACCCTGCCCGGCCTCCAGGAGCTCGCCCAGGGCGGCACCGCCGTCGGCACCGGCCTCAACGCCCCGATCGGCTTTGCCGAAAAGGTCGCCGAGCAGATCGCCGCTATCACCGGTATTGCTTTCGTCACCGCGCCCAACAAATTCGAAGCGCTCGCCGCCCACGATTCGATGGTCTTCAGCCACGGCGCCATCAACGCCACGGCCGCGGCACTGTTCAAGATCGCCAACGATATCCGTTTCCTCGGTTCGGGCCCGCGCTCGGGCCTCGGCGAGCTGTCGCTGCCCGAAAACGAGCCGGGTTCCTCGATCATGCCGGGCAAGGTCAACCCAACCCAGTGCGAGGCGCTGACGCAGGTCTGCGTGCAGGTGTTCGGCAACAACGCAGCGCTTACCTTCGCAGGCAGCCAGGGCCATTTCGAGCTCAACGTCTACAACCCGGTCATGGCCTACAACTTCCTGCAGTCGGTGCAGCTGATGGCGGACGCTGCAATCTCGTTCACCGACAATTGCGTTGTCGGCATCGAAGCACGCGAAGACAACATCAAGGCGGCACTCGACCGCTCGCTGATGCTGGTGACGGCGCTTGCGCCCACCATTGGCTATGACAATGCCGCCAAGATCGCCAAGACCGCGCACAAGAATGGCACAACGCTACGCGAGGAGGCCTTGGCGACTGGACTGGTGTCTGCGGAAGACTACGACCGGATCGTACGCCCGGAAGACATGACCCATCCCGGTTGATTACCTGTTTTCCTACGCATAGAGCGCTGCGCCTCCGAATGGACGCGCGGCGCTTTAACGCAAAATCATTCCAACTGTGAACGATCTGTCGACACATTCGCGTCTTTAGTGAACAGTCGAAATCCACTAGATGTGGGGCATCGAATTTCAACGGAGCCTCACCCCAATGTCCAACGCTTCCATCGCTTCCGAAAAGGCCATCAGCGGCAACGCTTCGGCCCTCATCCTCGCCGGCCGCGTCCTGCTGTCGATCATCTTCATCCTCGCCGGCTTCGCCAAGCTGACCGCCATTTCCGGCACTGCCGGTTGGTTTGCCAGCATTGGCCTGCCGCTGCCGACAGTCACGACCGTCGTTGTCGGCCTGGTTGAACTGGTCGGTGGTATCGCCATCCTAACTGGTTTCCAGACCCGCATCTCAGCGATTGTGCTCGGCCTGTTCACTCTGGCTGCTACCGCCATCGCCCACACCGACTTCGCCGACCAGGTTCAGATGATGTTCCTGCAGAAGAATCTGGCAATCGCCGGTGGCCTGTTCGTGCTCGCAGCATTCGGCGCAGGCGCTCTGTCGATCGACGCGCGCCGCCGCTAAGCCAAGCAGAATTCCTCCCCAAGATTGGCCCGGGTTCGTCCCGGGCCTTTTTGCATCGTGAAGCGTTCGACACGGTGATGACATCAAGGACGCGCGGGTGCATCCTGCGGCTGCGAGGACACGCCGATGCTCAACAATCTGTTGCTGCTTGTCGCCAGAATCCTGATCGCCGCGCTTTTCCTGCCCAGCGGCATCAGCGCCCTGTCAAACATCTCCGGCGCCGCCGGCTATTTCGCCGGGCTCGGCTTTCCCCTACCGACATTCGTCGCGCTGGGCGTTGGATTGCTGGAACTGATCGGTGGAGCGCTGATCCTGGTCGGCTTTCAGACCCGCGCGGTGTCACTGCTGCTCGCCGCCTTTGCGCTGGCTGCCGGTTTCATTGGCCATTACGGCCAGGGCGGCGACAATCCGGCGATGGCCTTCATGCACCAGCAGGCCCTGATGAAAGACATCGCCACATCAGGCGGCCTGATTGCGCTGTCAGTCGCAGGTGCCGGTGCGATCTCGCTCGACCGGATGCTGTTCCGCCGATCTATTTGACCGAGATGCTCGGGCCGTCTTCGACTGCCAGCACCAGCTTGCGACCAGTGACCTTGGCAAGTTGCGCCAGACGCCCTGCCGGCCGCTCACCGTAGAGCTGGCCGAATTCGGCTGGGATGATCAGCGCCAGCACGCCATTGCCCCGGTCTTCCCAGCGCAGCTTCGGCATCACGCCGGGCATCGAGGCCGTGAGCAGATAGACCACCCGCATCATGGCGCCCAGGAGGCGTGCGCGTTCGAGATAGCGTGGTGTCGCCAGCTCCTTCAGCTCCGGAGCAAAGGTGTCGTTGAAGACCCCGTCGTGGCGGAACAGGTTGGCCAGGGCCAGAAAGGCACGGCCCGGATGGTCGACACCGATAAACGAGGCGTGCGCGATGATGTTGAGCGATTGCCTGCCCCGATACTCAGGATGGGCGCGCCAGCCGATATCGGCGAGCAGGCAGGCAGCATGACGATAGCGCGCCTCCTCCTCCGTCTCTTCGATGCCAAAGGCAGCGAATGACTTGCGTGTCCATTCGGCAAGCTCATGCGCATGGCGCACCGAACGCGCGCGCAGCAAGGCCAGTTCTTCGGCAGCAGAGATAAGCGGATCGGCACGTTGCTCCTGCTCGTCGAGCAGCGAAAACAAAAAGCCCTCGCGCACACCGAGAGCCGAGACAACGATCTTCGACGGCTCCATCGCCTCAATGATTTCCTGCAGCACCACAGCGCCATAGGGCAAAAGCGAGCGGCGGTTCTTCGACACGCCTTCGATGCCCTTGACCTTCTCGACATCGCCACGCGCGACCTGCTTGAGGAAGGGGATCAGGCTCGTGGGATCGAGTTCGTAGTGGTGCATCACCTCAAGCGGATAGTTGGTGATGTTCATATGCAGGCGGGCGAGGTTTCGCCACGTGCCGCCGACGGCATAGAAGGTCCTGCCCTGCCCGCCCTTGAGCAGCTTGGCGCGCATGAGTTCGGTACGCGCGATCTTGGCCGCCACCACCGGCGAGCCTTTCGCCATGTCCTGGAGTCTCAGGCCACCGAGCGGCAAGGTGATGCCCTCGCCGATGTCTTCGCCCCTGACGTCGACGAGTTCCAGACTACCGCCGCCCAGATCGCCGGCGATGCCGTCAGCGGGATGGAAGCCGGAGATCACGCCAAGAGCGGAATAATGGGCCTCTTCGCGGCCGGTAAGCACCTGGATCTTGGTGCCGAGTACGTCTTCTGCGCGCTGGATGAAATCGGGACCGTTGATGGCCTCGCGCGCGGCAGCGGTCGCCAGCACATACATTTTTTCCGCGCCCGCCTGTTCGGACAACCCGCGAAAACGCCTGAACTCCTCCATCGAGCGCGTCACGCCCTCAGGGTCGAGCTTTCCCGTCGAAACGATGCCGCGGCCAAGACCGGCCAGCATCTTTTCGTTGAACAGAAGGGTCGGCGAGCGCGCCAACCCTTCATAGACGACCAGACGGATGGAGTTCGAGCCGATATCGATGATCGACAGCGGTCGGCGGTCCTTGAGCCGGCCCTGCGAAAGTTGCGCCATCAGGTGGCCGCCGCCTCAGCCTTCTTGCGACGTTTGAACTGGGCAATGCGCTTGGGCGCATGAGACTTCAGCGCGTCACCCCGTCCGGACAGACTCGGATTGGTCATGAAATATTCCTGCGCATTGAACGGCTCTTCGCCCTCGTCCAGCGTGATCCGCCGCGAGGTTCCATCCGCCAATACTTCGAAACTTTGCTGGTTGTCCATGATGTTTCCGAGCATGACCTGGCCAAGCACCTGCTCGTGCACAGTCGAATGCGTGGTGATCGGCACCATGCATTCGACACGGCGGTCGAGGTTGCGCGGCATCAAATCCGCCGAACTGATGTAGACAACGGCCTCGTCTGACGGCAGGCCATGGCCATTGCCGAAGCAGTAGATGCGGCTGTGCTCGAGGAAGCGGCCGACGATCGACTTGACTCGAATGTTCTCCGACAGCCCGGGCACCTGTGGCCTCAGGCAGCAAATGCCGCGCACCACAAGGTCGATCTCGACCCCGCTTCGGCTGGCATCGTAAAGCGCGTCGATGATGATCGGATCGACCAGCGCGTTCATCTTCATCCATATCTGCGCCGGCTTGCCATTGCGGGCATGCTCGACCTCCTCGGCGATATGCTTGAGGATGCGGCTGCGCAGCGTGTAGGGCGACAAGGCGATGCACATCTCCTCCGCCGGCTCGGCATAGCCAGTGATGAAATTGAAGATCTGCGCCACGTCGCGCGCGATCGCCGAATCGGTGGTGAAGAACGACAGGTCGGTGTAGATGCGCGCGGTGATCGGGTGGTAGTTGCCGGTGCCGAGATGGACGTAGTTGCGAAGGCGCCCGTCCTCGCGGCGAACCACGAGCGACATCTTGGCGTGCGTCTTGAGTTCTAGGAAACCGAACACCACCTGCACGCCAGCGCGCTCGAGGTCGCGCGCCCAGCGGATATTGGCTTCCTCGTCGAAGCGCGCCTTGAGTTCGACAAGCGCGGTCACCGACTTGCCGGCTTCGGCAGCATCGACCAGCGCACGCACGATCGGGCTGTCATTGGACGTCCGGTAGAGTGTCTGCTTGATCGCCACCACTTCAGGATCGATCGCCGCCTGGCGCAGGAACTGCACGACGACATCGAAGGATTCGTAAGGGTGATGGACGACGAAGTCCTTTTCCCGGATCGCCGCGAAGCAGTCGCCGCGGTGTTCGCGGATACGCTCTGGGAAACGCGGATTGAATGGCGGGAACTTCAGGTCGTCGCGCGGCACGGCGACGATCTCGGATATCTGGTTGATGGCCAGCGGCCCACTCAGAATGCTGACGCGGTTGGCAGCAACGCCAAGTTCGCCGGCAACAAATTCGCGCAGTGCCGCCGGCATCTGGCTGTCGAACTCGATTCGGACCACCGAACCACGCCGCCGGCGCTTGAGCGCGGTCTCAAACAGCCGCACCAGGTCTTCGGATTCTTCCTCGACCTCGATGTCGCTATCGCGGATGATCTGGAACGTGCCGGAACCTTTGACCTCGTAGCCGGGGAAGAGCTTGCCGATGAACAGGCTCACCGTCTCCTCGATCGGGATGAAGCGCACCGCACGTTTGCGGTCCGGTAGGCGGATGTAGCGGCGCAGGGCTACCGGCAGGCGCAGCAAGGCCGTCATTTCCTCACCGTTCTTGCGGTGACGCAGCTGTAGCGCGATGGAGAATCCGAGATTGGGGATGAACGGGAAAGGATGCGCCGGGTCGATCGACAGGGGCGTCAAGACCGGGAAGATCTGCTCCATGAAGTGGTCCTCGAGCCACTTCTTCTCATCCTTGGTGAGGTCGGTCGCGGAAATGCTCTCGATACCTTCGAGCTTGAGCAGCTCCATCAGGCTCGACAGGCTCTTCTGCTGATCTTCCTGCAGGCGTTCGACCTCGAGCAGCAGCTGTTCGAGCTGTTGTTCGGGCGTGCGGCCATCGGGGCTGCGAATGGTGATTCCCTCGCGCACCTGCCCGGCCAGGCCAGCGACGCGGACCATGAAGAACTCATCGAGATTGCCGGCCGAAATCGACAGGAAGCGGACGCGTTCGAGCAGCGGGTGGTTGGGGTTTTGCGCCTGTTCGAGCACCCTTCTGTTGAATTGCAGCCAGGAGAACTCACGATTGACGAAGCGATCGGGGTTGCCGTCTGCCGCGTCTGTCGGCGACTTGTCGTTGACGAAATCGGTATGTACCGGCCTCAACTGATTCATATGCAACCCTTCCCCACCGCAGCGTTCCGCCGCTTATCCGGCTCAACTTATCCTCTGACAGGCAATTGCGACAGTTTCATTTCAGCATCTTGCAAACCTGCCGCTTATGATACAAACGCTTCGGATAACGGCGTCGCAGATCCCTTGGACGTGCAAGCGAGCCGTGGCATTCATGCGCGCAGTTCCTCGGAAGGGAAAAACACCATGGCCGGCGGCTCCATCCCCCACTTCCAGAACGATGCTGGACATGCCTTGATCGAGATCGGCGTGAAGGAATTCATGTGCGTGGGCGCCAACCCGCCCTTCGATCACCCGCATGTGTTCCTCGACATGGGCGCGGACGCCGAAAAGGTCTGCCCCTACTGCTCGACGCTCTATCGTTTCTCGTCCAAGCTGAAGGCGACCGAGACTCAGCCGTCAGGTTGCCTGTACGTCGCCGACCGCGCAGCCTGACGACTAAGCCGCGGTCATGCAATCGCGACAGATCGTGATTGCGGGAGCCGGCGTCGCCGGGCTCACTGCGGCGCTCGCCTTCGCAAGACATGGCTTTGGCGTTCGCGTTCACGAACGCGCGCCGACGCTCGAAGAAGTCGGTGCAGGCCTCCAGCTTTCTCCCAACGCGAGCCGCATACTAGACCGCCTTGGTGTGCTCGACCTCCTCAGTGCCTCGACCGTGCGGCCGGAAGCGGTCGTTCTGCGCGACGCAGCGACCTTGGCCGAACGGGCGCGTGTGCCGCTGGGTGCTGCGGCCGAGCGACGCTGGAAGGCTCCCTACCTCGTTGCCCATCGCGCCGACCTTCAACATGCCCTGCTCGCACAGGTCGCGAAAAGCCCCTTGATCGAGGTCACCACCGGCTCCGAGGTCACCGGCGTCGAGGCGCAGGCGGACGGTATCACGGTGTCGATCACGCAAGGCGGTGTCGCCTCCAATGTCGAGGCTGTTCTGTTCGTTGCGGCAGACGGCGTCTGGTCGGCCAGCCGGCGCCTTGTCGGCCCAAACGAGAAGAGCCGGTTTTCCGGCGAACTGGCCTGGCGCACCACGCTGTCTGCTGACGGCGACGTCGGCCGACATTTTGCCGAGCTGAGCTCGCCAGCCATGGTGACGACTTATCTTCACGCGGGCTTTCATCTCGTCGCCTACCCGATCCGTGCCGGCACAGCGATCAATCTCGCCGCCTTCACGCCAGGCAATTCGATCGCCGAGCAATGGTCGGGCGAGACCGATGCTGGTGCATTGAAACGAGCCATGCGAGGCACGGCACCTGCCCTTTCAAAGCTGATCGACGAAGCCGGGCCGTGGACGGTCTGGCCACTGCATACCGTCGACCAGGCCCGCCCATGGACCGCGCCAAGCGGCATCGCGTTGATCGGCGACGCGGCGCACGCCATGACGCCCTTCGCCGCCCAAGGTGCCGCGATGGCGATCGAAGACGCCTTTACGCTGGCGGATGCAATTGTGTCAGGCCCGGCGATCGCTGACGCGCTGTCGCGATGGGAAATGGAGCGCAAATTGCGCGTGCGCAAAGTGGCACGGCGCGGCGCGCTCAACCATTTCGCCTGGCATGCCAGCGGGCCGGTGGCAGTGGCGCGCAATCTGTTCCTCAAACTCAAATCGCCGGAAAGCCTCGCCGCCGACATGGATTGGCTCTATGGCTGGACCCCGCCCGGCTGGTCGGACCAAGGCCGGTTATAGAGCCCAAGCGACCAGTTCAGCGTCGCCGGCAAGGGGTTCCACCAGCCCGTCGTCAAACCGGCCTCACGCAGCGCCGCCGCCGTCCAGGTGTTGCATCCCGCCAAGGCGTTGAACTTGCCTTTGGCCTCAAAGAAACCGTCATAGGCGCCGTAGTTCACATCCGGTATGCGCTGTACGCCATTCGGCCCTTGCTGGAAGCTGCGCTCGATGAAATCGAGCAGTGCGGCAAAGCCGGCCTCGCCGATATCGAAGCGACTTACAGTCGGGTGCGGCAGTGCAATTTCGCCAGCCAAATCGACATGCATCACTGAATTGTCGAGCGTGAGCGCCGCAAGCACAGGCCCTGGCTTGAGCTCCGCCCATGTCGGCGTGCCAATGTAAAAGGCCTTGCTGCCCCAGCCGAACACCAGATAGCGCGCCCCCGGCAGGTCCGCCTCAATACCGGCGTCGAGCAGAAAGCTGAACTTTTCCAGCACCGACGCATCAAGTGGCACGGCAATGTCGGTGTGGATTGGGTTGGTGAAAACAAGGATGTGGCGCGGCGTTACGGCAGCTTGGTCGCCGCCGAAAAGCGGCCTTGGCACCAGCGCGCCGAACGCCACTGCGGTGAAAACCAGCAGGACAACGATGCCCAGAAGACGAAAGATTCTTCTCACTGGCAGGCTGTCCCCATTGTCGAAGCGTGCAGTTCCAACAAAAAAGCCCGGCCGAAATGCGACCGGGCTTTTGGATCGTTGAGCCAGGGCCTAATGCAGGATCTGGCTGAGGAACAGCTTGGTGCGTTCGTGGCGCGGATGGTCGAAGAACTCGCTCGGCGTGTTTTCTTCGACGATCTGGCCCTGGTCCATGAAGATGACGCGGTTGGCGACCTTGCGGGCAAAACCCATCTCGTGGGTCACGCACAGCATGGTCATGCCCTCTTCGGCGAGGCCAACCATGGTCTCGAGCACTTCCTTGATCATTTCGGGAT
The DNA here is from genome assembly GCF_056398585.1 of Aminobacter sp. 01T433. NCBI lineage: Bacteria > Pseudomonadati > Pseudomonadota > Alphaproteobacteria > Hyphomicrobiales > Phyllobacteriaceae > Aminobacter > Aminobacter sp. 01T433. The sequence continues at coordinate 258,529 of NZ_JBFTPR010000003.1, forward strand.
CAAGTGCCGAGGTCGGCTCGTCAAACAGCATGATGCGCGGGTTCATGCAAAGCGAGCGCGCGATCGCCACGCGCTGCTGCTGACCGCCCGACAGCTGGCCGGGATATTTGTTGGCCTGCTCGGGGATCTTGACCCGGCGCAGGAAGTGCATCGCCTGCTCTTCGGCCTGCTTCTTGGGCGTCTTGCGCACCCAGATCGGCGCCAGTGTGCAGTTTTCCAGGATGGTCAGATGCGGAAACAGGTTGAAGTGCTGGAACACCATGCCGACTTCGCGGCGAACCTCGTCGATCTTCTTGAGATCGTTGGTCAGCTCCTTGCCATCGACAATGATCTTGCCCTTCTGGTGCTCTTCCAGCCGGTTGATGCAGCGGATCATCGTCGACTTGCCCGAGCCCGACGGGCCGCAGATGACGATGCGCTCGCCGCGCATGACGCGCAGGTTGATGTCTTTCAGAACATTGAACTCGCCATACCATTTGTGCATGCCGACAATGTCGATCGCCACATCGGTGTCCGAGATGTGCATCTTGGCCCGATCGACCTTGATCTCGTCGGCGCTGACTGCGTTTTCGATGGCCATGGGCCGTTCCCTTTTGTTGTTCGTTATCGTTTATGCCCGGTGTCGAGCCGGTGTTCCATATAGATAGAATAGCGCGACATGCCAAAACAGAACATCCAGAACACCAGTGCCGCAAAGACCAGCCCTGACGACGGGGTCTGGGGCGATGCCCAGGCCGGATCCGAGAAGTTCTGACGCACGACGCCAAGCAGGTCGAACATCGAAATGATATAGACGAGGCTGGTGTCCTTGAACATGCCGATGAAGGTGTTGACGATGCCGGGAATGACCAGCTTCAACGCCTGAGGCAGCACAACCAGCCTCATCTTCTGCCAGTAGCCAAGGCCAAGCGAATCGGCGCCCTCGTACTGCCCCTTGGGGATCGCCTGCAGACCGCCGCGCACAACTTCCGCCATGTAGGCCGAAGCGAACAACGACACGCCGATCAGCGCGCGCAGGAATTTGTCGAAGCTGACCCCCGCCGGCAAGAACAGCGGCAGCATGACGCTCGCCATGAAAAGCACCGTGATCAAAGGCACGCCACGGATCGTTTCGATGAAGATGACGGAGAGCATCTTCACCACCGGCATCTTCGAACGCCGGCCAAGTGCCAAAAGGATGCCGAGCGGCAACGACACAACGATGCCGACGAAGGAAAGGCTGAGTGTCACCAGGAGCCCGCCCCAGAGCGGGGTTTCGACATGCGGCAGGCCAAGCATGCCGCCAATCAGCAGCATGAAGGCGACGATCGGGAACACCAGGAAGAGCAGGAACGCGTTCAGCCCCTTGCGCGGAACGCGCGGCATCATCAGCGGAACCAGCAGCACCACGAACATGATGGCCACCAGGATGACGCGCCAGCGTTCCTCTATGGGATAGCGGCCAAACATGAACTGGCCGAACTTGGCATTGACGAACGCCCAGCAGGCGCCTGACCAGCCGTCAGGCTGTATGCCGCCCTGTGCCACAGTCGCACAGAACGTCCGGTCAGTACCCGTCCACTGGGCATTGACCACTGCCCAGTTGAACAGCGGCGGCACAATCATGGCCACGATCACTAGACCGAGGATCGTCAGCACCGAATCGAATGGATTGGCAAAAAGGTTCTTGCGTATCCATGCCGCTGGCCCGCGCTCGCGAAGAGGTGCTGGTTGGGGCAGCGCCAATTCGGTGCGGACGTATCCGATATCTTGCGACATGTCCGCCTCCTACCTTTCCACCAGCGCCATCTTGGCGTTGAACCAGTTCATGAAAGCGGACGTGACCAGGCTGAGACCGAGATAGACAACCATCCAGATGACCACGATCTCGATTGCCTGTCCGGTCTGGTTGAGCACCGTTCCGCCTACCGCGACCAGGTCGGGGTAGCCGATGGCGATGGCCAGCGACGAGTTCTTGGTCAGGTTGAGATACTGGCTGGTCAAGGGCGGGATGACGATGCGCAACGCCTGCGGCACCACCACCAGCCTGAGCGCTTGTCCCGAGCGCAAGCCAAGTGCCGAGGACGCCTCGGTCTGGCCCTTGCTGACACCCTTGATGCCGGCACGCACGATCTCGGCGATGAAGGCCGCGGTATAAAACGACAAGGCCAGATAGAGCGCCAGGAACTCCGGCTTGATCTGCAAGCCGCCGGTCAAATTGAAGGTCGATTTCTTTGGGAAATCGAAGCTCATGGGAAAGCCCGTCGCGGCGAGCGCCAAAAGAGGCAAGCCGATGATCAGCGCAAGCGACGTCCAGAACACGGGGAATGTCGCACCCGTCGCCATTTGCCGCTGGCGGGCACGCCGGGCGACGAACCACGACATCCCGATGCCAAGCAGGAACGCCACCGGCACCAGCATCGAACCCTCGCCCCAGATCAGCTTCGGGAAATAGAAGCCTCGGCTGTTGAGAAACGAGCCGAAAGGCAGCTCAATGCTCTCCTTGGGCAGCGGCAGCACCGAAAGCACACCGAAATACCAAAAGAAGATGACGAGCAGCGGCGGGATGTTGCGGAATATCTCGACATAGACGGTGCAGATCTTGCGGATCAGCCAGTTGTGCGACAGCCGGCCGATGCCGATGAGAAATCCTAGGATCGACGCGGTTATGATGCCGGCGACAGCCACAACAAGCGTGTTGAGGAAGCCAACCAGCAAAGCGCGCTTGTAGGTCGAATCGGAATCGAAGGCGATCAGCGAATCGCTGAGGTCGAAGCCGGCACGGCCGTTGAGAAAGGCGAAACCCGACGCGATATTGGCGCGCTTCAGGTTCTCGATCGTATTGCCAATAATCCACCAGACGAACGCCGTAAGCGCAACGACCACGAGGATCTGGAAGAAGATGCCGCGCACCTTCGGATCGTAGAGAAGCGACGCGCGGCCGCCCCCTACGTCATGGGGTATGTCCTGCGTAGCCATCGGAAGTCCCTCTTAAAGAGTGACCGGAAGGCGGATTCGCCGCCTTCCGGGTGAGACTTCGGATCAGCGGATGGGCGGTGCGTACTGCAGTCCACCCTTGGTCCAGAGCGCATTGATGCCACGTGCAATCTTCAGCGGGCTGCCCTGGCCGACATTGCGTTCAAAGACTTCGCCATAGTTGCCCACGGACTTGACGATGCTGACGACCCAGTCATTGCCGAGGCCGAGATCGGTGCCGATCTTGGTGTCAGTCTCGGTGCCGAGGACGCGCTTGACCTCGGGATTACCCGACCCCTTCATTTCCTCCACATTGGCCTGAGTGATGCCGAGTTCCTCGGCGGTCAGCAGCGCAAAATAGGTCCACTTGACGATGTGGTACCACTTGTCGTCGCCCTGGCGCACGGCAGGTCCGAGCGGTTCCTTGGAGATGATCTCGGGCAGAACGACGTGATCGTCTGGCGAAGCAAGCGTCAGACGGATGCCATAGAGGCCCGACTGGTCGGTGGTGTAGACGTCGCAACGGCCGGCATCATAAGCAGCGTTGACCTCTTCAAGCTTTTCGAAGACGACCGGATTGTACTCCATCTTGTTCGCCTTGAAGTAGTCGGCGAGATTGAGTTCGGTCGTGGTGCCCGTCTGCACGCAGACTGCAGCACCCGAGAGCTGGAGCGCGGAATTCACGCCCGGCAGCTTCTTGGCATTGATCATGAAGCCCTGGCCGTCGAAATAGGTAACGCCAACGAAGTTCAGGCCAAGTGCCGTATCGCGGTTGATGGTCCAGGTGGTGTTGCGCGACAGAAGGTCGATTTCGCCCGACTGAAGAGCGGTGAAGCGCTCCTTGGCGGAGAGCGGCGTGAACTTGACCTTGGTGCCATCACCAAAGACCGCTGCTGCAACCGCGCGGCAGAAATCGGCATCGAGCCCCTGCCAGTCACCCTTGTCGTTCGGTGCGGAGAACCCGGCCAGGCCGGTGCTGACACCGCATTGCAGGAAGCCCTTTGCCTTGACGTCCTCGAGGGTGCCGGCAGATGCGGCGGTCGCCACCATGCCGAGCGTAGCAGCCCCGAGAATGCCTGAAATGATATACTTCATGACCCACGAACCCTTTTCTGTTTTTTTGCAGGCGTTGCCTGTCTTTTTGATCTGTGAACTCAGCGTCCCCTATCCGGCCCATTTCCCGGATTGCGCACCTATCCGGCGCGCATTGCTGCAGTCCGGTTCACAAATGACATCGAAGGCGATAATTCTTATTAGGTCAAGCAATAAAGGCCCGGGATGGACGCCTCGGTCTTTAGTATTAGAAAGGTCCCGGCGCGATCTGTGCTGCGCGCGACTGGCGTGGTTCCAGCCGCTTAGCCGGCAGCGCGCTTCAACCTGCGGAATCCGGTGGCGGCTGGCAGGAGCTTGCCCGGTATTGGGCGGAAACCGACCCGACGCGCAGCAAAGAACCTGGCGATAATGATCGTCACGATGAGCCCGAACAGATAGCCGGCCGCAACGTCGGATGGATAATGCGCGGCGGCCGGAATCCGCAAAGCCGAAAACAGCAGGCCAACGATGCCGATCGGCAACCAATGGCGCGGGAACCAGATCATCAGGATCGCGGCGACTGTTCCCAGCGTCGTCGCATGGCCCGAGGGAAAGCTCGACGAATAGCGCGTCACCACGAAGGGATCGAAATAATAGGCACCGTATTCGCCGTAAAATGCCGGCCTGGCGCGGCCGAAAAACAACTTGACGATATTGACCGCGATGCCAGTGACTGCAACGCAGCCGAAAACAAAAGCTGCCTGGCCAAACAGCGTCACCAGCCGAGCCCGGAAGCCATAGCCGACGCCGCGCCAATCGGCGGTCGCGGTTGCCAGATAGACCAACAAGGAAGGAATGAGGTACCATTCGGACCTGCCGACATCGCTCAGCCAAGCCAGCCAACTCGTCAGCTTGTTGCGGTTGGAAAGGATGAAATTCATCACCGCCGAATCGATGAAAAACAGCAATCCGACAACACAAGCACCGCAAAGCAACAACAGCGTCAGCTGACGTGTCCAGACCGGCGGCGGAGTGCCTACAGGAGCGCGCCACATGCGGCGCCAGGTAAACGCGATCGTCACAAAGAGGCGCCCGGCAAAACCCGCTGGCCATATCTGGCCCAGCCGAACGGGGCCGCGCGGCGGTTGCGCCGGTAGAGCGGTCGCATTATGGCTGGCGTCTTCGCTGAAAGGGTGCGGTTTCATGACTCGAGACAACGGTAGGATCAAAGGCGTCAACACGCGGCTCGCGCATTGCGGGCACGATCCACACGGCTTTCATGGCTTTGTCAATCCGCCGGTCGTGCGCGCCTCGACGGTTCTTTATCCCAATGCCGCAACGATGGCGGGGCGTGCTCAAAAATACACATATGGCACCCGTGGAACGCCCACGACCGACGCCCTGTGCGAGGCGATTGACCAGCTTGAAGGTTCGGCCGGCACAATCGCGGTTCCCTCGGGCCTCGCCGCCGTCACCGTGCCGCTGCTCGGCTTCCTGTCGGCCGGCGACCATGTGCTGATCACCGACTCGGTCTATCATCCGACCCGTCATTTCGCCGACACCATGCTGAAGCGTCTCGGCGTCGAGGTCGTTTATTACCACCCGCATGCGGGTGCGGCCATTGCCGAACTGATCAAGCCCAACACCAAGGTCGTGTTCACCGAATCGCCGGCATCCAACACCTACGAGGTGCAGGACATCCCCGCGATCGTCAAAGCCGCGCATGCAGCGGGTGCGATCGTCATGATGGACAACACCTGGGCCACGCCGCTGCTGTTCAAGGCGCTCGACTTCGGCGTCGATGTCTCCATCCACGCCGCAACCAAGTATCCGGCCGGCCATTCCGACATTCTCAGCGGCACGGTTTCGGCGAACGCCGCCTGCTGGCCGCGCCTCAGGGAAGCCTTCGACACGCTCGGCTGCTGTGCTGGCCCTGACGACGTCTACCAGGTGCTGCGCGGCTTGCGCACAATGGGCGTCCGCCTTGCCCATCACGAGAAGAGCGCGCTTGAAATCGCCCGCTGGCTCGAAGGCCAGCCCGGCGTTGCGCGCGTGCTGCACCCGGCACTCGAAAGCCACCCCGACCACGCCATGTGGAAACGCGACTTCGCAGGCTCCAGCGGCATCTTCTCGGTGGTGCTCGCCGGCGGCGGCACCAAGAAGGCGCATGCCTTCCTCGATGCGCTCGAAATCTTCGGCCTCGGCTATTCCTGGGGCGGCTATGAGAGCCTTGCCGTGCCGGTATTCCTCGGCGACCGCAAGATTGCCAACGAGCCTTACGAAGGACCGGTCATCCGCCTGCAGATCGGGCTGGAAGACGTTGCCGACCTCAAGGAAGACATTGCGGCCGCCCTGGCTGCGGCCAACAGCGCGGAGTGAGGTCGAGCCGTTCGGACCGATTCGAACCTTCGGGGTAATGCTGCACACATTGACGGCGTAGTCGGCGAGCGCAACAGTGGTGCCTTGGCAACTCTTGGCGAGGATCCAAATGGCCGCGTCCGACCGTCCTTCAGAAATCGCCCACTGGACCGAGGTCGAACGGCCGGACGGCGAGACATTTTCCGGCACCGACGAATTGAGGGGCATTGGTGCCCCCCTTGGCGCGCATTTTGGCCTTGAGCGGATCGGCATCCACCATGTCCGTCTGCCGCCTGGCCGGCGGACGTCGTTTCCGCACGCCGAAAGTGCCGAAGAAGAGTTCGTCCATGTCCTGGAGGGCGAGCCCGATGTCTGGCTGGACGGCAACTTGCATCGGCTGAAGCCCGGTGACTCCGTGGGATTTCCTGCGGGCACCGGACAGGCCCACAGCTTTCTCAACAACACCGAAACCGAGGTTCGACTTCTGGTGATCGGCGAAACCAACAAGTCCGAAAACCGCATCGTCTATCCGCGCAATCTTGAGCGCAAGGCCATGCGCGACGACTGGTGGGGCGATGCGCCTGAACGGATGCTCGGAGACCATGACGGGGTGCCCGACAAGCTTCGTGCGATGCGAGAAAAAGGGCGCAGCTAGCGCCAGGATTGAATTCGTCCAGCGGCTACTCGGGCGGTGTTGTTGAGGTCCAGCTCGTCGCAACTATCTGGGGCGTAACACTCAATTCGCCGACAAGATGCTCCACCAGGCTGTCTTCCTCGCGCGCGCTGAATACCAGAGCCTCGACCTCTACCGAGCTCGTATCCGGCAGCGCATGGCTTTCCAATGACTGCAACCTGAGCTTGCGCACGCTGAGCGCCTGGAGAAGCATGGTTCGCACCATCGCCTCGTCACGCGCTTTGCATTTCAGCTCGATGACATAAAAGCGCGGGACTTCCTTGCTCTCGGGGGCCATTTCATCGACGAGCCAGCTCAGGCGCGGAAGGACAAGGTTGATGAAGACGATCAGAACCGCCAGTTCAGCCGCCTCCACGGGATTGCCGTAGCCGGCAAGCACGCCAACGGCGCCAGTTGCCCACACGGTTGCCGCGGTGCTCAGGCCGCGCACGCTGAGGCCGTCCCTCATGATCAAGCCGGCACCCAGAAAACCGATGCCCGTTACCACCTGACTGCCCATGCGAACTTCGCTGGTGACACCGACCAGTGTCGGCAGCGCGCTATAGGCCGCAGCGCCAAGCGCCACCAGCGCATGAGTGGTCAGTCCCGAATGTCGCTGTCGCCACTGACGTTCGATGCCGATCAGCACGCCAAGCAAGACGGCAACGACAAGTCTGGGCGCAATAGACAGGAATTCAGGCAGTGAATGTGTCATTCGATCCCGCTGGCCAGCTATGAAGCAATGGAGCGAGCCCTGCCCGCAAGCAGGATTTAAGCGGCTTGCGTCTTGAGAGGCAAGCTGGCGTCAGATGCCAAAGAAGATGGTGTCCAAAGTCACCGCAATCGCAGTGCAAGAAGATGGCGATCCCGACAGGATTCGAACCTGTGACCATCGGCTTAGAAGGCCGGTGCTCTATCCAGCTGAGCTACGGGACCGCTGGCCGGCCCATGGCGAGCCGGCATAATCATGCCTTAAGACGTCAGTGCGTCCAGGGCGTCCTGCGGTCATAACGGAAATTGTCCGAGTAGGAAATCTGCCGGCGCTTGGCTTCTTTCGGCTCCTGGACGCGGAAGGCTAGGCCTTCCTTTTCGGCATAAGCAACCGCTTCTTCGCGGGTCTCGAAGGTCAGACGAATCTGGCTCTTCATGTCGCCGGAGCTGGTGTAGCCCATCAGCGGATCGATCTTCTTCGGCTTTTCGGCGTCGAATTCGAGCACCCAGTGCCCGGTTTTGGCTTTGCCCGACTGCATGGCGGTCTTGGCAGGGCTGAAAATTCGCGCGGACATACTTACCTCACTCGTGATTCCGCGCAGACGCACGGACATCCAGATGAGCCCGTCATTACTGTGCAATCGCCTTTGCTGCAAGACGAAAGCCGGTTTCGTCGTTTTTGCCCTTGCCTTGTCGAGCGGAAGCCACTAGGCACGGCATCGAAATGTGATTTCGGAGTGTAGCGCAGTCTGGTAGCGCATCTGGTTTGGGACCAGAGGGTCGGGAGTTCGAATCTCTCCACTCCGACCATTTTACTTTGCAAGATCAATTGCCTGGATTGCGCAGCCCATTGGCCTTGCCGATCAGGCAAACTCCCCTCCACAAGCACATGTTAGGCACGGCGACGGTCGAAACGAATCGCGCGCGGCCCGATGGCTTCATGCCTCCCGCCCTCGTAGCGAAGTCGCTGGGTGTCGGATCACCGCGTCCCCGTGAGTCGTTCGAAGCTCGACAGGATCAGGATCGCGGTCGCCGCCAGTCCAGCGCTGAGCCCCCACCACACGCCCGTCGGGCCGAGCGCATAAGACAGGGCCACGGCCACGGGAAAGCCGACCAGCCAATAGCCGACGAGGGTCAAGCCAAGCGTCAGCCTGGCGCGACCGAGGCCACGCATCAGACCCACGCCGATGTTCTGCGAGCAGTCGAAGATTTGCAGGATTGCGGCAATCGTCAGCAGTTGGGCGGCAAGCCTCATCGTCTCCGTGGTGCTCGGTCCCGTATCCGATCCGAACGGAAGAAGCACAAGACCTGGCATCGCGATGTAGCCCGCACCAACGATCGCCATGATCACTATGCCAATGCCGACGCCGATCGCACCGTAGCGCCGTTTCAGGGCGCCCTGCCCCTGGCCCTGCGCCTCGCTGATGGCAACTGATGTGCCATGCGACAAGCCAACCGCCAGCATGAAGGCGATGTAGATGATCTGGTTGACGATATTGTGCGCGGCCAGTGCCGCCTCGCCGAACGTGCCCATCAACAAGGCAATGGCGACTGTGAAAGCGGCCTCTGAACCATATGCCGCCGAGGTCGGCACGCCGAGGGCCAATGTTCGTTTCCAGGCGCCCACATCAAGCTGCAGCAAAGCCGGCACGATTCTGTAGGCGCCATAGCCCGGCGACCGCAGCACATGCATCGAAAGCGCGGCGAAGCTCGCCAGGTGCACCAAGGCTGCAGCAAGGGCAACGCCTGTCGCGCCAAACTGCGGCAAGCCGAAACGGCCGGTGGCAAGGCCGAAGGCAAGTGCCGCGTTGATGGCGATGGAGGCCAAGGTGATCGCCAGGACCGGCCCCGGCTTTCTCAAGCCGACGGTGAAGCTGCGCAGCGCATTGAACCAAAGGCACGGAAGAATGCCCCAGGACGTCGCCATCAGGTAAATGCCGGCAAGCCGCGCGACCTCAGCATCTTGTCCGAACGACAAGAGCAGCGGCTCGACCTGCGTCATGAGCGCCACGGCGACGAGGCCGGCCAATGTCGATATCTGGAGGCTTGAGGCGGCGTAGTGGGCGATCTTTTCGGCATCGCCCGTGCCGCGAACTTCTTCGGCGACGAGATTGGCGGTTCCGACTGCAAGGCCGACGCCCATGGTGCGCATCAGGTTGAACAGGCCGATCGCCAGGCCGCCAGCGGCGAGCTCGGCCGAACCAAGCAGGCCGAGCACGATGATCGAGGTGGTCGAGATCGCCACTTGGGCAAGCTGAGTAAGTGCCAGCGGCACCGCCAGCTGCAGGATGTGGCGCGCATCGACGATGAAGCGCGACAAGATGAATGTATTCGCCATGTCGCGCTTCGGAAGTCCCTCTATCAGGCGAGAATGCGGGCCGCGATGATGCGCGGGGCATCGGCCTTGAAGACGTCGGGATAGAGAATCGCCGCAGCCTCGTTAATGACGACGCGGCGGGCGATGGGACCGTGCGATTCGATCCAGTGATCGCCAACGAAATGAACCTTGCCTTCCTGCACCGCGCGCAGCGACGACCAGATCGGGTTTGTCTCGAACGGGCGATCCGGGCCGTAATCGTAGACGATGATGACGTCGGGATCGGCAACGAGCATGGCCTCGAGGTTCATCTCGAAGGCGGTGTTGTCGGGCACCTCGGGCGTCGGGTTCTTGCCGGCGACATTGACGCCGCCGAGCGTGGTCAGGATCGAGGCGGTGACGTCGTCTTCGTAGAAGGTCCATGGCGCCTCGCCCGAACCGTAGAAATAGAGATATTTGACGCCCCGGTCCTTCGGCGCCTTGGTCTTCAGGGCGTCGAACTCGGCGTGGAAATCGGCGACAAGCTTTTCGCCTTCGGCCTTGTTGCCAAGCGCTTCGGCCACCAGCAACAGGTCGCGCTCGGAGTCCTCTGGTGTCTCCAGGCGAACCGCGAGATAGGGCGCGATCTCTTCGAGCTTGCCCGCATTGGCTTCGGTGTAGCGCTTGATGGCGACGATCAGATCAGGCTTGGCCTGGGCCAGAAGCTCCAGATTGGGGCTGGCCCGCTGGCCGATCTTGGGCACGTCGACAAGCCTGTCGAGCAGGTGGTCGGGGTTGCGGCCTTCCACCATGTAGGTGGTGGCGACAGGCGTGATGCCGAGTGCCAAGGCAACATCGGCGCCGAAATAGGAAATGGCGGCTACCCGCTTGGCATCATCGGGAAGCTTGATAGCCACACCGCGATCGTCGGTGATGGTATGCGGTGCCGCCTTGGCTGCGGTCGCGAACATCGCCACCATGCCAACGGCGGTGGAGCGGATCAGGAAATCTCTGCGATTCATGACATAAGCCTTTCAATGGATGAGACGTGAAGGAGCCTTGATCGAGCCGGTGGGAATGAAGACCGGCGGATGGTCTTGGTTGCGGGTGACGGTGGCGCTGACGCGAAAGGTCTCGGTCAACAGATGCTCGGTCATGACATCGGCTGGAGCACCCTGGTCGATGATGGTGCCGCGATCGACGGCGACGAGATGGTCGGCGAAACGCACCGCCTGGTTGAGGTCGTGCAGCGACAGCACCACCGTGATGCCCTGGGTGCGGTTGATGTGCTGCAACAGCTCGAGCACCTCGAACTGGTGGCCGATGTCGAGGAAGGTCGTGGGCTCGTCGAGCAACAGGATCCCGGCGTCGACGGCAAGCGCCATGGCGATCCAGGCGCGGCGGCGCTCGCCCCCGGAGAGCGTTGAGACCATGCGGTCGGCGAGGCTGCTCATGTCGGTGGCAGCGATCGCGCGCGCCACCGCTTCCGCGTCACCGGGCGCTGTCCGCCCCAGAAGGCCGCGATGCGGATGCCGGCCATAGGCAACGAGTTCGGCCACCGTTATCTCCGGCGGGTCGACCATTTCCTGAGGAAGGAATGAGAGCCTGCGCGCCAATTGCTTGCGCGGCCATGCCGACAGCTTCTGGCCATCGAGCGCGACCTCACCCGACATCGGTCGCAACAGGCCTGCCATGGCACGCAGCAAGGTGCTCTTGCCGCATCCATTGGCCCCGATCAGCGCGGTGATCTTGCCCTTGGGAACCGACAGGCTGACATCGCACAGCACCTGGCGCGCACCATAGCCGAGGGAGATGTCCTGGCAGATCAGGCCGTTCATAGGCGTCGTCCCAAAAGCACGAGGAAAATCGGCACGCCAATCAGCGCGGTGACCGCACCGACGGGGATTTCGGCCGGCGGGGTGGCGATGCGGCCCAAAAGGTCGCCTGATGTCACGAGCAAGGCGCCCAGAAGTGCCGAAATCGGCAAAGATTTGGCCAGCGAAGTGCCGACCAGCCGACGCGCGGCATGAGGCGTAATGAGGCCGACAAAGCCCAATGGCCCGACTATCGCCACGGCACTCGACGCCAGCACGGTGGCAAGGGCGATGGCCGCGAGCCTGATCGCGCCGACATTGACGCCAAGCGTCGCCGCCGCATCGTCGCCGATCGACAGCAAGTCGAGCTTGGCCACCATCACCGGCAGCGCCAACAACCCGCCAATGGTCCAAGGCAGCAGATGCAGTGCGTGCTCCCAGCCACGGGCATAGAGGCTGCCCGACAGCCATAGCAGCACCGTCTCCATGCGGGTCGAGCCCCAGGCGGCGAAGATGCCGAGGCCAAGCGCCTGGAAGGTGATGCCAATGGAGATACCGGCCAGCACCAGCCGCAACGGGGTGGCACCCGCACGCCAGGCGACGAGATAGGTCAAGGTCGCTGCGACCAGGCCGCCAACGAGCGCGACGAAGGGCAAGGGTGCTACCGGATAAGAGGTCAGCTTGCTGCCGTCGGTCTGGCCCCAATAGACGGTGAAAAGCAGGAAGATCATCACGGCGAGCATGGCGCCGCCTGAAATGCCGAGCACATTGGGATCGGTCAGCGGATTACGGGTGGCTGCCTGCAGCAGATGCCCCGAGACGGCGAGATGAATACCAACGAGGATACCGATGGCAACACGCGGCAGCCGGATGTCCCACAAGATGCCGGCGGCGTCGCCAGTGTGGAAAAACAGGGCTTCGAGCCCACGATACAGACCGAGATCGGCAGCACCATTGAGCGCGGCAAGAAATGCAAGCGCAATGAGTGCGCAGAAGGTGACAGAAGCTGTCGGCCAGAACGGAAGCCTGCTCACGCCGTCTTCCTCCAGACCATGTGGATGAGGAAGGGGCCGCCGACGATTGCCGTCAGGACGCCGATCGGCAGTTCGCGCGGAGCGGCCATGGTGCGCGCCAGCGTGTCGGCGGTCAGCAGCGCGATCGCTCCCAGCATGGCCGAGACGGGCAACAAAACCTGATGCCTGACGCCGACGATGCTGCGGGCCACGTGGGGAATGCACAGGCCGAGGAAGCCGATGGGGCCCGCGACCGCAACGACGCCGACCGACAGGACGATCGCCGTCACAGCACCAGCAAGACGCCAGAAGCGCACATTGAGCCCGAGCGTTTCAGCAGCCTCGTCGCCGAGTGCGAGCAGATCGAGCGGACGCGCCAGCACGACGCAAGCACACAAACCCGCCACGGCCCAGGGCAGCAGGATGATGAGATGCTGCCAGCCGCGGCCGGCAAGTCCGCCGGTGAGCCAGAAAAACACCGAGGCGACCGTCGGTCCAGCGTGGATCAGTGCCGTGGTGATGCCGGCGGCGCAAAAGAAGGCGACGGCAGACCCTGCCAGCGCCAGCCTGACCGGCGACAGGCCGCCGGCTGACGCAATCAGGAGGCTCGTACCGCCAGCCAGCAATCCGCCGGCGAGGCCGATGAAAGGATGGGCGATGGCCGGCACCGAGGGCACGAAGACGTAGAAAACGACGATGGCAAAGCTTGCGCCGGTCAGCACGCCGGTCAGGTCCGGCGACGCGAGCGCGTTGCGCGCCACGCCTTGCATCACGACGCCCGAACAGGCGAGCGCTGCCCCGGCCAGAATGGCCAGAAGTTCACGCGGAATGCGCAGTCTCCACAAGATCGCCGCTTCAGGTCCAGCGCTACGCCCCAGCAGCGCGTCGATGACCAAGGGCACCGGCGTGGTGACACCGCCAACGAACAGCCCGGCAAAGCCAATGCCAGCGAGCACGACGAGGCCAGCGACCAGCAAGCCGACAATGCCGAAGCAGCCTTTGCGGCTCAGTTTCGCCGCTCCGCCGTCAGCCGATGCGCCGTCGATCAGCAATGTCATTGCGCCGCGCCGGTCTTCTGGTGAAGGAACATCGTTCGCATCGCGGGCCATGTTTATTGGTGAGGACAATTATCAAGTTTTATGGCAAATTGCCCACCAAGACCCAATGTGCAATCGAAAACTTCTCAATCCGGCATGCAAAACTCTCAAGCAGGACCCTCCCGGTTCCCGTCTTTGAACACCTTGCCCGCGTTCGTTGCGGTGGCCCGCACCGGCAGCCTGACGCTTGCCGCCGAGGAACTGCGCCTGACGCCCAGCGCGATCAGTAGGCAGATCAAGACGCTTGAGGAGAGCCTTGGCGCCGCTCTTTTCCAGCGTAGCCACAACGCTGTCGTATTGACCGAGTCCGGGCGACGTTTCCTCACCCATGCCAAGGGTGCTCTGGCTCTTGTTGAAACCGGCGCGCGTGAGATTTCGCCCCATCGGGCGCGGCTGACCGTTCAGGCACCGATCACGCTGACGCAGCGCTGGCTGATCCCGCGCATCGGATCGTTCAGGAGCAGCTGCCCGGGAGCTGACCTATCGTTTCGTTCGCAGAAGCCCGGCAATGATGCGGCGGATCTTACGATCGGCTATGTCAGGGGCACGGAGACGACCGCATTTTCGAATGCGTTCCTGTTGGACAAGACAGTGAGCGTCTGCACGCCGCAACTGCTTCGCGGGCTCACTGATCCACTTTCGCCTGAAGCGCTGTTCGACCTGCCGGTTCTGCTCGACACGGCGGATGCATGGTCATGGCTGCAATGGTCGGCATCTGCCGGCATGGCGTTTGCACCCAAGGCAGGAGCCATCACATTCGACACCGACGAAGCGGCCATCGACGCCTGCATTTCAGGTTTGGGCGTAGGGCAAGCCAATCCTGCTTTCATCGAAAACGAGCTCAGGAGCGGCATGCTGGTGGCGCTGTGCCCTGAAATAACAGCGGTCGTCGGCGCCTATGAAGCGTCGATAGACACCTCCACCGCGCTGAGCCAGCAGTTCTCGTCCTGGCTCAGCCAATGGGGGTCGGGATCGACTGCTATCTGACATTGGCCAAGAAGGCGGTTTCGAACTCATTCCTCGGCGCGTGATTCGGCCAGGGTCAGGATGAGAAGATTGACCAGTTCATTCTTTTGGTCAGTTTCTCCAGCGCAATCGAGCCGAGCATCGAGTTGCCGCGATCATTCAGGCCAGGCGACCACACCGCAATCGACGCAACTCCAGGCACGATCGCCAATATCCCGCCCCCAACGCCGCTCTTGCCGGGAATGCCGACACGGAACGCGAACTCGCCCGAGCCGTCGTAGTGGCCACAAGTGAGCATCAGGGCATTGATACGCCGGGCCCGCTCGCCTGATATGACCGTGTGGTTCAAGGAAGGAATTCTGCCGGAATTCGCCAGGAAGCGTCCGGCATTCGCCAATTGCTTGCAGCTCATGGCGATGGCGCAGTGATGGAAATAGACCCCAAGCGTCAGCTCCGGCGCGTGGTTCAGGTTGCCAAATCCCTTGAGATAATTGGCAAGCGCGAAGTTGCGGTAACCGGTAGCGCGTTCGGAATTGGCGACGTCGCGGTCGATCACGATGGTATCGTCATCGGCAAGGGAGCGCACAAAACTCAGGATCTCGCCGATGGCCTCGCGCGGTTGATGGCCGGCCAAGAGCACATCCGAGACAACGATCGCACCGGCATTGATGAATGGGTTTCTGGGTATCCCCTCTTCCCGCTCCAACTGGACAATGGAATTGAAGGGCGTGCCCGAAGGCTCCCGGCCAACTCGGTTCCACAAGGTGTCGCCAGCTCGCCCCAAAGCCAGCGCCAGGGTGAACACCTTGGATATGCTCTGAATGGAAAAGGGTTCGTCAGCGTCGCCGGCAGCCACCACCTCGCCATCATTCATGATGACCGCAATGCCAAACTTCGCCGGATCGACCTTGCCAAGCTCCGGGATGTAGGAAGCGACCTCGCCGCGCTCAGGCGCGTTCGCCATCTCCGCAACCACTTCGTCCAGAACATCTTTCAATTGAGACATCGCGGTTCCTGATAAGCCGTCCGGCTAGAATCGAATTGTGGCGTCAGTAATCCACCTTACATGCGCCCAAGCCAAGCGCGGCGGCAATCGGCCCGCCCTCGGGGCATCCGCCAAGAGCATTGAGAACTCGGCAACATAGGGCCACGGATGTCCACTTGCCGCCTGCACTTACCCTTGAAACACGCGCTTTGGCGCGATTGCGACATTTGCGCACCACGACCAGCGCTTGATGAATCCAAGTGTAGTGCTATCGTTCTACTAAAGCGTGGTCAGCAAAACCGAATCCGGCTTTGCGTTCGATCATGCCCTAGCCTAGTGGATCCGCCCACAGGCCGGTCGCCAGGGGGCGAATGACTTTGGTCAACAGGCGGCGGACCAGGGTGGGGAGTGGCAAACGATTGGCGGAGCTATCCGAACAATTCATCGATCAGATCTACGAGGCTTCCTTCATACCGGAGAAGTGGCCCGTATTACTTGATGGACTGGCGCAAGCCGTAGAGGGCCTGGGCGGCTATCTCTTCACCATCAGCCAGGGCGCGTCGGCCTATCTCGCTTCGGAAGCGGTCGCGCCGCATGTGGAAGCGTTCATGCGCGAGGGCTGGATGGCGGTCAACGCGCGCAAGGCCCGCGCAGAGGCCCTGGCCTATCCCGGTTTCATCACAGATCTCGATGCCTTCACCGAGCAAGAGCTGGAAACGGAGCCGATCTATCGCGATTTCCTTCATCCCCGGGGAATCGGCTGGGCAGCAGGCACCCACATCCCGATCCCGACCGGCGATGTGCTGTCTTTCAATCTCGAACGGAAGACAGAGCGCGGTCCCTTCGAGCGGGACTATGTCGACGCACTCGACCGCATGCGTCCGCATCTTGCACGCGCCGCGATGGTCAGCGCCCGAATCGGTCTTGAAAAGGCCCGTGCCGGTGCCGACGCACTGGAGGCGCTTGGACTGCCGGCCGCGGTTTTGGGCGGGCGCGGGCAATTGCTGGCCTGCAACGGGCTGATGGACACGCTGATACCGGCCACCGTCCAGGATTGTTCAGGCCGCGCCAAGATCACCGACAAGAAAGCCGACGCCCTGCTTGAGAGCGCGCTGTCGGCGCTCGCGGGCGGCGCCAGGCGCGGTATCGTCCAGTCGTTTCCGATCGCTGGAGAGAACGGCAGGCCATCAAGTGTCGTGCATCTGCTACCGGTCCGCGGATCAGCACATGACCTGTTCAGCCGCATTCACTGCATCCTCGTCATCATGCCCCTGCCCGGACCGGGCGCGCCATCGGCCAATGTGCTTCAAGCGCTGTTCGACCTGACGCCGAGCGAAGCTCGGATTGCATCCGCCCTCGCCGACGGCCGCTCGATCGACGCCATCAGCGTCGATTTCGGCATCGCCAGGGAAACCGTGCGATCACATCTACGTTCGATCTTCGCCAAATCGGGCGTTTCCAAGCAGTCGTCGCTGGTGCGGCTATTGCTCGGGGTCACGCTGCCACGCGCGTCCTGCTGAGTGCTAGACCATAGGCTTACTGGACAGTTCGGGCGTGACCTGCACATCTGAATTTGGGAGGAATGCCAGTGCCCTATCTCGATATCTATCTCGCCCAGCTTGTCGATCCGTTCCGCATCGGCCTGCTGATTGCGCTGGTGCTCACCGCGGCCAATACCGCGCAGGTGCTCAACCGCTGGATTCCGATTGCGCTTGGCATCGTCTTCGTTGCCGTGTTGATCCCGCTCAGCCTTGGGTCGGCGGACGGTCACAGCACCGCCACCGCAGTGGTCGTCGGCTTTGCCTCCAATGCGACCATCCTCGGCGTGCTGCTTGCGGCAAAGGCACTTTATTCGCGACTGGCCTGAAGCTCAGAGTTCCAGTTCGCCCTGCCCGGCGTCGAGCGCACCGATCGTCTCGGCGGCAAGGGCTCGTGTGATGCGGGTCTTTTGTTCGAGCGCGGCACGGTCGAGGCGATCGACGACGTGGATGGCGGTCGACAGCGAGCGTTCGATTCGGCGAACCAGGAACTGCACCACATGCGGCTCAACCTCGACCTGACGGTCGGCGAAGAGTTTGGTGATGACGCCGGCAAGCAGAATGTCGTCGGGCTCCTCGATCTCCACAGTCGCCGCAGCCTTCAGCCGAGAGGCGAGATCAGGCAGCGTCACGCCCCAGGCGGTGGGAAAGCTGCGCGCGGTGAGCAGCAGATGCGAGCCCGCGCCGCGCACTGTGTTGATGAGGTGAAACAAGCCTTCCTGGTCGAGCCTGCCCTGATCGGCATCGTCGATCAGCACCGGCACGGAACCGATATCGCCCAGATGGGCGGAAATGTCGGACGGGCTGAGCTCGATCGCGCCGGCATAGTCGCGCCAGATCGCAGCGAGATGCGACTTGCCCGACCCTGCCGGGCCCGCGAGCAGCACCACGGGGGCCGGCCACTCCGGCCAGCGGTCGATCAGGGCGGCTGCCTGCTGATTGGCCTGCGACACGACCAGATCGTCGCGCGTAAGCCCCGGCGAATGGCCGAGGTCGAGCGGCAATTGGCGCGGTTTGAAAGGCTCGCGCGTCACGGTCATTTTTCCGAACTTGCGCCGCCCGTCTCACGGGGATCGGCGGGCGGGCGCACCGCATGGCCATAATAGAGCGGCGACTCAAGATAGCGCGAGATGGCAAAACGGACCAGAACGGCGACAGCCGCAGCGGCAGGCACGGCCACCAGCAGTCCGACAAAGCCGAACAGCGCGCCGAAGGCAAACAGCGCAAACATCAGCCACACAGGATGCAAGCCCACGCTCTTGCCGACCAGGCGCGGCTGCAAGATGTTGCCTTCGATGAACTGACCAACGAAGAACACGGCGGCCACGGCCACCACCATCGTCCAGTCCGGCCAGAACTGGACGAAAGCCACGCCGACCGACAACACCAGCCCGACCATGGAGCCGACATAAGGAATGAAGCTGATGAGGCCAGCAAACAGGCCGATGAGCACGCCGAAATTCAGACCGGTCAGCGTCAGGCCAATCGCATACATCACGCCAAGCACAAGGCAGAGCGTGCCTTGCCCGCGCACGAAGCCCGCGGTCGCCGCGTTGATGTCGGTGGCAAGCTGGCGCACCGTCTCGACATGGTCGCGCGGCACCCAGCTGTCGACGACGGCAACCATGCGGTCCCAGTCGAGCAGCATGTAAAAAGCGACGACCGGCGTGATGATGAACAGGCTGGCGATGGAAAACAGCGCCACGCCCGAGCTCCAGATCGACTGGAACACGGTCGACAGGAAGCCGAAGCCAGTGCTCAGCAGCGAGTTGAGCCCTTCGCGCAAGCCGGCCGCATCGACGCCAAAGCGCTGCTCAAGCCATTGCGGGTCGAAATTGGTGACCAGCTGCTGCAGCTTTTCGACATAACCGGGCACCTTGGCGGCGAAGTCGGCCATCTGCGAGGCCAGCACCGGGATCAGCACCACAAGCGCCAAAGTCAAAATCACGATGAAGCAGATGAGGATCACCACCGTCGCCATGACTCGCGACAGGCCAAGCCGTTGCAGCCGGTCGGCGACCGGATCGAGGAAATAGGCCAGCGCCATGCCCGCCACGAAGGGCAGCAGGATATTGCTGAACAGATAAAGAAACGCGGCGAACAGAAGGGCCGTGATCAGCCAGAAGCGTATCTGCTTGCGGAATGCCGCCGACGCGGCTTCTTCGGCCGCCTCGTTATCGGTTGGGAGTTTCGCCTTCGCCATTACCGCTCATGTGCCTCAGCCAAGCCACGAGATAGGCTGCCGCGGAAGCGACGGTCAAGAGGCCGGACAGTATTATCAACGCCGGGCGAACAGGGCCCAAGTCGAGCGTGAAAGCCAGTTCGGCCAGCACGATTGCCGCCAGGATGATCTGCATGGCGGTGTTCACCTTGGACACCATCAGCGGCTTCACCACCACTGGATTGCCCATCACCGTCGACAGCAGCACCGCACCGATGATCAAGGCGTCACGCGAAACCGCCAGCATCACGAGCCACAGCGGCAAATGCCCCATGATGCCGAGCACGACAAAGACGCTGACCAGCAGCAGCTTGTCGGCCATCGGGTCAAGATAGGCGCCGAGTTCCGAGCGCTGGTTGAAATGGCGAGCGATGAAACCGTCGATCCCATCCGAGACGCCGGCAATGACGAAACCGGCGAAGGCCCAATCCCACTCCCCCGACAACATGGCGTAGATCACGCATGGCACGAGCACCAGGCGCATGATCGTGATCATGTTCGGAATAGTCACAACCTGCGTCCCCCCTTGGTCTTTTGTCGATACTCTTTGTCTTTTCCCGATACATGGGCGAGACTTGGCACCTCCGCAAGGGATGGGCCGGAATGTGGCCCTGTCCACTGCTTTGGCAGGCTGATTGCGCTGCTTCCGGCCTGTCTCGCTTGCGGGGAAGAGCCGTTCATGCGAATAGCGCCCAAAAGCGCACGGCATCAGGACTTGACGATGAGCGAAGGCAAGAACGGTCTCACCTATGCGCAGGCGGGCGTCGACATCGACGCCGGAAACCTGATGGTCGAGAAGATCAAGCCGCTGGTGCGATCGACGCGCCGGCCAGGCGCGGATGGCGAGATCGGCGGTTTCGGCGGATTGTTCGACCTCAAGGCCGCCGGCTTTACCGATCCGATCCTGGTCGCAGCCAATGACGGCGTCGGCACCAAGCTCAAGATCGCCATCGACGCCGGCAAGCACGACACGATCGGCATCGACCTCGTGGCCATGTGCGTCAACGACATCGTCGTGCAGGGTGCCGAGCCACTGCTGTTCCTCGACTATTTCGCCACCGGCAAGCTCGACCCCAACCAGGGCGCCGACATCGTTTCGGGTATCGCCGAAGGCTGCCGCCAGGCCGGCTGCGCGCTGATCGGCGGCGAGACCGCCGAAATGCCGGGCATGTATCACGGCAACGACTACGACCTCGCCGGCTTTGCCGTCGGCGCCGCCGAGCGCGGCCAGCTTCTGCCCACCGACGATGTTGTCGAAGGCGACGTGCTGCTCGGCCTCGCGTCTTCGGGCGTTCACTCCAACGGCTATTCGTTGGTGCGCCGCGTCGTTGAAACATCCGGCCTCAAATGGAGCGACCGCGCGCCCTTCGCCGACGGACCGACGCTCGCCGAAGCGCTGCTCGAGCCGACGCGCATCTATGTAAAGTCACTGCTCAAGGCGATCCGCGAAACCCACGGGATCAAGGCGCTGGCCCACATCACCGGCGGCGGTTTCCCCGAAAACATCCCAAGGGTGCTGCCCAAGGAATTCTCCGCCGAGCTCGATCTTTCCGCCATCGACGTGCCGCGCGTCTTCTCCTGGCTCGCCGCGACCGGTGGCGTTGCGCCCGAGGAAATGATGCGCACTTTCAACTGCGGAATCGGCATGATCGCGGTGGTTGCCGACAGTCAGGCAGCGCAGGTCGCAGCCGTGCTGCAGGAAACAGGCGAGACGGTCACGCCGATCGGCCGCATCGTGCCGCGCCGTGACACCGGCGTCATCTATCGCGGTTCGCTGTCGCTATGAGCACGCCTCGCAAGCGCACCGTCATCCTGATCTCTGGCCGCGGCTCGAACATGGCGGCCCTGATCGATGCAGCCTCCGACCCAGCCTTCCCGGCCGAGATCGTCGGCGTCATCTCCGACGAGGCCAACGCTGCGGGCCTGGGTATCGCGGCCAGCCGCGGCATCGCCACCAAGGTGGTTGCGCGCAGCGACCATGCCAGCAAGGACGCGCACGATGCTGCGATCGATGCAGCCCTTGCCTCTTTCGGCGCCGAGATCGTCGCCCTTGCAGGCTACATGCGACTGTTGACCACCGGCTTCGTCGAGAAGTGGCAAGGCCGGATGATCAACATCCATCCAGCTCTGCTGCCGTCCTTCAAGGGCCTCGACACCCACAGCCGCGCGCTCGACGCCGGCATCCGTGTTCATGGCTGCACCGTGCATTTCGTCACGCCCGCCATGGATGACGGGCCGATCATTGCCCAGGCTGCCGTGCCGGTGTTGATTGACGACGACGAACCTACGCTTTCAGCACGCGTGCTCAAGGCCGAGCATCGGCTCTATCCCCTCGCCCTCAAGCTGTTTGCCGAGGGCAAGGTGCGGATGGAAGGCGGCCGTACCGCCTATTCCAGCTTCCACGACACGATCGGCCAGGACGAGATTGCCGCGCCCAACCCGGCGCGCGACGAGATCGATCTCGAGCAGTTGGCGCGCATCACCCCCTGACCGGGAGGCCGGTATGGCGAAGACCAGGCAATTGCTGCTTCTGCGCCATGCCAAATCGAGCTGGGACACGCCTGCACTTGCCGACTTCGACCGGCCATTGTCGCCGCGTGGCCAGAAAGCCGCGCCGCGCATGGGCACAGAGATCGCCGAACGCGGCTGGCTGCCTGATCTCGCTCTTGTTTCGCCAGCGGCGCGCACGCGCGAGACCTGGCAGCTCGCATCAGCGAGTTGGCCGAAACCTCGGCCCAAGGTTGTTTTCCTGGAAAGCCTCTACGGGGCTTCGGCCAATGACCTTTTCAACGCCGCAAGGACGACGTCCAGGGACATCGGCACAGTGCTGATCATCGGCCATAATCCGGGGCTTGAGACATTTGCCCTGCAGCTCGCCGGCCCCGGCTCGAATGGCGAGGCGCTTCATCTGCTTGAGGAAAAATTCCCAAGTGCTGCCCTTGCCCGCTTCGAATTCGAGGGCCGCTGGGACGAGCTGCAAAGTAGCGCCGCCCGTCTCACCCACTGCCTGCGTCCCAAAAATCTCGACTGAAGGCTGCGCGTCAGGCGCGGCGGCGGCGCAGCAGGGACACCAGCCAGGGCGCGCCAAGAATGAGTACAGCGCCACCCAACCACACGACGACGATCAGCGGACGCAGGACGACACCGACCAGGCCAACCAATCCGCCGAGAAAGCCGCTGGTCTGCGAGCTGTCGAACGCACCGACGACCTCAGTTCCGATGCCGGTCGCCGTCGCGGCATCCTTGCCGGTTTGCACGATCGCGTCGACATTGGTTGACGTCCAGGCAAGAATGCTGTCGACGAGGCTGTAGCCGACCCAGGCAAACAGTGACCACAACACAAGCACGATCAATGCCACCGCCATGCCGAACTTCGGCATACGCGAACGGCGCTCGACCTTCGCGGAACCATCGCGGCCAAATGCTTGGCTTCCGTCGCTGGAGCCCCACTTCCCGGCGCCATCACGACGACCGTCAGCCGCCTTGTCGCCTTGCCAAGCGTTGATGGCCTTCAGGACCTCTCCGAGCTCGCCGCCATGGCCCTTTTCGGGTCCCTTATTCTTGTTCTTGAAGCCCTGTTCGCCCATCGACCGTCTCCGCATTGGTTCAGCACCGACGAATCATCGGCCGAGCACACATAGGACGAGTTGTTAGAGATAAAAGGACAAACCGCTGAAAAGACAGCGTGACGCAGGGTGCGTCAGTGAATGCGCTCCAATGGCGCGCAGTTTTCGCGTTCCATCTGAAGCGTGGTGTGGTGGAGGTCGAATTTCTCCTGCAGACGCGCTTCGATAGCCTGGCGCACGATCTCGGCGTCAGCCCCCTCATCCAGGACCGTATGCGCGGTCAGCGACGCCTTGCTTTGGGTGATCGCCCACAAATGCAGGTCGTGCACCGAGGCCACGCCTGGCACCGTTGCGATCGCGTTTTCGACCTCGGCCAGATCCATGCCAGGCGGAACACCTTCGAGCAAGATGTTGATGCATTCCTTGAGCAGTACCCAGGTGCGCGGGAAGACCATGAAGCCGATGCCGACCGCCAGCAACGAATCGACCCATTGCCAGCCGGTAAGCCAGATGACCACCGCAGCTACAATGACGCCGACCGAGCCGAGCATGTCGGCCCAGACTTCGAGATAAGCGCCCTTCACGTTGAGGCTGCCGTCCTTGTGACCTGCCAACAGGCGCATCGAGGTCAGATTGACCAGCAGGCCGATGACGGCGATGCCCAGCATGCCAATCGACTGAATGTCTTGTGGCGCAGATAGCCTGACATAGGCCTCGTACAGGATGTAGAAAGCAACTGCGAGCAACAGGAGCGCATTGAATGCCGCAGCCAAAATCTCAAAACGTGCATAGCCGTAAGTGCGCAGAAGATCGGCCGGCCGGCGACCGACATTGATCGCCACAAGCGCGATCGCCAGCGCCATGGAGTCTGTCAGCATATGCGTGGCATCGGAGATCAGCGCCAAGCTGCCGGTGACGAAGCCGCCGACTGCCTCCGCCACAGTGAAGGTGGCGGTCAGGCCGAAAGCGATCCATAACCGCGAGACCGGGGTGTTTTCGATGTCGCCGTGCGCGTGGTCGCCGCTCATGGTGCCCTCAAGTTGATAGTGCCACCGGATATCAAGCGGCGGGTCTGATCCAGACCTTGTTGTCGTGGACGGCGGCACCGCCATAAGGTGCCGGCGCATCGGCACCAGTCAGGACATTGATGCCCTCGCCGCGCTCGTGATCCGAATTCGGCCAGATGCCCTCGGCAATGACCACGCCGCGCTTGATCTTGTCGAAGAGCCTGACATGCAGAACGACTTCGCCGCGCTTGTTGCCGATCTCGACACGGTCGCCCGATGACAGGCCTAGCTCGGCTGCGTCTTCAGAGTGGATCAGAAGCTCCGGGCGTCCCTCCTTCGCGCGCGACACAGGGGTTTCGGCGAAGGTGGAATTGAGGAAGTTGCGCGCCGGCGAGGTTGCCAGCCGGAACGGATGTTCGGCATCCGCCACCTCGATCAAGTCGACATGGTCGGGGAATTCCGGCAACTGCGCGACGGGGCCGAAGATGCCCATGCTCTTCGGCGGCTTGTTGGGTGCCGCCCCGCCATTCCACTGCGGCTTGAAGCGGAACTTGCCGTCGGCATGGCCAAAGCCCTTGAGGAAATGCGCGTCCTCGAATTCCGGCTGCAAGTCGGCCCATTTTTGCTCCCTGAACGAGTCGAAATCGCCAAGGCCCTTTTTCTCCAGCATGACGTCAATGTGCTGGCGCTCGGTCATGCCGAAACCCGGCAAATGCGACACGCCCAGCCGCTTGCCCAGCTCTTCGATGACATAGTGGTTGGTGCGCGGCCCTTCCGGCGGGTCGATCAGCTTGGGCCCAAGCGTGATGTGCTGGTTGCCGCCGCCCTTATAGATGTCGTCATGTTCCAAAAACATCGTCGCGGGCAAAACGACATCGGCGAGCTTGGCCGTGTCGGTCATGAACTGCTCGTGCACACAAGTGAACAGGTCCTCGCGCAGAAAACCCTGCTTCACCAGTCGCTGCTCTGGCGCGACATTCATCGGATTGGTGTTCTGGATCAACAATGCCGTCACCGGCGGGCCGCCATACAGCGCGTCTTCATGGTTCATCAGCACCGGGCCGATGCGCGAATGATCGAGGTAGCGGATGTTGGGGTCGCGGAACTTCGTTCCCTCGAGCAGTTCGCCATTGAGCTTGAAGATGCCCGAATTGGAATGAAAGGCGCCGCCGCCCTCATATTGCCAGGCACCCGTCACCGCCGGGATCGACAGCGCCGCATGCATGTTGACCGAGCCGTTACGCTGGCGCGAGAAGCCGTAGCCCAAGCGGAAGAAGGTCTTCTTGGTCGTGCCGACGAGTCGGGCAAAGGCCTCGATCTCCTCGACCGCAAGGCCGGTGATCGCAGCCGCCCATTCCGGCGTCTTGTCGCTGAGATGCGCTTCCAGCCCCTTGGGGTCGTCGGTGTATTTTTCGAGATAGGCACGGTCGGCCATGCCTTCCCTGAACAGTACATGCATGACCGCGCAGGCCAGTGCTGCGTCCGTGCCAGGCCTCAGCACCAGGCCCATGTCAGCCTGCTTCAGCGTCGCATTCTCGTAGATGTCGATGACAACGATCTTGGCGCCGCGTTCCTTGCGCGCCTTGATGGCATGGGTCATCACATTGACTTGGGTGACCACCGCATTGGTGCCCCAGATCACGACGCAATCGGACTTGGCGATCTCGCGCGGGTCGGAACCGCGGAGCGAACCGGTGCCCATCACATAGCCAGTCCAGGCCAGGTTGGTGCAAATCGAGCCGAAGAAACCGGAATATTTCTTGGCGTGGCGCAGCCGCTCGATGCCGTCGCGCTGCACCAGCCCCATGGTACCAGCGTAGAAATAGGGCCACACCGTCTCGGAGCCGAGTTTCTCCTCGGCGGCGATGAACTTTTCGGCGACCAGATCGAGCGCGGCTTCCCAGCTCGCTTCCTTCCAGTTGCCGTCGCCCTTGGCGCCGGCTCGGATGAGCGGCTTCAGCAGTCGTTCGGGATGATGGACGCGGTCGGCATAGCGGGCAACCTTGGCGCAAATGACGCCGGCGGTGTAGCTGTTGTCCTTGGCACCATGCACGCGGCCAATCGTCTTGCCGTCAAGCAGCTCGACTTCGAGCGCGCAGGTCGAGGGGCAATCATGCGGACAGGCCGAATGGCCGATGCGAATTTTGGTATGGGTGTTCATGTGCCGACCGTATCGGGATTTGCGTCAGCGAGACATAGAGATGTTCGCTCGCCAATGTCCAGTCAACACACATTGGTCGACAACCTCAGGATGTCGACAAAAACCAATTTGCAATCTATAATAACATATTCGGCATCCGGACAATCAGCGATTGCAACCTTTCTCAGACACCAGTTAGGGAGGTTTTCATGGCCGCAGATCCAAGGACATACCAATTCAATCTTCCCAGCAATTCGGCACCATCCAACGTCAGGCTGGACGAGGAATGGTACCCAGGGATCATTCCTTACGCCCTTTCAGCCTCGACCAGGCGCAATGTCGATCCCATTACCGGCATCAGGGCCGTCGTCATCCATGCAACCGCGGGCTCTTCATCTGAAGGCGCGGTCTCCGTCATCAAATCGAGAAGCGCAAGCTTCCACTGGCTGGTCCCTGACGAGAATGAAGCCGCACATGGCAAGAATGTATGGGCCACCTGCCATGAGGCACGTCGCGCCTGGCACGTCCGCAACCAGGCTTCCCACCAGGACGTTTATTTCGGCGAGGAAGGCGTTAACGACTACTCGCTCGGGATAGAGATCGTGAACACCGTGGCATCGAGCGACCGATATTCAGATTGGCAGGTGGCCGCCACGTCACAGATCGTCAGGTATTGCTGGGAGAAGTATCCAAACCTGAAATACATCGTTTCCCACGCCAAGCTGGATCCGGACCGGCGTGATGACCCCGGAGCGCATTTTCCGTGGGACAAGTTTCGAGACATGGTCCTGAACTCCCCGGTGGATTCAGGAGGAGCCGTGGTTGCTGGATATGCGCGCAACGCACGCGAGGTCAGGGAACAGGTGATCTTCGACGACTGATCGCGCCCAACAGGCCAGCATCGCTACAAGATGTGGAATGTTGGCCTGTCGCGCCAGTCCGGCCCGACAGCACCTGGAAACACCTCTGTTGCAATAGACTCGCGGAGTAAGCCCCTACTCCGCGATGCCCTCTTCATATTCCGCCGACATCGCAAGCCATTTTTCCTCATGGCCGTTGAGCTGGGCGGCAAGCTGAGAGCGCTCCTTGGCAAGCTGCGTCGCCGTCGTGGGATCCTTCTCGTACAGCTTCGGATCAGCAAGCTGATCCTCGATGGCGTCGGCGCGCTTGCGGATGCGGTCCATCAACGCTTCGGTGGCGCGGATCTCCTTGGCCAGCGGCTCCATGGCGGCGCGACGCGCGGCAGCCTCGCGGCGGCGGTCGGCCTTCGACGCCTTGTCGGCCTCGCGACGCTCCCTGCGATCGCCTGACACGCCTGTGACCAGCGTCTTGTAGTCCTCAAGGTCGCCGTCATACGGATTGACGCTGCCGTCCTTGACCAACCACAGCCGGTCAGCCGTCGCCTCGAGCAGGTGGCGGTCGTGCGAAACCAGGATCACAGCGCCGGGGAATTCGTTGAGCGCAAGGATAAGCGCTTCGCGGCTGTCGATGTCGAGATGGTTGGTCGGCTCGTCGAGGATGAACAGATTCGGCCCGTCGAAGGCGGCCAAGCCCATCAGCAGACGCGCCTTTTCACCGCCGGACAGGTCCTTGGCGGCGGTGTTCATCTTGTCGGTGGCGAGGCCGAACTGGGCGACACGAGCGCGCACCTTCGATTCCGGCGCATCCGGCATCAGCCGGCGCACATGCTCATAGGCGTTTTCATCCGGCCTCAGATCGTCGAGCTGGTGCTGGGCGAAGATCGCGACCTTGAGACCAGGCGCGATTGTCACTGAACCCGTATCGGCCTTCAGCCTTCCGGCCAGAAGCTTGGCGAAGGTCGACTTGCCATTGCCGTTGGCGCCGAGCAGCGCGATGCGATCGTCGGCATCGATGCGCAAAGTCATCTTCTTGAGGATCGGGCTGCCCGGCTGGTAACCGACGCTGACGGCGTTGAGTGCCACGATCGGCGAAGCCACCGTCTTCACCGGCTCGGGGAAGCTGAACGGCCGAACATTGTCTTCAACGAGAGCCGAGATCGGCTTCATCTTTTCCAGCGCCTTGATGCGCGACTGCGCCTGGCGGGCCTTGGATGCCTTGGCGCGGAAGCGGTCGACGAAGGACTGCAGGTGCTTGCGCGCTGCGTCCTGCTTGACGCGGCCCTTCTCCTGCAACTCGCGCTGCTCGGCGATCTGGCGCTCGAACTGGTCGTAACCACCGCGCCAGAAGGTCAGCTTCTTCTGGTCGAGATGGACGATCGAATTGACGGCGCGGTTGAGCAGGTCGCGATCATGGCTGATCAGTAGAACGGTATGCGGATATTTCGAGACATAGTTCTCAAGCCACAGCGTGCCTTCAAGATCGAGATAGTTGGTCGGCTCGTCGAGCAGCAGAAGGTCGGGCTCGGCAAACAGCACCGCGGCAAGCGCCACGCGCATGCGCCAGCCACCCGAGAAAGACGAAGCCGGGCGCCTTTGTGCTGCGTCGTCAAAGCCGAGGCCGGCAAGAATTGTCGCCGCGCGGGATTCGGCCGAATGGGCATCGATGTCGGCAAGGCGAATATGGATCTCGGCGATTCGGTGCGGATCGGTCGTCGTGAGCTCTTCGGCCAGCAGGGCTGCGCGCTCGACATCGGCCTTGAGCACGATTTCGATCAGCGGCTCCTCGGTGCCGGGCGCTTCCTGCGCCACCTGGCCGATACGCGTGTTCTTGGGCAGGCTGATGTTGCCGGTTTCGGAGCTGAAGTCACCGGTGATCGCCTTGAACAGCGTGGTCTTGCCCGTACCGTTGCGCCCGACCAAGCCCGCCTTGGTCCCGGCAGGCAGGGTCAACGACGCATGGTCGAGGAGAAGACGTCCGGCAATGCGGAGGGAGAGATCATTGATTATGAGCATGGCGTGGCGGTTTTGGCGGAGAGTTGTGGCAATGGCAAGGGCGCGCGGCACCTATCAGGCACAACGCGCGGTCGAAAACGCCACTGGCGCACTGCTTTCAGGCGAAAGCGGGCCTGCGGGTACGGTGCAGCGCGTCTCCGGCGAGTTCGCCCACGGCATCGACGGCCGGTCCGTCGAGCGACGCCGGCGGCGGTGAGGCATACCCGATAGCAAACAGCACAGCGCTGCCAGCGGCCAGGATGGCGAAGAGCACGAACATGCCCGGCCCGCCCAATGCTCCAAGCGCCAGGCCACCAAGCAACGGTCCGAGAAAATTGCCGACCGAGCACAACGAGTGCGCGCCAAAATAGGCGCCGCGATTGTCGTCGTTGGAGATCTTGTCGACCAGCACATATTCCGCCGGCACGACCAGCACCTCGCCAATGGTGAACAGCACCATGAAGCCGATCAGCATCGTCGCACTTGTGGCAACGGCAAAGCCAAGCTCGCCGCCGAGGAACAGCAGGCAGCCCAAAACCATCGCGCGAAGCGGTCCGATCCTTTCGATCAGCATCCGGGCGGGTGCTGTGGCAAGCACAACCACCGTCGCGTTCGTGGTCACCAGCCAGGCGAATATCTTCATGCCGTCGGCAAGATTGGTGGTCAGATATTGCGACAGCGTCACCGACCACTGGCCGTAGACTGCCATCAGCAGCGTTCCACCGCCAACGTAAAACAGCAACCGGCGGTCGCGCAGCGCCGCACTCAGCCTGCGGAATCCGGGGGCCTGAACCGCGGCTTGCTCGCCATTGCGGCTGGCAGGCATATTGGGAACAATGATGAAGATCGCTGCCGAGAAGGCGAAATGGACGATGCCGGCGATGACGAAGGGCAGCGGCGAGTTGGCGCCGATGGCAAGGCCGATCATCGGGCCGATGGCCCAGCCGGCATTGATCACCAGATAGCGCCACGAAAACATCTTCAACCGAAGTTTTTCAGGTGCGGCATCGCTCATCAGCGCACGCGACACCGGCTCATAGACGGCGGCGGAAACCGACGAGACGATGTGAGCCAGCGCGAAGGCCGCGACTGACTGTGCCAGGCCCAGGCCGACAAGCCCCAGACCGGCGAACAGCAGGGCCGTAACCAGCACCACCCGCCTGCCGATGCGATCAGAGATCGTTCCGGCAAAGGGGCTGACAGCGGCGCCCAGCAATGGCCCAGCGCCGATCAGAACGCCGATCATGGCCGGGCTGAGCCCAAAATCCTGCTGCATCCGTATGGCGAGGAAGGTCAGGCTCATGCCACGCGCGATCGCCACCATGCCGGAGCCCGCAATGAGCAGCAGCACGATCGCCTGGCCGGTCTTTTCGCCATAGGCGCGCAATGAATTCTCCGCGTTTCGAAAGCGCCTGCCCGCCGGCGCAGAGGCCGTGGCGGTCGCCATATCGTCTGGCTGAGATACCAGCCGAAGGCAAGGCAAACCACCTCCCGATCCTATGATCCAGACAGCTCATGACAGGACATTCGCCGTGCCGAAAACTATCCGGGCCGCCTTCAGGCAAATGCCCTTCCGTCTTCCGTCCGCTGGAAATAGATGAGGTCGAGCCCGACGGATTCCCGGCCAAGCACCGTCAGGATCATGTGCGCCTGCCCACGATGATGTGTCTGGTGATTGAAGAGATGAGTGAGCGCAGGCGCGAGCCTTTGTGAAATCGTGCGCATGTCCGTAATCGTCATATAGGTGAAGCGCCCGGCAAATGCCTTGTCGGTGAGCGAGCCAATCCATTGCACGATGCGCTTGTCTTCGGCCTGCCGCGCGGCTCGGAGCTTTGCGAAATCGGCGTGAACGATCGTGTCCAGCGACGACGGCGCATCGCCCTCGCCGGTGAAGCGTTTCAGCCAGACCCGATCAGCCACCAGCAGATGGTTGAGCGTGCCTTTCATCGACTTGAAGAACGCACCGGTGTCAGCTTCATATTCCGCCACGTCCAGATCGGCGGCGGCCTCGTAAATCCTTTCGTTGGCCCATTGATTGTAAGCGGCCAACATCATGAAATGCTGCTTCATCTGTTATCCTTCGGTGCTTCGAAAATCACTGCCCACTTACTACAGCCCATCGGGAATTACCGCCAATGACCATTCTCTTTTACGACCTCGTCGGCAGCGATCCGGCACGTCCGTTCAGCCCGCATTGCTGGAAAGTGGCGATGGCGCTGGCTCATAAAGGGCTCGACTACCGGGCGGTGCCGACCCGTTTCCTCGAAGTGCCCGCGATCGAAAGCGGCACTTCGAAGACCATCCCCGTCATCCGTGACGGCGACAAGATAATCGCGGATTCTTTTGCCATCGCGCTCTATCTCGAAGAAGCCTATCCGGATCGGCCGACGCTGTTTGGCGGCAAGGGCGGCGAAGCACATGCCCGTTTCATCGAACGCTGGTCGCAGCTGACGGTGCACCCCTATCTCGGTGTCACAGCGCTTACCGCACTTCACGCCATGCAGGATGAAGCCAATGGCGTCTATTTCCGCCAAAGCCGGGAAACGCGCTACGGCAAGACGCTGGAAGAGGTGAGTGCCGCACGCGACGCCGGGCTCAACGCCTTCCGAGCTTCGCTCGAGCCGCTGCGCAGCATGCTGACCTACCAGCCTTGGATCGGTGGCAACGGGCCGCTGTTTGCCGACTACATCGTGTTTTCTGCCTTCCAGTGGGCCCGCATCGCTACCTCTTACAGACTGCTCGACGACGCCGATCCGGTCGCCGAATGGTTCGGCCGCTGCCTCGCTCTCCATGATGGTCTTGGACAACGCGTGCCGGCAGCCGCGTAGGCTGCGGCCTTGCCCCCTTGGCAATGTGGCGGGCGGCCTGTATAGAGCCCGCCACACTGCAAATCCCCAGATCACAAGGACCTATCATGGCGATCGAACGCACATTTTCGATGATCAAGCCGGACGCGACCAAGCGCAACCTGACCGGCGCCGTCACCAAGATGCTTGAGGATGCCGGCCTGCGCGTCGTGGCGTCCCGCCGCGTGTGGATGAGCCGCCGCGAGGCCGAAGGCTTCTACGCCGTCCACAAGGAACGCCCCTTCTTCGGCGAACTGGTCGAGACCATGACGTCCGGCCCGACGATCGTCCAGGTTCTCGAAGGTGAAAACGCAATTGCCAAGAACCGCGAAGTGATGGGCGCCACCAATCCGGCCAACGCCGACGAAGGCACCATCCGCAAGGTCCACGCACTGTCGATCGGCGAAAACTCGGTGCACGGCTCGGACGCTCCTGAGACCGCAGCCCAGGAGATCCGCTACTGGTTCTCCGATACCGAAGTCGTCGGCTAATCCAGCCAGCGAGCAGCGGCCTTCAAGCCACTGAACAAGAATCGAAAAAGCCGGGGTTCGCGCCCCGGCTTTTTCTTTTGTCCTCAGCAGCCTCGAAGGAGGCAAGCACCAAGCATTTCAAGCTCTTGGGACAATATCCCAAGAAACCGATTCAATCAGGCGCCGTCGCCGAAGCGCAGGATTTCCTTGCCGTCCGCGTCTCCCAGCACCAGCTTTCCGCCCTCAACGCGATACGTCTTGGCCCGGCCAAGCGCATCGAGGAACTTGTGTTCCTGATCCATCACTGGCTGGGGGCATGCCATGAAGGTCGAGCCGAGCGGGCCGAAGGAAATCCCCTTGCCCTCGACAGTCGCCTTGCCGAAAAAGTTGTTGCAGCCACCGCGACCGGTGACCTTGCCGTCGACAGCGATGCGCAGGGACGACTGCGGCGTGTCGAGCACGCCTGTGCCGCCAATGTCCTCGGCCACCCATTCGCGGTCGAAGATGTCGTCGGTCTTCTCCTCGCTCGCCTGGCTTACCATCCTGAGCACCATGCTTTGCGGGCCTGCAGTCAGCGGGTCGAGCGAATGGCGGACATCATTGATGAACCACAGCCGGTCGTCGACAGTGATGCGGGCCTGGAGCGCGTAGCTCAAAGTGGGCTGGATGGCCGCGGGATTGAAGGGAACGGAAAACTTGATCGGCACTTGGCCGGCAGGATCGATCTTTTGCTGACCGACAACGGTCGAGGGTGCGTCGGCCAGCGACACGTCGACCAATTGCACGGTGAGCACGGCATGCGGTGGCAGCGCGATACGCTCGCGGTAGAGCACCTCGCCGGTGATCGTCTTTTCTTCCGCTGTAGCCATTTCCGGGACCGCTAGAACGCCGACCAGCAGCGGCGCGAAGCCAAAGAGGATGAATTCTGCGAGCTTGCCAAGCATGGTCGTCTCCCCGGATGAAATGCGCCTAACGATCGAAGGTGCAAAGGATTGCGGTGGTTCCGTGGCCGCGAGCCCAGGTCACTGCCACCTCAGGACTTCGCCCAGCGCGCGGCAGCGGCGTCGTCGCTTTCCTTGGCGTCGACCCAGCCGCCTTCACTGCCGTCGACGCGGTGCTCCTTCTTCCAGAAGGGCGCGCGCGATTTCAGATAATCCATCAGGAAGCTTGCCGCCTCGAACGCCACCTGCCGGTGCTTCGACGCAGCGACCACCAGCACGATGTTTTCGCCGGGCTTGATGCGGCCGAAGCGGTGGATGGCGGTGATGCCGGCCAAGGGCCAACGTTCGATCGCCTCGCGGGCGATGCGCATGATCTCGGCTTCGGCCATGCCGGGATAGTGTTCGAGCTCGAGGGCCGCGAGACTTCCGGCCTCGTCGCGGCACAGGCCGGTGAAGGTCACGACCGCGCCGACATCCGCCCTGCCCTCTGTCAACAGCGCGATTTCCGCGGCGACATCAAAATCGGCCGCCTGGATGCGCACCATCGGCACCACCGCGACCGTCATCGCTTCAGCCACCTGTCATCGGCGGAAACAGTGCGATCTCGCTTGCGCTTCCGATCAGTTCGCGGTGATCGACATGCTCCTGATTGATCGCAACACGGATCACCTCGGGATGCTGCAATGCGCGTTCGAACTCCTCGCCGCGCGACTTGAGCCACAGCAGCAGGTCGGAGACCGTCTTCACGTCGCTGGGCAGGTCGACGTCTTCTTCGGTCTTGCCAATCCGTTCGCGTACCCAGGCAAAATAGATGAGCTTGGTCATGCCTTCACTCGTCCATGATGTGCTTCAGGCCGGCGCGGAAATAGTCATAGCCGGTATATAGCGTCACAAGGGCTGCGATCCACAGCAGCACGAGGCCGATCTGCGTGGTCAGCGGGAAGATCTTGTCGCCCGCGGGGCCAGCCAGCAGGAACGCGATCGCCACCATCTGGATCGTCGTCTTCCATTTGGCAAGCTGGGTCACCGGCACGCTGACCTTGAGGGCGGCGAGATATTCGCGCAGGCCCGAGACGAGGATTTCGCGGCACAGGATGATGATTGCCGCCCAAAGCGACCAGCCGGCAATGCCGCCACGATGGTCGGTGTCGGCCGCCAGCAAAAGCAGGCAGGTGGCGACCAGAAGCTTGTCGGCAATCGGGTCAAGCATGCGGCCGATGTTCGACGTCTGCTTCCAGGCGCGCGCCAGATAGCCATCGAGATAGTCGGTGAGGCTTGCGATAACAAAGATGGCAAGCGCGCTCCAGCGGGCAAAATCGCTCGATTTCAGGCTGCCCTCGAGGAAGAAGCAGAGCACGACCAGCGGCACGGCAATGATACGCGCATAGGTGAGCATGTTGGGCAGGTTGAATGCGCGCTGGGCCATGGTCTCTGTTGCTCTTTCGTCTGCCGTAGTGAAATCAGAATGGGGGGCTGGGGGTCAACTGCCTATAGGTAGTCCAGGTGAAGACCGGACGACAATTATCGTTGATCACCCATTATCGTGAAAATGGTTGTAAACAAGGCGTGCAATGGATTCCGAAATGCCTTCGACGGCCATCAGGTCGTCGACCGCCGCCCGGCTTACCGCCTTGGCGGTGCCGAAAGCCAGGAGTAGCGCGCGCTTACGGCTCGGCCCTATACCGCCGATCTCATCGAGCGGATTCTTGACCATCTCCTTCTTGCGCCGCGCCCGATGCGAGCCGATGGCAAAGCGATGCGCCTCGTCGCGCAGGCGCTGGACGAAATAGAGCACGGGGTCGCGCACCGGCAGCGAGAACGAATCCTTGCCCTTGACGAAGAAACGCTCGCGGCCCGCCTCGCGGTCCTGCCCCTTGGCGACGCCGATCGCAACGACACGGTCCTCGATGCCGAGCTCGGCGAGCATCGCTCGGACCGCGGTCATTTGGCCCTGGCCACCGTCGATCAGGATGACATCAGGCCAAGCCGGAAACGCGCCGGCGTCCTCGACCTCGGCTGCGTCAGGCTGTTCATCGCCGTGATCCTTGAGCAACCGGGAAAACCGCCGCTCCATGACCTCGCGCATCATGCCGAAATCGTCGCCCGGGGTGATGTCGGTCGAACGGATGTTGAATTTGCGGTACTGGTTTTTGACGAAGCCTTCCGGCCCCGCGACCACCATGCCCCCGACGGCATTGGTGCCCATGATGTGGGAATTGTCGTAAACTTCGATGCGCACCGGCGGCTTTTCCAGTCCGAAGGTCTGGGCGAACCCTTCCAGCAACCGCGCCTGGGTCGACGTCTCGGCCAACCTGCGCCCCAGCGCCTCGCGGGCGTTCTGCACGGCGTGGTCGACAATGTCCTTCTTTTCGCCACGCTGCGGCACGGAGATCGCCACCTTGTGGCCAGCGCGGGTGGAAAGCGCTTCGGCCAGCAGCTCTTGCTCTTCGACCGCATGCGACAGCAGGATCGCGCGCGGACACGGCTTGTCGTCGTAGAACTGCGCCAGGAACGAGCCGAGCACTTCGGCAGCCTCCAGCGACGAATCAGCCTTGGGGAAGTAGGCGCGGTTGCCCCAGTTCTGGCCTGTGCGGAAAAAGAACACCTGGATGCCGGTCTGCCCGCCCTCCTGATGGATGGCGAAGACATCGGCCTCGTCGATGGTCTGCGGGTTGATGCCCTGGTGGCTCTGCACATGCGAGAGTGCGGCTAGCCGGTCGCGATAGACGGCCGCACGCTCGAAATCGAGTTCTTCGGCCGCCTGCTGCATCTGCCCCGAAATCTCGGTTTTCACCTTCTGGCTTCGGCCCGACAGGAAGTCCTTCGCCTCGCTGACCAGCTCGGCATAGCCTTCTTCCGAAATCTCGCCGGTGCAAGGTGCAGCACAGCGCTTGATCTGGAACAGCAGGCACGGCCGGGTGCGGTTTTCGAAGAACGAGTCCGTGCAGCTGCGCAAAAGGAAGGCGCGCTGCAGCGAATTGATGGTGCGGCCCACCGCCTGCGCCGACGCAAACGGCCCGAAATAGTCGCCTCCCTTGTGCGAGCGCGCGCCGCGATGCTTGTAGATGCCCGGCGCCGCGTGGCCGCTGGTGAGCATGATGTAGGGGAAAGACTTGTCGTCGCGCATCAATACGTTGAAGCGCGGGCGCAGGCGCTTGATGAGGTTCGCTTCGAGCAGCAAAGCCTCGATCTCGGTACGGGTGACGACGAACTCCATCGTCGCCGTCTCGCGCACCATCTTGCCGATTCGGTTGGTGTGGAAGCGCCCTTGCGCGTAGTTGGTGACGCGCTTCTTGAGGCTGCGCGCCTTGCCGACATAAAGCACGTCGCCGGCGGCATTCATCATGCGATAGACGCCCGGCGCATTGGGCAGCCGCTTGACCAGCGTCTGGATCACTTCGGCGCCGACCATGCCGTCCGCGTCGCCGGCGTGCGCTGTCCAGTCTATGGCGGTGAAAGGCAGATCCGGGCCGCTGGGCGCAACGGTCTCTTCCACCGCCTCGTCGTCATCGAGCTCGGTGTCGGGCATGTCTTCGGCAGCCTTGCCGCCTTTTCCGGGGCTCGGCTTGGTGTCGGATTGGCGAGGACTCATTCCACCATGCCTGTCACATCGGGCGTCTGCCAGGCAAGATGCTGGCCGCCATCGAGTGCAATCATTTGGCCAGTGACCGAGCGCGCCTGCCAGAGGTAACGGATCGTCGCGCCAAACTCGCCAAGCGCTGGTCCCCGCTTCAGCAGCAGGCCGTCGAGCTGGGCGCTGAAGGCGGCGGCGTCCTGGCGTGAACTCGGCAGCGTCGGACCAGGACCGATAGCATTGACGCGAATGCGCGGCGCCAGTGCCTGCGCCATCGTTTTGGTAGCGGCCCAAAGTGCCGCCTTCGACAGCGAATAAGAAAAATATTGCGGTGTCGGCTTAAGCACGCGCTGGTCGATCATGTTGACGATCAGCCCCTCGGCGCCTTCTGGCAGCGCTGCGGCGAAATTCTTCGCCAGCAGTGCCGGCGCCTTCACATGCAGGGCAAAATGCCGATCCCAGGCCTCCCAGCCGAAATCGGTCACCGAATCGCCTTCGAAGACCGAGGCATTGTTGACCAGCAGCGTTATCGGCCCAAGCGCGGCATCGGCCTCCGCAAGCAGCGCGTCGACGGCAACCATGTCGGCGAGGTCGGCCTGAACGACCACTGCTCGTCCACCATTTGCCTTGATCGTCGCTGCGAGGTCGTCGGCTACCGCACGGGAGCGGTTGCAATGGATGGCGACGCCAAAGCCATGCGCGGCAAGGTCTTCCACGATCGCGCGGCCGATACGCTTGGCCCCACCCGTCACCAGCACATTGCCCGCCATCTTCGCCATCCAGTCGTCCTCTCATGCGATCCGCCAGCTTCCCTTGAGGCAGGCGCGGCCACCTTTTTTGGTAACCTTTGTAAAAAGCCGTTCATCGATCTGGCGGCAATGTGGCGAAGGCCTCCAGCGCCGTCCAAAACACTGCCTGCGAACCATGCCGGCAAGCGAGATATAGAACGCCCAACCCCTTGTACCAAGCGGCTTGCGGCAAATGGTCAGCAAAGCTCCTGACAAGGTTGTTGCAATAGCGCAACGTCACGCTTCAGCCTCATTTGCGCCCGGCAATCACCTCACTTCAGGTTCGGTTCAGCCGCATTTCGACACGACATTCAGCACCGTTCGGCGCCACTACCGTTTCTCCCCCCGGACGGTTCATCAACGGCGCCATTTCGAAAAAGAGCCAGTGTTCAGTTGGCTTAAGGAGTGAAATTATGACTGCCATTCTCAAGCACGCCCGTCCCCTCGCGGCGGCTTTCGGCCTGATCGCCCTGGCGGCTATGCCTGCATTCGCAGCTGACGTCGTCATGGAAGAGCCGCCAGCACCTTCCGCCCCGATGGTTCAGCCCCCGCTCAACACGTGGTCTGGCCCCTACGCCGGTGTCTCGCTCGGTTATGGCTTCAGCGGCGACGCGAATGACAAGACCTTCAACAACGAGATCGGCACAAGCGGCTTCGTTGGCGGCGCATTCGGCGGCTACAACTACCAGATGGACAACTTCGTCATCGGTGGCGAAGCCGATCTCGGCTACAACGGCGTGGAAGGCGACAATGCTGGAACGTCCGTGAAGGGCGGCCTCGAAGGCTCGCTGCGCGCTCGTCTGGGTTATGTCGTCACGCCTGACATCCTGGTCTACGGTACGGCCGGTGGTGCTGGCTCGCAGGTCAAGGTCACGGACGCCGTTGGCAACAGCGAATCCAACACCGCCCTCGGCTGGACGGCCGGCGTCGGCACCGACATCAAGCTGACCGAGTCGGTCTTCGGCCGCGTCGAGTACCGCTACACCGACCTCGGCACCGACGGCTACAACCTCGGCGGCACCAACCACGACGTGTCGTTCAAGGATCACCGCGTCACGTTCGGCGTCGGTATGAAGTTCTGATCCTCAGGATCACAACAAACGAAAAAGCCGGGCTCGCGCCCGGCTTTTTTGTTGTTTGAACCGGCTACGCCTGCGGGATGATCGCTTTCAGTTCCGGGAATTTTTCATCGAAACGCGCAGCCCAGCGCTTGAGACGCGGGCGGCCCTTGTCCCACTTGCCGGCGAAGCGAAGCTCCATGTAGGCGATGGCGGTGCGTAGCGCGATCTGGCCGGCACCGATCGATTTCGGCAGCTTCGGCGGGTTGGCATTGAGCAGGTCGAGCGCGCGTGCAGCCTTTGCCCACTGCTTGTCGAGCCAGGGCTGGTGCACCAGTTCTTCAGGCCGCGACCGGCGCTCGTAGACAATCGCCAGCAGGCAATCGCAGATGCCGTCGGCGATTGCCTCCAGACGTTCGGCGTCAAGCCGCTTTTCGGCGTTGCGCGGGAACAGCTTGTTGCCCGAAAGCCGGTTCAGATATTGCGTGATCACCCGGCTGTCGTAGATGCCGTCGCCCTCGTCGGTGATCCACACAGGGATCTTGCCCAGCGGATTGGCATCGGTCAGCAACGCCGGCTGGGCGGCCGTGTCGACAATCACCGCCTCAAAGGCGATGCCGGCATAGGTGGCTGCCAAACGCACCTTGGCGCTGTAGGGCGATGTTGCGGAATAGAGAAGTTTTGGCATGGCAAGGGTCCCTTTTGGCGAGGACCATATTCCGCGCGATTTTCGCCGGCAACGCGGCGTAGCGCTAAATCAGCGGCCACGCACAGGCGGCATCACCACCTTGTCGAGGCGGCAGGCGCGCCGCTCGATTTCCGGGCAGGCCCGGAAGTCGAGATCCTTGGTCATGCAGATGCGCACCTCCTGCAGATAGCGTCGGTCGCAAGCAACCGCGATGCCATCCGCCCTCATCGCCGGGTTGGATTGCAAGAAGGCGCGTTCGGCCTGCCCTGGCGCCAAGGTGCGATAGGCATCGAGCCGCTTGAACTCGGCGGGAATCTCGACCTTTTGCCGCGCTGCGCGCAGCACCTTGAAATAGTCGTCCTGGCTGAGGCCCGAGCAGGTGCCATGCTTGCGCCATTGGTGGCGAATCAAGCCGGCCGACGGCATCAGATCGTAAAGCCCGCGCAGCTTGTCGCTCGAGACATCGCTGTTGTTGGTCTGGCAGTCCTGGGGGTAGCCGCGCTCATATTGCGGCCACAGGCCATGGACCACGAAGGCATAGGGCCTCCCGGCACGGCATTGCTGGCCGTTGGCCTGCTCGCCCTCGGCCTCGCAATAGCTGGGAGACCACGACAGCGACAAAACGTAGAAATCGAAGCCCTGCCCCCTGGGCACGACCGCTTCAGACGATGCGGGCGGCTTGGTTTCGCTGGATTTTTCCTCGGCTGGCTTGCAAGCGGAAAGTGCGAGCAACGCGGCGAACGCGAATACCCACCCGCAAGCCAATCGTCTCATGGCAAAGTCCAGCCTGCCTCAGCGCAGGATGCGGCAACCAACCTGATCGCCACGGTAACCGCCATTGTAGACGTACCAGCGGTCGAAGCCCGCGACGCAAAATTCGACATTGTTGCCGATCGAGGCAAAGCCCATGCCTTCCTCGACAAGGTACCAGATGCTGCGGTCGCGACCGTCCGAAAGCGTCACGGTAGCGCCACAATAGGTGCGGCCGATGGGATGGTCTTCATCAGACGGCTGATAGCGGGTCTCGTAAATGCGCTGGAAGTCGGTGATCGCGACCTGGGGCAGGTTCGGAACGTAGCGAACCTGATGGCTGAAACGGCTGGTGATGCGATTGAGCACGGAGGCGTTGCTGCACAATCCGGAATAATCGGAATAGGTCGTCGCAAGATCCGCGGCCTGCACCGAAGCGGTGCCGAGCCCGGCTGCTCCAAGTCCGATGATTGCGGCAAAGAAGGTGCTGGCGATGCGACTCATGGTTCCCACTCCAAGACTGGTGCAACCTAGTTTGCGGCTTCTCCGCGTTCCGGTCAAGAAGCCGCAGCTTCGCCGGCGAGCCACTCGACCGACCAGCTGGCGCCTGCGCCCTCGGCAAGAATCCCGCTCAGCACCGGAAGCATCGTGCGCAACTCGCTTTCCAGCGGATAAGGCGGGTTGACCACCACCATGCCGGTGCCGTCGAGCCGAGGCTCGGACGAAGGCGAGCGGATATAGAACTCGATATCCATGATCTTGGGAATGCCGGCGTCAGCCAGCCCTTCACGGAACCGAGCCACCGCCTTGCGATCCTTGACCGGATACCACAGCGCGAAGATGCCACCGGGCCAGCGCCGGTGCGCCTTCTTGAGCCCGTCAACCAGGCGATCGAACTCGCCGCCGATCTCGAAAGGCGGATCGACCAGCACCAGCCCGCGCTTTTCCTTCGGCGGCAGATGCGCGCCAAGTGCCAGCCAGCCGTCCAATTCGGTGACGCGGGTCTGGAAATCGCCTTCAAACTGGGCAGCCAGCGTCTTTGCATCCTCGGGATGCAGTTCGATTGCCGACAACCGGTCCTGCTTGCGCAGCAGATGCCGGGCGATCAGCGGCGAGCCGGGATAGTTTTCGACGCCACCCCCAGCGTTGACCGCACGCACGGCATCGAGATAAGGCGCAAGCAGTTCCGCAGCATCTGCCGGAAGCTTCGCCTCGATCAACCGACCGATGCCGTCAATCCATTCGCCCGTCTTGCGCGCCTGTTCCGAAGAAAGATCGTAAAGGCCGATGCCGGCATGGGTGTCGATGACCCGAAACGCCTTGTCCTTGCGCTTGAGATATTCGATCAGCCGGGCGAGCACTGCGTGCTTGACCACGTCGGCAAAATTTCCGGCATGATAGACGTGGCGATAATTCATGACTTGTCAGCGCCCCTGCCCCAGCGTGGCGCCGGCGGCTGTGAATTCGGGTTTTCCGGGCGACCGCCGCCGCGTCGCAGCGACAGCACCAGGCCGATGAAGCCGATCGCCATCAGCGAAATGCCGACAGGCTGGGCGCGCGCGTCGGCCTCGCCGCCGCTCGAGCGCAAGATGAGGTCGACGCGCTGGATCTGGACATTGTCGGCATCGCCCTGGCCGATGACGAACCGATAGGTTCCCGGCTGCACATCGCGGATCAGGCCGGCGTCGTCGCGGAAAATCGGATCGGGCAGCTGCGGGCTGCGCTCGCGCGGCGTGGTATCGTTGAAGTTCAACGCTTGGGCCAGCACGGTTTCGCCGCGCGTCGAGGCAGTGATGGTCAGCACGGCGCGCGCGGGTGTGACCACCGGCGGCGCCAGCGTTGTCAGGTCGACCAGCACCCGCACCGGCGCATCAGATGTCGCGAGTGCCACCTCGACGGGGCGAAAGCCGCTGGCGCGATCATAGGCGCGATAGGTGCCGATCTCACGGCCGGTGAAATTGGTGGTCGCCCAAGGATAGATGATGCCGAGGCCGGTGCCCGCAAGCAGGATGAGAAGAAACAGGAACCGCATGGTGCTCGATACTCTGTAGCCGCCATCAAACCAGGGCGGCGGGCGGACGGACAACGTGTCTCCTACTACGGCTTTTGCCCGGCGCCGGAAAGTGCGGCGCGAGCGTTGCCCGCAACTTCGCGCTCCATCTCGTCGAGCAGCATTTCGAGGCCCATTTCAAATGTCTTGTCGAATTCAGACACCGCAAAATATGGGCCTGCCGCCGCAACATTCGGAAAATCGCGACGCAGCCGCTCCTCACCGACCGTGGTCACCGCCGACGGCCCTTTCGCGTAACCCGCCGTTTCGTCGAGGATCGCCCCCATCAGGTAATAGCCGATGGCACGGAACATGCGGGCGGAGCCTTCCTTGCCGAAGCCCCCGTCCTCGAAAACACCAAGCACGCCGTCGAGCCATTTCAGGCATTTGGGCGAGTTCATGCGATAGGTGACCAAAAACGGCGCAAACGCCGGATGCGCCCGCCCCACAGCGCGGAAATCGGCCATCACCAACCGCGCCCGCTGTCGCCACGGCAACTCGCGCGAAGGTATCTCCAAGTCGCCGACCAGCCGTTCCACCAGCGCCTCGAACAGATGCGCCACCGAGGGGTAATGGTGGTAGATGCTCATCGCTTGGCAATCGAGTGCCTGCGCCAGCTTGCGCATCGAAAAGCCCGCCAGGCCTTCGCGTTCGACCACCTCGAATGCCGCCGTCTCGATCATGTCGCGTGAAAGCCGCGCTCGCTTTTTGTTGATTGGCTTGTCCATGGCCTAGCTTGACAACTTACACTGTAAGGCTCATCAATTCCATACCTTACACCGTAAGGGAAAAATGATCCAGAGGAGGAAGTCATGTCAGCATACGACACATCCGCCCTCGCCTCGTTCCGCCGCACGATGACGGTCCTGGCCGGCGCAGCAGCCTGTTCAGCCACCCTCGCCCTGATGCCCCTGCCTACTCACGCCGACGACTACGATGCCACTGTGCAGGATATCCAGAAGTCGATGGGCGGCGTACCGAGCTTCATCAAGCAGTTCCCCAAGGCCGGCCTCCCCGGCGCCTGGTCGGAGCTGAAGAACATCGAATTCGGCGACAAGACCGCGTTGCCGCCGAAAACCAAGGCGCTGATCTCGCTTGCCGTCGCAGCGCAGATCCCGTGTACATATTGCATCTGGGCCGACACGCAGGACGCCAAGAAGCTTGGCGCGACGCAGGAAGAAATCCAGGAAGCCGTGGCGATGGCCGCGCTGACGCGCCATTGGAGCACGATCTTCAACGGCATGCAGGTCGATTTCGAGATCTTCAAGAAGGAACTCGGCGGCGAGATGAGCGCCGCGAAGTAGCAGATTGCAAATCGAGAGGCAGCCGGTCCGCGGTTGCCTCTACGCCTTGCGCTCCCAGCGCCGATCCGGCGTCTGCTGCCAGTAGGTGACGGTGTGACCGGCGGCCTTCATCGTCTTCCAATGTTCGCGCGCGCCTTCGAGCTGTGCTGCGTCATGACCGTCGAACAGGAAAACCGCGCGCTGATAAGGACTGATGTCCGGCGGCGATGCGCCGTCGACCAGGAAACGGATCTCGGCCGCGTTCGGATTGTCCTCGCTCACCGTCAGCACCACCGGCTGATCGGCCGCATGCGCCTCGCGGTCGCTGCCATGTGCGAGGAACGAATCGTCGCGGAATGTCCACAAATGCGCATCGAGCGCATCGCGACGCTCCTCGGTGCCGGTCTGCACCACTGCTTTCCAGCCACGCTGCAGGCTGCGTTCGAGCAAGCCTGGAAGCGCGTCTTCGAGCGTCGATTCGGTCAGGTGGTAGAAAAGGACTTCGGCCATGGGGCAATGCTATGCCCCAATTCCACGCGGCGGT
Source organism: Aminobacter sp. 01T433 (assembly GCF_056398585.1). NCBI lineage: Bacteria > Pseudomonadati > Pseudomonadota > Alphaproteobacteria > Hyphomicrobiales > Phyllobacteriaceae > Aminobacter > Aminobacter sp. 01T433. The sequence goes on from NZ_JBFTPR010000003.1 coordinate 302,745, forward strand.
GAAGCGTCCCGCCGCGCCGGACAAGCCCGACGCGGCCAATTGTTGGAGGCTCAGCCTTCGTAGTGGTCGCGCACCAGCCTATCGAGCAGCCGTACGCCGTAGCCCGAGGCCCAGGACTGATTGATCTCGTTGGTCGGCGAGCCCATCGCGGTACCAGCAATGTCGAGATGCGCCCACGGCGTTTCCTTGACGAAGCGCTGCAGGAACTGTGCCGCCGTGATCGAGCCGCCATAACGGCCGCCGATGTTTTTCATGTCGGCGTTCTTGGAATCGATCAGCTTGTCGTAGTCGGAGCCGAGCGGCATGCGCCACAGCTTCTCCTGCGTCACGGTACCGGATGCCGTCAGGCGGGTCGCCAGTTCGTCATTGTTGGAGAACAGGCCAGCATGACCCTGGCCAAGGGCCACCATGATCGCGCCCGTCAGCGTCGCCAGATTGACCATGAATTTCGGCTCGAAACGCTGGTTGCAGTACCACAGCGCATCTGCGAGCACGAGGCGCCCTTCGGCGTCGGTGTTCAGCACTTCGATGGTCTGGCCCGACATCGAGGTGACGATGTCACCGGGGCGCTGGGCGTTGCCGTCGACCATGTTTTCGACCAGGCCGATAATGCCGATCACATTGGCCTTGGCCTTGCGGGCGGCAAGCGCGTGCATCAGTCCGGTGACTGCGGCGGCACCGCCCATGTCGCCCTTCATGTCTTCCATGCCGGCCGCCGGCTTGATCGACACCCCACCCGAATCAAAGACCACGCCCTTGCCGACAAAGGCGACTGGCTTGTCCTTGGCCTTGCCGCCGTTCCACTGCATGACAGCCAGGCGCGGCGGACGCACCGACCCCTGGGCGACGCCGAGCAAAGCGCCCATGCCGAGCTTCTTCATTTCCTTCTCGGTCAGGATCTCTACCTTGACGCCGAGCTTTTCGAGTTCCTTGGCCTGTGCTGCGAACTCCACCGGACCGAGCACATTGGCCGGCTCGTTGACGAGATCGCGGGCGAGCACCACGCCGCCGACGATGGCCTCGGCATCGGCGAAGGCCTTCTTGGCCGCCGCCGGATCGGCGCAATGGATCACGACCTTGGCCGGCTTCTTGTCGTCGGCCTTGCCGTCACCATTGTCCTTCTTGGTCTTGTATTTGTCGAAGGTATAGGCCCGCAGCAGGATTCCGGCGGCGACGCCAGCGGCGGCGGCGCCATCGACAGTGACGCCCGGAATGTCGAGAATCACAGCCACTTCGGTCGCCTTGCGCAATTGCGCCGCAAGCGCCCCGCCAAGCTTCAGCCAGGAATATTCGTCGAGTGCTGTGGTCTTGCCCGTGCCAATGGCGACGAGCCGGTCAGCCGCCGTCCCCTCGGGTGCGAGGACTTCCACCACGCCGCCGAACTTGCCGGTGAAATCGGCTACGGGGAAAGCACGGTCGAGCGTCTTGGCCGGATCACAGGCGCGCGCCGCATCGCTCAGGCCTCCATCTTCGGCCGAGAAGATGAAAACGGTGCCTTTTTTCGGCACACCCGGCTTGGCGAAACTGATCGACGGCTTAGAAGTCATGATATCCTGCTTTCGGATCCCGTTCTGATGGTGCGCGACATTTCGTCGTTTTCGAGAGTTTGGCAAGCCTCCCGTCATCTAGGGCAGCTATTGCTAAAGTTGAAATGTTGTCAGAAACGTCGCGTTAACCACCTCTGTTCGGCCTTTCTTAGCCAATAGTGCCCAGACTCGACCCTGGTGAGAGATGGTGCGGGAACAGTGTCGGCCTGAAGGGGCCAGTTGTGCCGGCTTGCCTTGGACTATATCTTAGACCCGCACCGGCCGCGCGACATCCTGTCGGCCGGCCAAGTCGGAAACACGGAATCCTGATCATCGATGAAGGTTGTTGAGCGCTACATCCTGCGTCGTGCGTCCGTGGTTTTCATCGCCGCGCTGACTTGGACTTTGGCCATCGTCTGGACCACTCAGGTGCTCGGGCGAATCGACCTCGTCACCGATAGCGGCCAGTCGGCGCTGACCTTCTTTGAGGTGGCGGCACTTATCTTGCCCACCGTCATCCCCATCGTCGTCCCCTTTGCAGTCGTCATCGCCGTGGCGTTGACGCTGAGTACGATGAACAGCGATTCCGAGCTGGTGATCCTCAATGCCGCGGGCGCCTCACGACTGACGGTCATTCGGCCCATCCTCATCCTTGCAATCGGCGCCAGCCTGTTTTCCTTCGTCGTCGACAACGTCGTCGAACCGATGGCGCGCCAGCGCAACCGCGAACTGATCGCCACTTCGCGCGCCGACCTTTTGTCGCTGATCATCCAGGAAGGCACGTTCCGCAAGGTCGATGAAGGTCTGTTTGTTCAGGTCGGCGAACGCCTGCCCAATGGCGGATTGGGCGGTATTTTCGTCGCCGATTCGCGCGAACCAAACGTCGACCTCGTCTATTACGCCAAGGACGGCTCCTTCATCGAGCGCGACAGCAAGCAGATGCTGGTGATGAACGAAGGCGTGATCCACCGCAAGGCGCCGGGCGGCGAGGTTTCGGTGATCAGTTTCGATTCCTATGCCTTCGACCTCAGCGAATTCTCCGCTGCGGCCCAGGAGGTCACCATGGCGCCGAAGGATCGTTCAACAGCCTATCTGATGGACCCCTCGCACAGCGACAAATTCTATCAGCGCAATCCGCGGCTGTTCACGGTCGAACTCGACCGCCGCTTCACCGAGTGGTTCTATTCGATCGCCTTTGCGCTCATCGCGCTTGCCGTGGCAGGCGATGCGCGTTCGCACCGTGAAGCGCGCATCCATCCGCTCATCACCACTGTCACCATCGCGCTGTTCTTCCGCTGGCTCGGCTTCTTCGCCGGCAGCAAGGCCGAGACGGTGCCTTGGGTCAGCTATGTCATCTACGGCATTCCGATCAGCGCGTCGTTGCTCGCCATCTGGTTCATCCGCAACAACCGCACCATGGAGCTGCCGGTCTCGGTCGCCGACCGTGTGGCGGCGATGGCTGCGCGCGTCCGCGACAGGTTCATCGCGTTCCGCCTGCGGCTCGGCGGCGGCGCTTCCGGCCAGGGAGCGGCATGATGGGCTGGACGCTCGGGCGCTATTTCCTGGTCCGCTATGCCGTCATCACGACATGGTTCTTCATCGGCATTTTCGCGCTGATCTTCATCATCGACGTCACTGAATTCTCCAGCAATGTCGGCAGCCTGCCGGGATTCAAGTTCAGCATGGCCCTTACCGTGTCGGCACTTCGCGTGCCGATGATCATGCAGCAGACAGTGCCGTTCGTGGCTCTATTCAGCGCCATGGCGACACTTGTGTCACTCAACCGTCGCTACGAGCTGGTCATCGCGCGCGCCGCCGGCATTTCGGCATGGCAGTTCCTGCTGCCCTGCTGCATCGGCGCCCTGATTTTCGGCATGATCACCGTCGGCATCCTCAACCCTATCGCAGCGCACGGTTTTTCACGTGCCGAAAACATCGAATCCGAGCTGCGCTCGCGCCAGTCGAATTCGGTTTCGGCATTCTCGGCACCATGGCTGCGGCAGAAAGCTAACGGCACCGAAGTCATCATCGGCGCTCGTGCGGTCCTCAACCAGGGCCTGGAACTCGCTGACGCGGTGTTCTTCATCTTCGACTCGAACGGTAACATGGTCGAGCGCAAGGATGCCGAACGAGCCTATCTGCGGGAAGGCCATTGGGAACTCGTCAACGTCCGCAGCATGAAGGGCGCCGAGAATTTCACCTCGGAAAAAACCGACCAGGTACCAACCAATCTGAAGCCGGAATTCGTGCAGGAACGACTGGCGCGACCGGAAACGATTCCATTCTTCCAACTGCCTGCAAAGATCGAAATTGCGCGCTCGTTCGGCCTCAGGGCAAATGCATTCGCCATGCAATTTCATTCACTTGTCGCCCTTCCCTTCCTTCTGGTTGCGATGACTCTCATTGCTGCAACAGTGTCGATGCAATTTGCGAGGATGGGGCAGTCAGCAACGATGATTCTGGGTGGCGTCCTCGCTGGCTTTCTGCTTTATGTCGTTTCGGTTCTGGTCAAAGCATTTGGCAATGCGGGATTCGTGCCGACTTATATTGCGGCGTGGCTTCCAGTTGTCGTAGCAATGTTTTTCGGGGTGACTTTCCTGCTCTACAAGGAGGACGGTTAGTGAGGGGCGTAATGGCCAGCCGCAGGACGGCCCTTAGGGCACGCCTTTTCGGTGCGACCGCGCTCGCATCTCTGTTCGCGTGCGCGCTTCCGCTCGCTCCAGCGTTCGCTCAAACCGTCGCCGACCTCGCACCCAGCGTGCCCGAAGGCTCGCAGATGCTGCTTGAGGCGGACACGCTCGTCTACGACAATGACGTTCAGACGGTGACCGCCGTCGGCGGCGTGCAGATCGATTATGCCGGCAACCGCCTCGTCGCCCAGCGCGTCACCTATGACCGCAAGACATCGCGCCTGGTTGCCAGCGGCAATGTCGCAATCGTCAATGCCGACGGCACCAAGATCTTCTCGCAAGAAATCGACATCACCGACGACTTCGCTGACGGCTTCGTCAACGCGCTGCGCGTCGAAACCGTCGACAAGACCTATTTCGCCGCTGAAAGCGCCAAGCGCGAAGGCGGTGTGCTGACTACGTTCAATAACGGCGTATACACGGCCTGCGCACCTTGCGAAAAAACGCCTGACAAGGCACCGATCTGGCGCGTCAAGGCGCAGAAGATCATTTGGGACGGCCAGAAGAAGACCGTGCGCTTCGAGAATTCGAATTTCGAGTTTTTCGGCTTCCCCATCGCCTTCTTGCCAGCCTTCGAAATCGCCGACCCGACGGTCAAGCGCAAGAGCGGCTTCCTGATGCCGGGTCTCAAATTCAAGAGCGACCTCGGCGCAGGTCTTTCCATCCCTTACTACTTCGCTCTGTCGCCGACTTATGACCTCACCGTCACAGGTACCGGCTTCACGAAGCAAGGCTTCCTCGGCGAGGCTGAATGGCGCCAGCGCTTCAACAACGGCGGGTACACCCTCAAGATCGCCGGCATCCACCAGATGAATCCGGACAAGTTCGACGTCAACACCGTCGACAGCGGGCCTGTCGGCGATCCGAACAAGCTGCGCGGCATGGTCGGCACGAAAGGCCGTTTCGACCTCAATCCGCGATGGGCGTTCGGTTGGGATATTCTCGCCCAGACCGACAAGAATTTTTCGCGCACTTACAGCATCAATGGTTTTTCCGACAGCACGCATCGCTCGGAAGTCTATCTCACCGGCCTGAACAACCGTAATTATTTCGACCTGCGCGCCATGCGCTTCGACGTTCAGGAAGAGGTGCTCGACAGCGATCCCTCGGCTCGAGCCGACAAGCAGCCCTGGGTGCTGCCGACGCTCGACTACGCCTATATCCCTGATATGCCGGTGGCTGGCGGCGAACTGTCATTCGACGTCAATGCGCGCGTCCTCCAGCGCTCGGAACTCGATTCGGCGTTGGCTGCCGCAAACGGGCCGACCATCCACGGCCTCGAAAGCTCGTCCGGCCGCTTGACCGCCGAAGCCGAGTGGAAGCGCACGATCACCACCGATGGCGGCCTGCTGGTCACGCCGTTACTCGCGTTCCGCGGCGACGGCAGCTATCTCAACGCATCGGCAGATTCGCTCAACGCCATCAACACGATGGCTGCAAACCCGCAGATCAACGTCGCAGACGACGTCCGCTCGTCCCTGTTCCGCTATATGGCAACACTCGGCCTCGAATTGCGCTGGCCGGTATTGTTCTCGTCGACAAGTTCGACCCATGTGCTTGAGCCTATGGCGCAGCTGTTCGCTCGCCCGAGCGAGAGCCATGTCGGTGGACTCGGCATCCCCAACGAGGATGCCCAGAGCTTCGTCTTCGACGCCACGTCTCTATTTGAGCGCGACAAGTTCTCGGGCTACGACCGCATGGAAGGCGGCACGCGCGCCAATCTCGGCTTGCGCTACTCCGGCAGCTTCAACAATGGCTGGACCACCAACGCGCTCGCCGGCCAGTCCTATCAGCTTGCTGGCGACAACTCGTTTGCCGCCCCTGATCTCGTCAATGCGGGCGCCTTTTCAGGCCTGGAAACCGACACGTCCGATTACGTCGCCCTTGCCGGCATCGCCAGCCCGAATGGTTTCTCCGCTTCGGTCAGCGGCCGCTTCGACGAGCAATCACTCGACGTAAGACGCGCCGAGTTCAAGGTCGGCCTGGACGCCCGTCCACTCGCTGTTTCGGCACGATATGCCTTCGTCGAGGCGCAGCCGCTCTACGGTTTTCCCACCGACCGCCATGAAGTCACGCTCGGCGCCACAGCTCGTTTCAACGACAATTGGCGCGGCTTCGGCTCCGGCACGTACGACATCCAGAACGATCTGCTCGTCCAAAGCGGCCTTGGCTTTGCGTATGACGACGAGTGCTTCACCTACATGATGACCTATGCGGAAAGCCGCGATCATAACGATCCGGACGATGTCACCCGCACTGTCGGCTTCAACATCTCGTTCCGCACGATCGGTGATTTCGGCACGGCAACAAACGCCTTCTAGGATCGGCATAGGAACGGCGTTTGGGGGCGGCCCGACATCGTTTTGCCGCATAAAGTGGCCATTTACGGGGCAATAACGTCCGGGCGAAGCTCGGATTGGGGTTTGAACGGGACTTTTTCCATGCGGAAGTACCTCTTTTCGGCAGGCTTTGCTCTGCTCGTGGCGGCGACGTCGGTTTCAATGACCGCCTATGCGCCGCAGGCTCAGGCCAGCGAAATCAAGTACGTCGTCAATGATGTGCCGATCACCAGCTACGATATCCAGCGTCGGGCCGCCTTTCTCAAGTTGCAGAAACGCAAGGGCGATGCCAACGAGGAAATGATCGAACAGACGTTGCGTCTGGGCGAGATGAAGCGCCTCAACATCCGCATCTCCGACAAGCAGGTCGAGGATGCCTATGCGCGCTTCGCTGGCTCCAACAAGCTCAAGCCCGCCCAGATGGACGAGATCCTGGCAAAGGCCGGCGTGACCAGCAGCCACTTCAAGGAATATATCCGCGCCCAGATGGGCTGGAACCAGGCGCTCAGCTCGCGTTTCCGCGCCGAGCAGGGCGGCGGCGGCACCACCGAGCAGGACGCCGTGCGCCGCATGCTGCAGCAGGGCGGAGCCAAGCCCAGCGCCACTGAATACATGCTGCAGCAGGTGATCTTCGTCGTACCCGCCTCCGAGCGCGGCTCGATCGCAAAGCGCAAGCGTGATGCCCAGGCCATGCGCGGCCGCTTCAATGGCTGCGAACAGACGCGTGAGTTTGCCAAGGGCCTGCTCGATGTGACCGTCCGCGATCTCGGGCGCGTGCTTGCACCCCAGTTGCCGCCTGAGTGGGCCGAAGACATCAAGAAGCTCAAGGCAGGCGGTGCGACGCAGGTGCGCGAGACCGATCGCGGCGTCGAATTCATCGGCGTTTGCAGCGCCCGCGAAGTTTCCGACGACAAGGTTGCCCAGATGGTCTTCCAGGCGGAAGACGCAGGCAAGGGCGACAACGCAAAGGCCGACGAGCTCAACAAGAAGTACATTGCCGAGCTGCGGAAAGTTGCTCGCATCGTAACGCGCTAGGTCGTGGATTCCCGTAGCGTCCCGCTGGCGCTGACGTCGGGCGACCCCTCCGGCATCGGCCCTGAAATCGCGATCGCCGCGTGGCGCCTGCGCAACGAAGCGAAGGTACCGGCCTTTTATCTTCTCGCCGACCCAGCGCTTGTTGTCGCGCGCGCCAAAGCCCTGGGCATGGACCTTGCTATCGCCGAGACCGATCCAGCCGGGGCTGCACACCTCTTTGCCAATGCCCTGCCGGTCGTGCCACTCGCAACGTCTCTGATCGACGCACCTGGCCAGCCGGACAAGCGCAACGCAGCCGGCATCATCGAGGCGATCGACCGCGCTGTCGCCGACACCTTCGAAGGCCGTGCGGCAGCCGTCGTCACCTGCCCGATCGCCAAGAAGCCGCTCTATGACGCCGGCTTCCGCTTTCCCGGCCACACCGAATATCTCGCTTATCTGGCCAGCCAGAAGACCGGCGCCGAATTGACACCGGTCATGATGCTGGCCGGACCAGACCTGCGCGCCGTGCCGGTGACCATCCACATTGCTCTGGCTGAAGTGCCCAAGGCGCTGACCACGGCTGCCATCGTCGAGACCGTTCGCATCACCGCGCACGACCTGCGCACCCGCTTCGGCATCGCCAGGCCGCGCATCGCCATATCGGGGCTCAATCCGCATGCCGGCGAAGGCGGAGCCATGGGCCACGAGGACGAACGTGTCATCCGGCCAGCCGTGGAAGCACTCAAGGCGGAAGGCATCGACGCATTCGGCCCCCTGCCCGCCGACACCATGTTCCATGCCCGCGCGCGCGCAGGCTATGACGCTGCCATCTGCATGTATCACGACCAGGCGCTGATCCCTGCCAAGGCACTGGCCTTCGACGAGACGGTCAACGTCACGCTCGGCCTGCCCTTCATCCGAACCTCGCCCGACCATGGCACCGCTTTCGACATTGCCGGCAAGGGTATTGCAAGGCCTGACAGCCTGATCGCTGCACTGAAGCTGGCGCGCCAGCTCGCCGACGTGGAAGCCAAAACATCATGAGTTCAGCCGTCACCAGCATCGATGGCCTGCCGCCGTTGCGCGATGTCATCGAACGTCACGGCCTCCAGGCCAAGAAGACGCTCGGCCAGAATTTCCTGCTCGACCTTAACCTCACCGGCAAGGTCGCGCGTGCTGCCGGCGATCTCACCGGCGTCACCGTCATCGAGGTTGGGCCTGGCCCGGGCGGGCTGACCCGCGCACTTCTGATGCATGGCGCAAAGCGCGTCATCGCCATCGAACGCGACGAACGTTGCCTGGCAGCACTGGCCGAAATCTCCGACCATTATCCCGGCCGATTGGAAGTTGTGTCGGGCGATGCCCTGAAAACCGACTTTGCAGCCCTGGCAAACGGCGAGCCGACAAAGATCGTCGCCAACCTGCCCTACAATATCGGCACGGAACTGCTCGTCCGCTGGCTCACCGTCGAGACCTGGCCACCATTTTATCAGTCGCTGACCTTGATGTTCCAGCGCGAGGTCGCCGAGCGTATCGTGGCGCGTCCGGCGAGTTCGGCCTTTGGCCGGCTCGGCGTTCTCGCCGGCTGGCGCACCGACGCCCGCATCGCCTTCGACGTGCCGCCGCAGGCCTTTACGCCGGCGCCCAAGGTTACCTCGTCGGTGGTCCATCTGGAGCCACGCATGGTGCCGCTGCCGGCCGATGTGAAGGTACTTGGCCGCGTCACCGAGGCGGCCTTTGGCCAGCGCCGCAAGATGCTGCGCCAGAGCCTTAAAAGCATGGGCGGTGAAAAGCTGCTGGAAACCGTCGGAATCGACCCGACGCGCCGCGCCGAAACCCTCAGCGTCGAGGAATTCGTTGCGCTGGCAAAGGCTGTCTGAGCGTTAGCTGGCCCTTACCCTTTGGGTAAGGGCCGCCTGCCTCAAACCTTTTCGTCGAGCAATTTCGAAACGAAATCGAACAGGCCCGGCCTGCGATCGCGGCGCAGGCGTTCGGCGGCCACGATCGCCCGCACTTCGCCAAAGGCGCGGTTGAGATCGTCATTGATCACGACGTAATCGTATTCGCCCCAGTGCTCGATCTCGTCGCGGGCGTTCTTGAGCCGCGTTTCGATCACCGCATCCTGGTCTTCGGCCCGGCGCTTCAGGCGGCCCTTCAATTCGCCCATGGATGGCGGCAGGATGAAGATCGAGACAATGTCGCCACGCATCTTCTCCTTGAGCTGCTTTGCACCCTGCCAGTCGATATCGAACAGCATGTCGCGCCCCTGCGACATCGCCAGTTCGACCGGCTCTCGCGGAGTCGCATAGAAATTGCCGTGGACTTCCGCCCATTCGAGCAGCGCGTCGTTGTTGCGCAAGAGCTCGAACTCGCGCTTGGTGGTGAAGTGATAATGGGCACCGTCGATCTCGCTGCCGCGACGTGGACGGGTGGTGACACTCACCGACAGCCGCAATTCCGGGTCGGTTTCGATGAGGTTGCGCGAGATTGTCGACTTGCCCGCGCCAGAAGGCGACGACAACACCAGCATCAGGCCGCGCCGCTTGATGGCAATTGAGGGGGTCTCTGCGCTCATGCGCTACTCCAGATTCTGTACTTGTTCGCGAAACTGATCGACCACGGCCTTCAGTTCCAGCCCGATGGCGGTCACCGTGGCGGCGTTCGACTTCGAGCACAGAGTATTCGATTCGCGATTGAATTCCTGCGCCAGAAAATCGAGCTTGCGGCCAATCGCACCGCCGCCCGAGATCAACGCCCGCCCGGAGGTGACGTGTGTCTTCAGCCGGTCGATCTCCTCGCGGATATCGGCCTTGGTCGCCAAAAACGCCGCTTCCATGTTGAGCCGCGTCTCATCGAGTGCCGGCGATGCCTCAAGCAGCAGGCGCACCTGTTCAGCCAGGCGCTGGCGGATCTGGGCAGGCTCGCGCGACGGATCGGCCTCGGCACGCAGCGTCAGCGTCTCGATGGTCGCGATGTGACCCGACAGCAGGCCTCGCAGCGCCTCGCCCTCGGATTTGCGCGCCTCAACGAGCCCGGCAAGCGCGGCTTCCAGGCAATTCATGGTCACCGCATCGATCGCCGCACGCTGTTCTTCGGTCTCGACCGCCTCAGGCACGTCGAACACACCGCGCAGCGAAAGCAGCCCGTCTGCACTGGCAGGGGCTGTGCCATATTGCTTGACGAGGCGGTTTGCCAACTCGGCAACGTCGCGCAGGAACACTTCGTTGATCACCGGCTGCACCATCGAACCGCCGGTGCGGCTGACAGTCAGGGTCGCTTGCACATTGCCGCGCGAAAAGCGCTTCTGGATGGCTTGCCTGACCAAAGGCTCCAGCCGTTCGAAGCCCTGCGGCAGGCGCAAGCGCACTTCCACGCTCTTGCCGTTGACCGACTTCACCTCCCAGGCGATCGCCGTTCCGTCATGCTCCGCCGCTACGCGGGCGAAGCCTGTCATGCTTTGCAGGTTCATCTAGCAGCGAATTCCTGTTTTTACAGCGCAGCGCGTCCGAATGGCGCAGAGGATACTGTAACACTTTCAATCTGTGCATGATCCTTTCCGAAAATCGATTCCGATTTTCGGGGTCATGCACGGGCTTGGTTACTTCTTGACAGTGTTGGTGGTCGTTGGGTCTTTCTTGGCCGGATCGGCTTCATCAGCCGCCTTCTCGTCCTCGACGACCTTGCGCTGGAAAGCACGCCAGCGCGCGACGTTTTCGTTGTGCTCGTCGAGCGTCTCGGCAAAGACGTGCCCGCCCGAACCATCGGCAACGAAGTAGAGATCCTTGGTCTTGGACGGGTTGGCCACAGCCTCCAACGAGGCTTTGCCCGGATTGGCGATCGGCGTCGGCGGCAGTCCCTTGATGGTATAGGTATTGTAAGGGGTCGGCTTGTCGATGTCGGAGCGGAAGATTGGCCGGTCGGCCGGCTTACCCTTGCCGCCAAAGATGCCGTAGATGATCGTCGGGTCAGACTGCAGCCGCATGCCCTTGTTGAGCCGGTTGATGAACACGGCCGCCACGCGCGAGCGTTCGTCGCCGCGAGCGGTTTCCTTCTCGACGATGGAGGCCAGCGTCACGAACTCGTTGACATCGGCAATCGGCAGGTCCGGTGAACGGCGCGCCCAGATGGTCTCGACCAGTTCCTTTTGGTCGGCCAGCATCTTGTTGACGATCTGCTGGCGCGTCAGTCCACGCGTGAAGCGCTGGGTGTCGGCCGCAAGCGTGCCCTCGGCCGGCATCTCGGCCGGCATGTCGCCGCTGAGCGCTTCTTGTTCGGCGATACGTTTCCAGGCCTGCTCGACGGTCAGCCCTTCTGGGATCGTCAGCGAATACTGCACCGACTTGCCGCTCTTCAACAGCTCCATGATCTCGTGCATCGAAGCACCAGCCGCGATCTCATATTCGCCGGCCTTGAGAGAGCCGTCATTGCCATAGGCGCGCACCCCCATGCGGAAGATCCGGGCATCGCTGACCAGACCGCGTCGCTCAAGCTGGTCGGCGATATCCTGCACGCCGGTCTTTTCCTTGACCAGGAATGTCGTGGGAGTCGACGAAGGGCCCTCGCCGTTGAATTCCCGCTTGCCGAAATAAAGTGCTGCACCACCAGCCAGCATCACAAGCACCGCCGTCGACATCATGAAATTCATGAACACGACGATCTGGTTGCGAGAAGCGCGCGAACGCTTGGGCGGCGGCGTCCCGATTTCGGGGCGCAGCGCTTCCTGCGCGGTCTTTGGAACGATCGGATTTGCAGCGCGCGGCGCGCCTTGCCCCTGATCTGGCGTATTGATGCTCATCTTGCCTCGCCACTTCCTCTTGCGTCGAATCCCCGCCGGGAGACTAGGCCCGAATGTGGCAGAAATCACGGCAAAGGGCCCCTAAAGGGCCCCCTGCCCACAGGCGATCAGCCGTTATAGCGCTGGAAGACCAGCGATGCGTTGGTTCCGCCGAAACCGAAGGAGTTCGACAGGGCGACATCGATCTGACGGGCGCGCGGCTTGTGCGGCACGAGATCGATCGCGGTTTCACGCTCGGGGTTATCGAGATTGATGGTCGCAGGCGCGATATTGTCGCGAATGGCGAGGATCGAAAAGATCGCTTCCGCGGCACCGGCAGCACCAAGCAGATGGCCGATCGACGACTTGGTCGACGACATCGAAACCTTGGAGGCAGCGTTGCCGACGAGGCGTTCGACAGCACCCAGTTCGATCGTGTCGGCCATGGTCGACGTGCCATGGGCGTTGATGTAGTCGACATCCGCCGGCGACAGGTTGGCGCGCTTGAGGGCGGCCGTCATGCAGCGGAAGGCGCCGTCGCCGTCTTCGGCGGGAGCGGTGATGTGATGAGCGTCACCGGTCAGGCCGTAGCCAACCACTTCGGCGTAGATCTTGGCACCGCGCGCCTTGGCGTGCTCGAGCTCTTCGAGAACGACAACGCCGGCTCCCTCGCCCATGACGAAACCATCGCGGTCGCGGTCATAAGGACGCGAGGCCTTCTCGGGCTCGTCGTTGCGGTCGGTCGACAGCGCCCGGCAAGCCGCAAAGCCGGCAAGCGAGAGGCGCGTCACAGGCGCTTCGGCACCGCCGGCCAGCATCACGTCGGCATCGCCGAACATGATCAGGCGGGCTGCATCGCCAATGGCGTGCGCACCGGTCGAGCAGGCGGTGACCACGGCATGGTTCGGGCCCTTAAGCCCGTGCCGGATCGAAACCTGGCCCGAAACCAGATTGATGATCTGGCCTGGAATGAAGAAGGGGCTGATGCGGCGCGGGCCGCGTTCCTTGAGGATCAGCGCGTTTTCGGCAATGCCGTCAATGCCGCCGATACCCGAGCCGATCATGACGCCGGTTGCGTTTTGCTCGTCCGGCGTCTTGGGCTGCCAGCCCGAATCCTTCAATGCCTCGTCGGCGGCCGCGATCCCGTAAAGGATGAAGTCGCCGATCTTGCGCAGTTCCTTGTGCTCAAGGACCGCTTCGGGATTGAAGGTATTGTCGCTCCCGTCACCCCTGGGGATGACGTTGGCGATCTTGCAGGGGAGATCTTCGACCTCGAACTCCGAGATACGCCTCGCGGCGCTACGACCGGAAAGAAGCTCTTTCCAGCCGTGCTCATAGCCCATGCCGAACGGTGAAAGCAGGCCAAGGCCCGTGACGACCACACGCCTCATCGCAGGCATCCCTGACAATTCGCGATCGCTCAGGCCGAAGCCTTGTCGATGTACTTCACGGCGTCGCCAACGGTGAGGATGGTTTCGGCCGCGTCGTCAGGAATTTCGACGCCGAATTCTTCTTCGAACGCCATAACGAGCTCGACCGTGTCGAGGCTGTCCGCGCCCAGGTCGTCGATGAAGCTTGCAGCTTCAGTCACCTTGTCGGCGTCAACGCCAAGATGTTCGATGACGATCTTCTTGACGCGCTCTGCGGTGTCACTCATGTGGGCATCCTCAGTCTGATGTTTGTTAGGTCTTCGTTAGCGGGCGGATTGCCGCTAATCAAGCTGTAATCTGCGCTTTCCCAAGCGCTCGGGTGGCGGTCCGGTTTCGGCCCGGCCACCTGATGGAGCGCGGCAATACACGAAAACTTCACCGCGTCCAAGGCAAAAGGGCCGGTTATCCCGGCCTATTGCGTCTATCAGATCATCGCCATGCCGCCATTTACATGGATTGTCTGGCCGGTGACATAAGCTGCTTCGTCCGAAGCAAGATAAGCGACTGCCGAAGCTACTTCCTTGCCGGTGCCCATGCGCTTGGCCGGGATCGCAGCCATGATCGTCTCTTTCTGCTTGTCGTTGAGCTTCTCGGTCATTGCCGATTCGATGAAGCCGGGGGCGACGCAGTTGACGGTGATGTTGCGGGTCGCGATCTCCTGGGCGAGTGACTTGGAAAAGCCGATCATGCCCGCCTTGGAGGCGCAATAATTGGTCTGGCCGGGATTGCCGGTGACGCCGACGATCGAGGTGATGTTGATGATGCGGCCATGGCGACGGCGCATCATCGGGTGCGTCAGCTCGCGCGTCAGGCGGAACATCGCCGTCAGGTTGATCTCGATGACGCTGTCCCAGTCGGCGTCGGACATGCGCACGAACAGGCCGTCCTTGGTGATGCCGGCGTTGTTGACCAGGATATCGACGCCTTCGAGATCGGCCTCGGCCTTCTGGCCCAGTGCCTTGACCTCGTCGCGGTCGGCGAGATTGGCTGGGAACAATTTCACGCGGTCGCCAAGCTCGCTGGCCAGGGCCTCGAGCTTTTCAACGCGTGTGCCGTGCAGGCCAACGATGGCGCCCTGCTTGTGGAGGATGCGGGCGATTTCTTCGCCGATGCCCCCGGATGCGCCGGTGACGAGTGCCTTGCGGCCGGTCAGATCGAGCATTTTTTCAATCCCTTTCAGAGATCGCCCTTCACGGGCGGGTCGATTGAATTGTTCAGACGAGTGCGGCGATTGCCGCGTCGATGTCGGCCGGGTTGTTGACCGCAGCCGTTGCGATGTCCTTGTTGATGCGGCGGGCGAGGCCCGACAGCACCTTGCCGGCGCCCACTTCGTAAAGTGTGGTGACGCCGTTGTTGCCGAACCATTCGACCGTCTCGCGCCAGCGCACGCGACCAGTGACCTGCTCGACGAGGCGGGCGGCGATCTCTTCGGGGTCGGTGATCGGCTGAACCGAGACGTTGGCGACAACCGGAACGATCGGCGCATGCTTCTTCACGCCGGCGAGTGCTTCGCGCATCTTTTCAGCCGCCGGTGCCATCAGCGCCGAATGGAAAGGCGCTGAGACCTGCAGCATCAGGGCGCGCTTGGCGCCCTTTTCGGTGCAAAGCTTGGCGGCGCGTTCGACGGCTGCCTTCTCGCCTGAGATCACCAGCTGGCCGCCGCCATTGTCGTTGGCGATCTGGCACACCGAACCCTGGGCAGCTTCGGCACAGGCCGCGTCGACATCGACCTGCTCCAGTCCGATGATCGCAGCCATCGCACCCTGCCCGGCCGGCACCGCCGCCTGCATGGCGTCGCCGCGGATGCGCAGCAGGCGCGCCGCGTCGGCGACCGAAACAAAGCCTGCGGCAGCAAGTGCCGAATATTCGCCGAGCGAGTGACCCGCGACATAAGAAACCTTGTCCTTGAGCGACAGGCCGCGCGATTCCAGCGCCCTGAAGGCAGCCATCGACACCGCCATCAGCGCCGGCTGGGCGTTGGCCGTCAGCGTCAGCGTCTCTTCAGGACCTTCCCAGATCAGCTTCGAAAGCTTTTCGCCCAATGCATCATCGACTTCTTCGAACACGCGGCGCGCTTCGGGAAAAGCATCGGCGAGTTCCTTGCCCATGCCGACGGCCTGGCTGCCCTGCCCGGGGAAAGTGAATGCAACGGCCATGTTGGTCTCCTGGCTACTTGCCGCATCGGCCCGAACCGGAATCGGTTTCACCGGGTGCGAGGCGCAGACTTATCACGTGGAGCGCCCTTGCACGTTCGGGAACAAGCAGCACGCCATATCGTTGTGCCTCTGGCGCAATGGATACCGTGAAGTCAAGTCTTGAGGGCTTTAGGACCCCGCTGGGGCAAATAATCACAGATGATTAATACGAAACACCTTTTGTTTGCCCCATCCTTCTCAATTTTGCCATATGCGCTAGGTTTTCGATGACCGTTTTGTGACAGTTGCGTGATGCCGCTGTCGAGGCTCCGGGGAAGTTGAGTTGGCAAAGCTATTGGCGGACGGCAAGGCCGTCGTCAGAGATGACGAAAACGAGGCCGCGCAAGCACGTGGCCGGCGTGCCTATACCTTGTGCGTGTTGCGCTCGGTGATGGTCACCCTCGCCGTTTCGGCGGTGCTGGTCTTTGCCATCGAGTTGGTCGCGCGCGGCTCCTTCGTCGACACCCTCAACTTCTTCCAGCAGCCGTTCAAGCCGAGCTGGACGACGGTCGCACTGTTTGCCCTTTTGATCATCGCTCTCGATGCACTCCTGGGCCGGCCCTACAACGGCCTGTTGATCGTTGCCCCCGTCGCACTTGTGCTCGCCTTCGTCGGCCATCAGAAATCGCTCTATCTCGGCGACCCGCTCTACCCGACAGATTTCCTCTACGCCCGCCAGATCGTCGAATTGATGCCGCTGCTCGTTCGTGAGCGGCCGCTGGCCGGCATCGGCATTGCCGTCGGCTTGATCGTGGGCATCTCGCTGCTTGTGCTGGCCTGGCGCTACTGGCGCCGCCGCATGCCGACCTTGACGCTTTGGGCACGCGTCTCGCGTCTGGCCATTGCCATTCCGACCCTCGCCTTCTTTGTCTCGATCATGGACTACGCGACCTTCTCGTGGACGCGCGACCGCCTCCAGATCATCCCGATGATGTGGGACCAGAAGGAAAATTACGCCTCCAACGGCTTTGCCATCGCCTTCGCGCTCAATGTACCGATGGCCAAGGTCAAGGCGCCGGAGGGCTATTCCGAAAAAGCGATCGACGCCATTGCCCGGCCTGAACAGGCTGTCGCGGCCCTGCCCGAGGAAAAGCCCGACGTCATCATCGTGATGAGCGAATCCTTCTGGGATCCGACGCTTCTGCCTGGCGTATCGATCACACCCGATCCGATAAAGAACGCACGCGCTTCGCAGTCGGGCCATGTCTTTTCGCCCGAATTCGGCGGCATGACCGCCAATGTCGAGTTCGAGGCGCTGACCGGCTTCTCCAACGCCTTCCTGCCGGCCGGCTCCATCCCCTACCAGCAATATGTCCGCGCGCCGGTGCCTTCGCTGGCCACCTTCTTCAAGAGCGAAGGCTACGAGACCCGCGCCATCCATCCGTTCGGCAGCTGGTTCTGGAATCGCGCGCCTGTCTACCAGGCCTTCGGCTTCGACAAGTTCATGTCGGAAGAAAACCTGCCGCCGCTCGAAAAGCGCGGGCCGCTGGCATCCGACGCCGCCTTGATGGAAGAGATCATCCGCGAGGCCGATGCGACCGAGCATCCGTTCTTCTTCTTTGCGGTCTCCCTGCAGAGCCACGGCCCTTACGAGCCGAACCGCTACAGCGACACGACCCACAAGGTCGAGGCCGCAACGACACAGTGGGCACGCGATTCGATCCTGACCTATGCCGAGGGCGCTTCCGACGCGGACCGCGGCCTCAAGCGGCTGATGGACTGGGCGAGCAAACGCGAGCGCCCGACCGTGATCGCCTTCTTCGGCGACCACCTGCCACCGCTCGGGCCCGTCTATGTCGAGACCGGCTTCATGAAAGAGCCGGTGGCCAAGCGCAAGGCGGCGATCGGCGAGATGCTGGTCCAGCACGAAACGCCGCTGGTGGTGTGGTCGAACCGCACAGGTCCCGCGCGCGACATCGGCTCGATCAGCCCGGCCTTCCTGCCGCTGCATGTGCTCGAGACCGCCGGCATCAGCCACCCCTACTACACCGGCTTCCTTGGCGACCTGCATGACCGGTTCCGGGTCGTCGATCGCAACGTGCTGCTGCCGCGCGAAGGCGAGTCGGTGTTCGACTGGTCACGCGAAAAGCAGCTCGACCCGGCGATCCGCGATTTCCGCTGGCTGCAATACGACATGATGTTCGGCAAGCGCCGCGGCGCCAAGGGCTTCTTCCCTGAGACGGTCGACAAGGTCGTTGCCGACCGCACCCGCTCGCCGCTTTTCCTGCAACCCGAGGCACTCGGCTGAGCCGCGAAAAACCCAGGCAAATGGCCGATTTCGGCGGGATTTTTGGCCCCGCCCCTTGCCTTGGCCGCACTTAGCATGTAGACGCCCGCCATCTGCCGGTCCCAGCTGGGGGCTGAACGGAGGGCCGGAGGCTTTCTTGAAAGTCGCCGTGTGAAGCGAAAACGCTTCCGCCTCCCGTGTCTCCGCTCTCGACCGTCTCGTCGTGCTCCTTTCTTCCCCTGAGGAGGCCGTAAGGCCCTCGAAGGGTCAGCGAGGTCGCAGAGGCTCTAGCCGCCGGGACCGGAAGATCGAAACGAAGAAAGGCAAAAGCTATGGCTCTTTATGAACATGTGTTTCTTGCCCGCCAGGACCTCTCGCAGCAGCAGGTCGATGCACTTGTCGAACACTACAAGGGCATCATCACTGCAGCAGGCGGGTCGGTTGGCCGGGTTGAGAACTGGGGACTGAAGTCCCTCACCTACCGCGTCAACAAGAACCGCAAGGCGTATTACACGCTTATGGACATCACTGCTCCGTCGGCTGCCGTCAAGGAAGTCGAGCGCCAGCAGGGCCTGTCCGAAGACGTTCTGCGCTTCCTGACCATCAAGGTCGACGCGCATGAAGAAGGCGTCTCCGCCATGATGCAGAAGCGCGAAGAGCGCTCCGAGCGTGGTGGCTTTGGCGATCGTCCGCGCAGCTTCGGCGACCGCGACCGTGGTGATCGCGGCCCGCGCAGCTTCGGCGACCGCGATGGCGGTGGTGATCGTGGCCCGCGCCGTCCGCGCGAAGGTGTTGAAGGGGGTGCAGAATAATGGTCGACATCAATCAGATCCCGACCCGTCGTCCCTTCCATCGCCGCCGCAAGACCTGCCCGTTCTCCGGCGCCAACGCTCCGAAGATCGACTACAAGGACGTGCGTCTGCTGCAGCGCTACATTTCCGAGCGCGGCAAGATCGTTCCTTCGCGCATCACCGCCGTCAGCCAGAAGAAGCAGCGTGAACTCGCCAAGGCGATCAAGCGCGCCCGCTTCCTCGGCCTGCTGCCCTACGTGGTGAAGTGATCTAGTTTCTGGCCCGGGCGTTTGGTCGCCCGGGCCAGAATTTTCCTGCCGCGACGGGCGTGGCCGGTTAAGTCTCAAAATCCCGAGTTGGGTCTCCTCAAGAGTCCCTAACTGCCGCAACGACAGGCAGGACAGCGAAACCGGCGGTACCCGCCCTTCCCTGCTTCCTTGCCCGTTGAATTTTATTCGCTGCCTTTGCAGCCAACGAAAGGACAGGAAAATGGACGTCATTCTCCTCGAACGCATTTCCCGCCTCGGTCAGATGGGCGACACCGTCAAGGTCAAGGACGGCTTTGCCCGTAACTTCCTTCTGCCCAAGGGCAAGGCGCTCCGCGCCAACGAGGCCAACAGGAAGAAGTTCGAAGGCCAGCGCGCTCAGCTCGAAGCCCGTAACCTCGAGCGCAAGTCGGAAGCCCAGCAGGTCGCCGACAAGCTCGACGGCAAGACCTTCGTGATCGTGCGCTCGGCTGGTGAAACCGGCCAGCTCTACGGTTCGGTCTCGACCCGCGACATCGCCGATCTTCTGATCGCCGAAGGCTTCACGGTTGCCCGCAACCAGGTCGAGCTCAACCAGCCAATCAAGAACATCGGCCTGACCAATGTGGCGATCGCGCTGCACGCCGAAGTCGAAGTCACCATCACGCTGAACATCGCACGCACGGCCGAAGAAGCCGAGCGCCAGACGAAGGGCGAGACGCTGACCACGGCTGAAGCCATCTACGGCGACGACATCAACGAAAACGCCCGTCCGGACAGCTTCTTTGATCCGAACGAAGACGAAGGCGACGAGGGCTGATTTCAGCCAACGCCTTTTCTATCCAGTTTTCTGGACCAAGCCCGGATGGCAACATCCGGGCTTTTTTTGTGCCAGCTTGTGGAACTTGTCAGCCCTGTCACTATCTTCCAAGATCGGACTACAGGACTGACCTCTTTCGCGAGCACGCCATGAACATGTTGTTGCAGCGTATCGTCGGTAAGCTTGTGCGCACGGGCGATCTGACAGTCACCGGCCCCAATGGGCGATCTCATCGATTCGGCGACGGTTCCGGCGAGCCGGTGCATTTATTGATCAAGACGCGGCGCGCCGAGAGCGCCATTGCGCTCGATCCCATGCTGGCCCTGCCCGAGGCCTATATGGACGGCGATGTCGACATCGTCGGCGGCGATGTGCTCGGGCTGATGCGGGTCGTCTTCCAAAATCTCGGCAATGGCAGCATCGACACTGCCTGGACCAAGGCGATCGACAATGTGAGGCTCGCCTTTCGGCGCTTCCAGCAGGTTAACACTGCCGCGCGCGCCAAACGCAATGTCCAGCGGCACTACGACCTGTCGGGTGATCTCTACCGGCTCTTCCTTGACACCGACATGCAATATTCCTGCGCCTATTTTGCCCATCCGGACATGACGCTGGAAGAGGCCCAGATCGCCAAGAAGGCGCATATCGCAGCCAAGATGCGGTTGAAGCCGGGCCAATCGGTGCTCGACATCGGTTCCGGCTGGGGCGGACTTGGGCTTTATCTCGCCCGCAGCTTCGAGGTCCAGGTGCTCGGCGTCACCTTGTCGAGCGAGCAGCATGCTGTCGCCACCGAGCGCGCGCATGAAGAAGGGCTGGATGGCCACGTCCATTTTGAAATCAGGGATTATCGCGAACTGGTCGAGCGCTTCGACCGCATCGTTTCCGTCGGCATGTTCGAGCATGTCGGCGTCAACCACTACCGCACCTTCTTCGACAACGTCGCCAAGCGCCTGAAGCCCGATGGTGTCATGGTGCTCCACTCGATCGGCCGTGCCGGCCCGCCTGCCTCGACCAGCGCCTTCATCCGCAAGCACATCTTCCCCGGCGGTTATATTCCCGCTCTGTCGGAGGTGCTGCCAGCGATTGAAAAGGCTGGCCTGATGGTCACCGATGTCGAGATCCTCAGGCTGCATTATGCCGACACGCTGAAGCATTGGGGCAAACGCTTTGCGGCTAACCGCGACAAGGCCAGGGCGATCTATGACGAACGCTTCTGCCGGATGTGGGAGTTCTATCTCGCGGCGTCCGAAGCTGCCTTCCGCTGGCAGGACCTGATGGTGTTCCAGATCCAGCTCACCCACCGCAACGACACGCTGCCATTGACCCGCGACTATATCGGCAAGTGCGAAAAGGCGCTCGCCATGCACGAGCTGGCGCACCGCGAGACCGAACCTGCCGCCAAAAGCAGCCGTCGCAGGAAAGTGGCGGACAAGGGGTAGGTTCCGCCCTTGCCTCCGCTACCTCGATTGTAGGAGATGGGCCCGTTGCCAATTTTAACTGTTAGAGCGTCCTTTGCGCGTCCGAGTGGACGCGCGGCGCTCTAATCGCGCGGGCCTTTTTCATGACCTATGCCATCTACGCTGCCGCCGCCCTTGCCGAGATCGCTGGCTGCTTTGCCTTCTGGGCCTGGTGGCGGCTTGAAAAGTCGCCGCTCTGGCTCGCACCGGGCCTGCTCTCGCTGATTGCCTTTGCCTGGCTTCTGGCGCTGGTCGAGGCCAACGCTGCCGGCCGCGCCTATGCCGCTTATGGCGGCATCTACATCGCCGCTTCGCTCGGCTGGCTGTGGCTCGCCGAAGGCATCCGGCCCGACCGCTGGGACATGATCGGTGCCGTCATCTGCATTCTCGGCGCCTCGATCATCCTGCTCGCGCCACGAAGCGCGTGACTGCCCCTTATTCCTGTTTTGTTCCTGCCGGTTACCGGTTAGACTCACCGCGATTCGCGTCAACCGCATTCCCTGACATTTCACGTTCGCCTGTGAACAGCGGGGATCGTGTGGCTAGCGGCGCTAAAGACTGCGATTGCCGGGCCGGCTCTGATACTGGAGATGCTTGGTAATAGATTGGGGACGACATTGGCTGAGGCAGCGCGCAAGTTCGAGGTGGCGGAAACCCCACTCTACCGGGAAGCCCCCAACAACATCGAAGCCGAGCAGGCACTGCTGGGCGCGATGCTGGTCAACAACGACGCCTTCTACCGCGTGTCGGACTTCCTCAAGGCGACCCATTTCTACGAACCGCTGCACCGCAAGATCTTCGAGGTTTCCTCCGAGCTCATCCGTATGGGCAAGATGGCGAACCCGGTGACCATCAAGACCTTCCTGCCTGCCGACGAGAAGGTCGGCGACATGACGGTCTCGCAATATCTGGCCGCTCTCGCCTCGAATGCCGTCACCGTCATCAATGCGTCCGACTACGGCCGCGCCGTCTACGACCTTGCCACCCGCCGCGCGCTGATTACCGTCGGCGAAGACATGGTCAACATCGCTTATGACGCGCCTGTCGACATGTCACCGGGCGAGCAGATCGAAGATGCCGAGCGCCGCCTGTTCGAACTCGCCGAGACCGGCCGCTACGATGGCGGTTTCGAAAGCTTCTCCGACGCGGTCAAGACCGCGATCGACATGGCCAGCGCCGCCTATATGCGCGACGGCCATCTCTCCGGCGTCGCCAGCGGTCTACAAGATCTCGACGCCCGCATGGGCGGCCTGCAGTCCTCCGACTTGATCGTGCTCGCCGGCCGCCCCGGCATGGGCAAGACCTCGCTCGTCACCAACATCGCCTTCAACGTCGCCCACGCCTATGTGCCGGCCCAGCAGGCCGACGGCTCGTTCAAGGCCGAAAACGGCGGTGTCGTCGGCTTTTTCTCGCTCGAAATGTCGTCCGAACAGCTGGCCACCCGTATCATTTCCGAGCAGGCCGAAGTGCCCTCCTCCAAGATTCGCCGTGGCGATCTCACCGAGGCCGATTTCGAAAAGCTGGTCAGCTGTACCCAGACGCTGCAGAAGATCCCGCTGTTCATCGATTCGACCGGTGGTATCTCCATCGCCCAGCTTGCCGCGCGTGCCCGCCGCCTCAAGCGCCAGCGCGGCCTCGACGTCATCATCATCGACTATATTCAGCTGATGCAGGGATCGTCGAAATCCTCGCAGAACCGCGTCCAGGAAATCACCGAGATCACCACCGGCCTCAAGGCGCTGGCCAAGGAGCTCAACGTTCCGATCATCGCGCTGTCGCAGCTGTCGCGTCAGGTCGAAAGCCGCGACGACAAGCGTCCCCAGCTCTCCGATCTTCGCGAATCCGGCTCGATCGAGCAGGACGCCGACGTCGTGATCTTCGTTTATCGTGAAGAGTACTATCTCAAGAACAAGGAGCCGAAGCCCGGTACCGACGATTACCTGAAGTGGGAAGGCGACATGAACGATGTGCGCGGCAAGGCCGAAGTCATCATCGCCAAGCAGCGTCACGGCCCCACCGGCACCGTCAGCCTCGGCTTCCAGGGCGAATTCACCCGCTTCTTCGACCTCGCACCCGAGCATCACCTGCCGGACAGGTTTGGAGAAGAGTAGGCTTGTCAGACGCCTTGAGCCTTACCTCGACAGCAAAAAAGCATCCCCACACCCATGGCTAAAAACCGCGTCCAATTCATCTGCCAGAATTGCGGCTCAGCACACCAGCGCTGGGCCGGAAAATGCGATTCCTGCGGCGAGTGGAACACGCTTGTCGAAGAAGGCACGGCGGGCGGCATCGGCTCAGGCCCTGGCGCGCTCAAGAGCGCGCGCAAGGGCCGCGCGGTCACGCTGACCTCGCTCGACGGCGATATTGAAGATGCGCCGCGCATCGTCTCGGGCATCAGCGAACTCGACCGCGCCACCGGCGGCGGTTTCGTGCGTGGCTCCGCACTGCTCATCGGCGGCGATCCGGGCATTGGCAAATCCACCTTGCTTACCCAGGCGGCCGCAGCCCTCGCATCGCGCGGCCACCGCGTCGTCTATGTCTCAGGTGAAGAAGCGGTCGCCCAGATCAGGCTGCGCGCCCAGCGCCTCGGCGTCGCCACCTCGCCGGTCGAGCTTGCCGCCGAGACCAATGTCGAAGACATCCTCGCCACCATCGCCGACGGCAAGCGTCCGGATCTTGTCATCATCGATTCGATCCAGACGCTGTGGACCGATCTCGCCGATTCAGCGCCCGGTACTGTCACCCAGGTGCGGGCCTCGTCCCAGGCGATGATCCGCTATGCCAAGTCGACAGGTGCGGCCGTGGTACTCGTCGGCCACGTCACCAAGGAAGGCCAGATCGCTGGCCCGCGTGTCGTCGAGCACATGGTCGACGGCGTGCTTTATTTCGAAGGTGAAGGCGGTCACCATTTCCGCATCCTTCGCACCGTCAAGAACCGCTTCGGCCCGACCGACGAGATCGGCGTCTTCGAGATGTCGGACAAGGGCCTGCGCGAAGTCGCCAATCCGTCCGAACTCTTCCTCGGCGAGCGCCATGCCAAGGCGCCGGGGGCCGCCGTCTTTGCCGGCATGGAAGGCACAAGGCCGGTGCTGGTCGAGATTCAGGCGCTCGTCGCAGCCTCCTCGCTCGGCACACCGCGGCGCGCGGTCGTCGGCTGGGATTCGTCTCGGCTGTCGATGATCCTCGCCGTGCTCGAGGCCCATTGCGGCGTGCGCTTTGCCCAGCACGATGTCTATCTCAACGTCGCTGGCGGCTACCGCATCTCCGAGCCGGCCGCCGATCTGGCGGTGGCTTCCGCACTGGTTTCATCGCTCACCGGTCTTGCCCTGCCCGCTGATTGCGTCTATTTCGGCGAAATCAGCCTTTCAGGCGCCGTAAGGCCAGTTGCGCATGCGCAGCAGCGCCTTAAAGAGGCCGAAAAGTTGGGCTTCGGAAGGGCCGTGCTGCCCTCCGGCAGTGGGGAACTCGCAGGTGGACTCGGAGCCGGATCGTTCCAGCCGACCGCATTGGCGGATCTGGTGGCGCGTATTGCCGGCACAAAACGAAGCCGCGCGGAAGAGACGGCCTGAAACCGTCGTCATGGAGTGAGTGGACACGATGCCGATTACGCTGCTTGACGGAATTCTGGTCGGCTTCACCCTGGTTTCGGCGATGCTCGCCATGGTACGCGGTTTTTCGCGCGAAGTACTTTCGGTCGCCTCCTGGGCGGCTGCCGCTGCCGCTGCTTTCTTCTTCTACAAGCCAGTCATTCCTTACGTTCAGCCCTATATCGACAATGAAAAGATCGCGATGGCCGCAGCCGCCGGCGTCGTCTTCATCGTCGCGCTGATCATCGTCACCATCATCACCATGAAGATCGCCGACTTCATCATCGACAGCCGCATCGGCGCGCTCGATCGCACGCTCGGCTTCCTCTACGGTGCAGCGCGCGGTGTCCTGGTCGTTGCCGTCGGGCTTTTGTTTTTCAACTGGCTCGTTGGCACCAATGCGCCGGCATGGGTCAGCGAGGCCAAGTCGCGGCCCTTGCTCGAAAGCATCGGCACGTCGATCGAAAACCTGCTGCCCGAGGATCCGGAAAACTCGATCCTCAAGAAGCTCAAGCCGCAAGGGGCAGAGCCAGAAGCAGGAACGGCAACGCCGCCTGCCGACGCTCCGACCGATGGCGAGGCGGACACGCCCGCCGAACCGGCACCGACCAATAACTAACGATCGTATGAGAGGCGGGGAAGTTCCGTTGCCCTTCCCGCCTCTTCGCACTATATAGCGTTTTTGCGACGAGAGGCCTCGCCCCATGGCAGACGCATCGACCGCCCTTTCAGCGGAAGCTGACGATCATTTCCACGACGAATGCGGTGTCTTCGGCATCTTTGGCCGGCAGGACGCTGCGGCAATCGTCACGCTGGGGCTACATGCGCTCCAGCATCGCGGCCAGGAGGCTGCGGGTATCGTCAGCTATGACGGCAGCCAGTTCCACGTCGAGCGCCATGTCGGTCTGATCGGCGACACCTTCACCAAGCAGCGCGTCATCGACAGCCTCAAGGGCAACCGCGCCATTGGCCACACCCGCTACGCCACCACCGGCGGTGCAGGCATGCGCAACATCCAGCCTTTCTTTGCCGAACTCGCCGATGGCGGCTTTGCGGTCGCCCATAACGGCAACCTCACCAATGCCATGACCGTGCAGCGTGCTTTGCAGAAGCAGGGCTCGATCTTCTCGTCGACCTCCGACACGGAAACCATCCTGCATCTGGTCGCCACCTCCAAGGAACGCGACCTTAATTCGCGCTTCATCGATGCGGTGCGCCAGGTCGAAGGTGCGTTCTCGCTCGTCGCCATGTCGTCCAAGAAGATGATCGGCTGCCGCGATCCCCTCGGCATCCGCCCGCTGGTGCTGGGCGATCTCGACGGCGCCTGGATCCTTGCTTCGGAAACCTGCGCGCTCGACATCATCGGCGCGCGTTTCGTGCGCGACCTCAAGCCCGGCGAGATGGTTATCGTCACCTCCAAGGGCATCGAGAGCATCTTCCCGTTCGAGCAGCAGAAGTCGCGCTTTTGCATTTTCGAATATGTCTATTTTGCCCGTCCCGACTCCTCGGTCGAGGGCCGCAATGTCTATGAGGTGCGCAAGCGCATCGGTGCTGAGCTGGCGATCGAAAGCCCTGTTGAAGCCGACATCGTCGTGCCGGTGCCCGATTCCGGTACGCCCGCGGCCATCGGCTTTTCGCAGCAAGCCGGCATTCCCTTCGAGCTCGGCATCATCCGCAACCATTATGTCGGCCGCACCTTCATTTCGCCCGGCGATTCCATTCGCCACATGGGCGTCAAGCTCAAGCACAACGCCAACCGCCGCATGATCGAAGGCAAGCGCGTGGTGCTCGTCGATGATTCCATCGTGCGCGGCACCACCAGCCAGAAGATCGTGCAGATGGTGCGCGATGCGGGTGCCAAGGAGGTGCATATGCGCATCGCCTCGCCGCCCACCCGCGCCTCGTGCTTCTACGGCGTCGACACGCCGGAAAAGTCGAAGCTTCTAGCCTCGCGCATGACGATCGAAGAGATGGCCGAGTTCATCCGTGTCGATTCGCTTGGCTTCCTGACCATCGATGGCCTCTACCGCGCCGTTGGCGAAGCGAGCCGCGACAACGAACAGCCGCAATTCTGCGACGCCTGCTTCACCGGGCAGTATCCGACCCGCCTCGCCGATTTCGATGGCGCCGACAATGTGCGCACCTTGTCGCTGCTGGCAACAGGCGGACTGTAAACCACGCCTCATAAGGTCGGCTGGTTTCCGCATCAATTCGCGGAAACCGCCTGGCTCTTCCAGATGAAGCCCTGCCGCGCGAGTTTTTCGCCCTGCCCGTGGACGGCCGCGAATAGCAGCAACCCAGGACGCCCGACTACAGGCAATTCCGACACCTCAGGCCCGAAAATTTCACGGGGTGCGGCACCAAGTCGATGGTCAATCTCCGTTGCGGGGTTTTGTTCCAGACAAAATCGTCCTATCAGGCAGCGGATCGACCAGTTCGAATTGGGTGCCTGCATGACCACCATCCCCGACCTCTCCGGCCGTATCGCCCTTGTCACCGGCGCTTCGCGCGGCATCGGCTACAACACCGCCAGGCAGCTCGCCGCGGCCGGCGCCCATGTGATCGCGGTCGCGCGCACAGTCGGTGGGCTTGAAGAACTCGACGACGAGATCAAGGCAGCCGGCGGCAAGGCAACCCTTGTGCCGCTCGACCTCACCGACATGGCCGGCATCGACCGGCTCGGCGGCTCGATCCACGAACGCTGGGGCAAGCTCGACATCCTGGTGGCCAATGCCGGCGTTTTGGGCGTCATTGCCCCGATCGGCCATGTCGAGGCCAAGGTTTTCGACAAAGTCATGGCGGTCAACGTCACAGGCACCTGGCGGATGATCCGCTCTGTCGATCCGTTGCTGAGGCTTTCCGACGCCGGCCGCGCCGTCATCGTCAGCTCGGGTTCGGCGCACTCGGCCCGCGCCTTCTGGGCGCCTTATGCAGCCTCCAAGGCAGCTGTCGAAGCGCTCGCCCGCTCCTGGGCCGACGAAACCAAGAACATGGCATTGCGCGTCAACATCTTCGATCCAGGCACCAGCCGCACGGCGATGCGCGCCCAGGCAGTGCCCGGCGAAAATCCCGCGTCGGTGACCCATCCGTCCGAAACGGCAAGCCACATCCTGCCGATGGTCGACCCCGCCCTCACCCGCACAGGGCAGATCTACCAGATCAGGGAACAGCGCTGGGCGTCCTACCAACTGCCGGCCTGAACGCGTTCCTCGCCGTTTTCGACACGCAGTCGTGATTGGCTGCGTTGTTGCCCGCGTCCTAGTTTTTCGCGCGTGGGAAACAATAAAACGGGAGGACCAAAGATGAAACGCATTCTCGTCCTGACGGCTGTGCTATGCGCCGGACTTTCGGCGGCCAGCGCCCAGGACAATACGATGAGCTTCTTTGTGACCAGCAGCGGTCCTGGCAAGGGCGCCAATCTCGGTGGCCTCGCAGGCGCCGATGCCCAGTGCCAGAGCCTGGCGGCGGCAGCCGGCTCAAACGGCAAGACGTGGCATGCCTATCTCTCCACCAAGGACGCCGACGCCAAGGACCGCATCGGCAAGGGCCCATGGGTCAACGCCAAGGGCCAGAAGATCGCCGACGATGTCGCCTCGCTGCACAGCGACGCCAACAACATCAACAAAGAGACCGCGCTCGACGAAAGGGGCAACGTCATCAACGGTCGTGGCGATACGCCCAACCGGCACGACATTCTGACCGGCTCCAAGCCGGACGGCACCAGGATCGCCGACCAGACCTGCGGCGACTGGACGCTCGATGGCACCGAAGGTGCCGCCATGATGGGCCACCACGACCGCAAGGGGCTCGACGAGTCGGCAGCGGCCAAGTCGTGGAACTCGGCGCACGCCTCGCGCGGCGGCTGCAGCCAGGACGCGCTCAAGAGCACGGGGGGCGACGGCCTGTTTTACTGCTTCGCCGCCAACTGACGGCGCCGGCAAGGCACCACGCTACCGTTCGGCCGAAACCGACAGTTCCGGCCGAACATTCAGCGTCTGGAACACCACGCAGTAACGTTCGGTCAGCTTGATCAGCGCATCGATGCGCTCCTGCGGCTCGTCGGTGTCGAGCTTGAAGGCGAGCCGGATGGCGCGGAAGCCGACCGGCGCGTCCTTGGCCACTCCCAGCGTGCCGCGAAAATCGAGGTCGCCTTCGGCGGACACCTGGGCCTCGCCCAGGCGGAACACGAGCGCCGTTGCCACCGCCTTCAAGGTCACCCCGGCGCAGGCCACCAGAGCTTCGAGCAGCATGTCGCCGGAGCACAGTTCCATGCCGCTGCCGCCCGTCGCCGGATGCAGGCCAGCGGTGACGATCGCCCTGCCGGTATCGACCTTGCAGGCGATCGACTGGTCGTCGACCGCGCCTTTCGCCTTGAGCGTGATCAGCGCACGCCCGGCATCCTCGCGATAGGCGTCCTTCATCGGCGCCTGCAGCGCCTTCAGTTGAGCGGCATCCATCGATTTCTCCCGGTTTTCGCCACTTGCGATCCTATCACAATGCCAAGCTGACATGTTTGCTGACAGCAGGCTGGCAGGAGCGGCGCGATAGGTTAGGCTCCTTCATCGGAGGCGTGGCAATGACCAGCGAGACCAAAGCCGCTTCGCAGCACAGGCTCGGCGTCCTCCTCATTGCCAGTTCGGCAGCCGTCTTCGGACTTGCTGGCATCCTCACCAAGTCGATCGACGCCGACCCCCTGACCATTACCTGCTGGCGCGGGCTGATCGGCGGGCTGCTGATCTCGGCCTATGTCTTGTGGCGGCGCCGCTATGGTGGCGGCGAAAGCCTTCACCTTGGCTGGCAGGGCTGGATGCTCGCCATACTGGGCACATTTTCCAGCATCGCCTTCATCGCCGCGTTCAAGAACACCTATGTCGCCAATGTCGTGGTCATCTACGCCACCGTGCCGTTCGTGGTAGCCCTGCTTGCCTGGCTGGTCGCAGGCGAAGTCTTTCGCCGCCAGACGGCGATTGCCGCTGCGGTGTGCCTGGTTGGTGTCGCGGTCATGGTCTGGTCCGGCTTGGGCGGCGGCCGTGCCTTCGGCGACGCGCTCGCCTTGCTGATGACCTTCACATTCGCGCTCTATGCGGCACTTGTGCGCTGCTTCCGAAATGCACCTGTCGTCTGGGCCGGCGCCGTGTCGGCGTTTTTGGGCTTCATTCCTGCCTGGTTCGTCACCGACCCGCTTGCCATATCCAGATCCGACATAGCCCCGCTTGCGTCGTTTGGCTTCACCTTCGCGCTCGCCGTCGTCTTGTGGACCGAAGGTGCGCGTCGCATTCCAGCCGCTGAAGCCGGCCTTCTCGGCACGACGGAGGTGCCTTTCGGCATCTTCTTCGCCTGGCTGTTCCTGGCAGAACTACCACCTGTCGCGAGCCTCGCCGGCGGCGCAATCGTGCTTGCCTCGGTGTTCTCCCACGCCTTCTACGACTGGGCCAGCGCACGACGCACACAGCCCCAACAGGCGTAATCGAAAAAGAATCACAAAAAGCTTGAACGCTTCGGAACCAATTTGGCCCCATCGCGTTCTTGCACACAGGACGGGTTGCCCCATCCCCCCATCCCCTCCACCCGTCCCTTTTACTTAAGCCGGTCGCAAGACCGGCTTTTTCCTGTCCCGAGGCCAAGGGGATGGTGGGATGACGATGCGCATTGACGTTGCGTCGTCATCGTCTAGTTTCGATGCGCGCGGTGGGTGCTGCGGGCATCGGGAGGTGCGGCATGATCCTGGCCAGTGCAATTGTGCTCGGCTTCGTCGCGGCATGGATGCTTGCCGCAGGTGTTTTGATGCATGGCCGCGGCATCCGCTTCCGCCAGGCACTGCTTTATCTGCCGCTCAAGCTGATCTACCGGGTGGACGACGAGGCCCTGCGCAAGGCACGCGACGTCGATACGCCGGTGATCTATGTCATTTCGCATCAGTCGCGCCTCGAACCGGCGCTGATGCTGTCGCTGCTGCCTGAGCACACCCTGCACATTCTCGACGATGCATCCGCCCGCGCGCATTGGCTGGAGCCCTGGCGCGAGCTGGGCCGCACCATCGCCTTCAACGCCGAGCACGTTTTCGTCAGCCGGCGCCTTGTGCGCGTGCTGCGCGGCAAGGGCCGCCTCGCCGTTTATCTGCCCGACACCGTCGAGCCCGACGTCAAGTCGTTCAGGCTGTTCCGCGCCGTCGCCCGTATCGCCATGCAGGCCGACGCCCGGATCGTTCCGATCTTCGTCAGCGGTGCCCGGCATCTGCCTTTCTCGTTGACGCCGGCAGAACGCGCGCCGCGTCAATGGTTCCCGCGCCTGAAGATCATCGCTCTCGCGCCGATGACCATGGCCGATTTGCTCCAGCGCGCCGGCTTTTCGCAAAGCACCACCGCCAATGCCTTGTTCGACCGTTGCGCCGA
This sequence comes from Aminobacter sp. 01T433, assembly GCF_056398585.1. Taxonomy (NCBI): domain Bacteria; kingdom Pseudomonadati; phylum Pseudomonadota; class Alphaproteobacteria; order Hyphomicrobiales; family Phyllobacteriaceae; genus Aminobacter; species Aminobacter sp. 01T433. Next base: position 334,235 of record NZ_JBFTPR010000003.1, read on the forward strand.
AGCGCGTCTTGCCGGCACGGATCTCGACCGGGGCGTGTTCTATTCGTTGTGCGATGCCTCCAGCCGCTACGGCGCCTCGCGCCCGATCGTCGAGGACGTGGTCAGTGGCGCCTTGAGCTACCGCCAGCTTCTGACCGGCGCTCGCGTGCTCGGCAAGCGCTTCGAAGCCTTATCCGGTTCCGGCGAAGCCGTCGGCATCCTGCTGCCCAATGCCAATGGCGTGGTGCTCAGCATGCTCGGCCTGCTCTCGGCGGGCCGTGTCGCTGCGATGATCAACTACACCGCAGGTGCTGCCAACGTCGCCTCGGCAGTGAAAACGGCTGACATCAAGACCATCGTCTCCTCGCGCGCATTCATCAAGAAGGCCGATCTTGCCGACGTCATCACTGCTGCCGAACAGGCTGGCGCCCGGATGATCTGGCTGGAGGATCTGCGCGACAGCGTGTCGACCTTGGAAAAACTGGCCGCCGCGCTCCAGTGGCGGCGTGCGCTGCAGCCCCAGGACGCATCCAAGCCCGCCGTCATCCTGTTTACTTCAGGATCGGAAGGCACGCCCAAGGCGGTTGTGCTGTCCCATCGCAACCTCGTCGCCAACGCCATGCAGGCCGAGGCGCGCATCACCATTTCGCCCGCCGACAAGCTGTTCAACGTGCTGCCGGTGTTCCACTCCTTTGGTCTCACAGGCGGCACCATATTGCCCCTGCTCACCGGCGTGCGCCTGTTCCTCTACCCCTCGCCGCTGCACTACAAACTCATCCCGGATGTCGCGCGCAAGATCCGCCCGACGATCATGTTCGGCACGGACACTTTCCTCGCCGCCTATGCGCGTACCGCCGAAGACGGCGATTTCTCCAGCCTGCGCTTCATCGTCGCCGGTGCCGAACCGGTTCGGGCCGAAACGCGGCGTGTCTGGCGCGAGCGCTTCGGCGCCGAGATCATGGAAGGCTTCGGGCTGACAGAAGCCGCCCCCGTGGTTGCCGTCAACACGGCGACACACAGCCGCGACGGCACCGTCGGGCGCTTGCTGCCGGGCATGCGGATGCGGCTCGAAGAAATCGAAGGCGTGCCCGAAGGCGGCCAGCTCTGGCTATCGGGACCCAACCTGATGATGGGCTACATGACCGCCGACAGGCCGGGCGAGTTGCAGCCGCTCGAAGGCTGGCACGACACCGGCGACATCGTTTCGGTCGACCGGGAGGGCTTCATCACCATCCGTGGCCGGGCCAAGCGCTTCGCCAAGATCGCTGGCGAGATGGTGTCGCTGGGTGCTGTCGAAATGCTGGTGCAGGCTTTGTGGCCGGAGGAGCGCCATGCGGCGGTCGCCGTGCCCGACAAGCGCCGGGGCGAGCGCATCGTCTTGGTCACCACCGCCGGCAATGCCGATCCCGAGACCTTGCGTCTCTACGGCAAGCAGGCCGGCGCCGCTGAACTGATGGTGCCGCACGACATCATCAAGGTCAGCGAAATTCCGGTGCTCGGTTCAGGCAAGACCGACTATGTCACCGCCCGCCGCATGGCGCTCGATCGGCTTGGACTTGCTGCCTAAGCTTCCGGCTTGGTTTCATCAGGCGTGGTTTCGGCGGATGCTGCTTCAGCAGCCGCTGCGGCAGCAGCACCTTCGATCTTGGCGCGACGCGCATAGGCGCTGGCGCTCAGCGGCAGGAACAGCAGATACGCTCCCACCGAAGCCGTCAGCGTCTGCCAGGGATAGACGGTCAGAAGCAGCACATAGAACACCGCCGCCAACATCACCGGCAGCAGATATTCGCGCGGGACCTTGAGCGTCTTGCCGGAATAGATCGGCCAACGGCTGACCAGCAGGAACGCAACCAGAATGGCAAAGGCAGTGCCGGCATAGGCAACCGTGCGTGTCGGTTCGAGCCCGAGGAAACAGATGTAGAGCGGCGCCATGACCACAACGGCGCCGGCGGGTGCCGGCACGCCGACGAAATACTCCGCCTGCCAGGCCGGCCGGTCGAGATCCTCGTCAAGCACGTTGAAGCGGGCGAGCCTGAGGCCGCAGGCAATGGCGAACAAAAGGGCTGCAATCCAGCCGAGTGAACCTGCGCCATCGAGCAGGAAGGCATAGAGCACGAGCGCGGGTGCGACGCCGAAATTGACGATGTCGGCCAGCGAATCCATCTGCGCGCCGAACTTCGAGGTGGCTTTCAGCATCCGTGCCAACCGGCCGTCGATGCCGTCGAGGAAGGCTGCCAGCAGCACCATCACGACAGCCGATTCGAAGCGGCCTTCAAAGGCGAGGCGGATGCCCGACAAGCCGGCACAGATTGCCAGAACGGTGATCAGATTGGGCAGGACCATGCGCAGCGGAATTTCGCGAATGCGCGGTCCGCCCTGGCCATGGGGTTCAAAGGGTTTGAAAGATGACACCAGCGTTGTCCTCAGGAGACCCGCACCAGCAGTGCGTGGCTGGTGCCGCCGAATTCGGCAAGCACGGTTTCACCGGCAACCGCGGTCTGGCCGACAGCGACGCGTGCGACTGCTGTTGTGGGCAGGAACACATCGACGCGCGAGCCGAAGCGGATCAGGCCGAAACGCTCGCCAACGCCGATATTGCCGCCGACATCGGCCCAGCAGAGAATGCGTCGCGCCACGAGACCGGCGATCTGCACGGCGGCCACCTGGCCGTTCGGGCTGTCGATGACAATACCGTTGCGCTCGTTTTCCTGGCTCGCCTTGTCAAGTTCGGCGTTGAGGAATTTGCCCGGACGGTGCTCGATGCGTATGATCTTGCCGCGCACCGGCGCACGGTTCACGTGGACGGAAAAGACGTTCATGAACACCGAGATGCGGGTCATCTCGGCGGTGCCGAGGCCAAGCTCGCGTGGCGGCACGGCGGGACCGACTGCCGACACCACGCCATCGGCGGGACTTATCACCAACTTGTCGTCGACAGGCGTCACCCGCTCGGGGTCACGGTAAAAATAGGCGCACCAGGCCGTGAGAATCGCTCCGACCCAGAACAGCGAAGTAGAAAAGAAGCCCAGCAGGACGGCGACCGCCGCAAATCCGGCAATGAAGGGATACCCCTCGCGATGGACCGGAACGAAGGCGTTGCGGATCGTGTCGGCTATGCTCATGAAGGGGATGCCGTTGCTGTTGAAGTCTGGGAGTGCTTACCGGAAACGACGCTAAGCCGCAACGCGGCATTGCTGACGCCCCCTGCTATCGCAGACAACGGGCAACAAATGCTGCCCGTGCGGCCGAACTGGCGGCCCGGCGCGGGCCGATCACCCGGCCTCGGTAACCTCCGGGGTCCGGCGACGCACCACAACACCAAATTCGTCGGCCTCGCGGGCCTGGCGCAGACGCTCCTCGGCTTCGGTGGCCTCGCGCTGGCGATCCCACATCGAGGCGTAAAGCCCACCCTGCCCCAGAAGCTGGGCATGGGTGCCGCGCTCAGCGATGCCGCCATCGGCCAAGACGATGATCTCATCGGCTGAAATGACCGTCGACAGCCTGTGGGCGATGACGATCGTGGTGCGGCCCTTGCTGACCAGGTCGAGCGCGCTCTGGATCTCCTGCTCGGTCTGGGTGTCGAGGGCCGACGTCGCCTCGTCCAGCATCAGGATCGGCGGCGCCTTGAGGATGGTGCGGGCAATCGCCACGCGCTGTTTTTCCCCGCCCGAAAGCTTCAAGCCGCGCTCGCCGACCATCGACTTGTAGCCATCCGGCATGCGCTCGATAAAGCTCGAAATCTGGGCCAGGTCCGCTGCCCGGCGCACGTCTTCCTCGTCAGCGTTCATGCGGCCGTAGCGGATGTTGTAGGCAATCGTGTCGTTGAACAGCACTGTGTCCTGCGGCACCATGCCGATCTCGCCGCGCAGGCTCTCCTGGGTGACGTCGCGGATGTCCTGGCCGTCGATCAGGATCGCGCCCTGCTGGATGTCGTAGAAGCGGAACAGCAGCCGCGAGATCGTCGATTTTCCGGCCCCCGAGGGACCAACGATCGCCACCGTCTTGCCGGCCGGCACCTCGAAGCTCACGCCCTTGAGGATCTGGCGGTTCGGATCATAGGCAAAATGCACATCGCGGAACTCGACGCGGCCATTGCCGACCACGAGCGGCTGGGCGCCCGGCCTGTCATTCACCTCCTGCGGCACGTCGAGCAACTCAAACATCTTTTCGATGTCGGTCAGTCCCTGGCGGATTTCGCGGTAGATCATGCCGATGAAATTGAGCGGCACCGAAAGCTGCATCAGCATGGCGTTGACGAAGACGAAGTCGCCCACGGTCTGGGTCCCGGCCATCACCTCTTTTGCCGACATCCACATGACCACCGTCATGCCGAGACCGAAGATGACGCCTTGGCCAAAGTTGAGCCAGCCGAGCGAGGTCCAAGTCTTTGTCGCCGCGGATTCGTAACGCGCCATCGAGCGGTCGAAGCGCTCGGCTTCCATGCTCTCGTTGTTGAAGTATTTCACCGTCTCGAAATTGAGCAGCGAATCGATCGCCTTGGTATTGGCGTCGGTGTCGGAATCGTTCATCTCCCGACGAATGGCGATGCGCCAGTCGCTCGCCCGCACCGTGAACCAGACGTAGAGCCACACGGTCACAGCCACCACGGCCACATATTGCCAGCCATAGGCGAAGGCAAAGATGCCGGCCGTCAGCGCGAATTCGAGGATGGTAGGGGCCGTGTTGAGGATGGTGAAGCGGACGATCGTCTCGATGCCCTTGGTGCCGCGCTCGATGATGCGCGACAGCCCGCCCGTCCGGCGCTCGAGATGGAAGCGCAGCGACAGCTGGTGCATGTGCACGAAGGTGCGATGAGCGAGCTGGCGCACCGCATATTGGCCAACGCTGGCAAACAGCGCGTCGCGCAGCTGGTTGAAGCCGAGCTGGACGATGCGCACGAAATTATAGGCAACCACCAGCATGACAGGTGCTGCGAGCAATGCCGGCAACGCCAGCGGCGTGCGTTGATCGCCAGCGAGCGCATCGGTCGCCCATTTGAAGAAATAGGGCCCCGCCACCAGCGTCAGCTTGGCGACGAACAGGAACACGGTTGCCCACAGCACCCGCGCCCTGAGGTCGGGCCTGTCTTGTGGCCACATATAGGGCCACAGGTTCCTGATCGTGCTGAGGGTCGAGCCGCGTTCGGCGGAGACGGTCTTGTTAGCCACTATGCTTGCCTTGATTAGATGTCCGCGCCTTCGACGGCGCAGCAGGATTCGACGAGCGCCGAGACGGATGCGGAAACAGCGGTCAATGCCGCCTGGTCGATCTGATAGCGCGAGCGCTGCCGCTCCGGCGCGTAGCGGACCAGTCCGGCCTCGACGAGGATTTTCAGATGTTGCGAAACGGTCGACTGAGCGAGGTCGAGATGCTCGACCACTTCCTTGCAGCAGCACGACCTGCCGCCGCCGAGACGTCGCAGGATTTCAAGCCGTGCGGGATGTGAGAGAGCCGCAAGCTTTTGCGCCACATCCGCAACGGAGGCGGCGCGGCATGACGGTGCGGCGGTGGAGAATGATTTCATCGTTCATCGACGATAAACGATGAAATCTATCCACGCAACCCAACTTGGCTGAAATGCCGTACCTGAAAGCTACGGCTTGGGCGCTGGCATCGCCTGTTCGCCCATCGCGCCCATATTGGCCGCCTCGCCCTCCTGGGACTTCTCCGGCACGCGGAACACCTGCCCCGGCCAGATGCGGTCGGGATCGCTGATCTGATCCTGATTGGCGAGATAGATGTTGGAATAGCGCACGCCCTGGCCATAGACGCGGCGCGAGATACGCCACAATGAATCGCCGCGACGGATGATGACGGCACCATCGACCGACTCGAGTTTGGGCGCAGTCGCTTCAGCCCCGGCCGAAGCGACTTCGGCAGGCTTTTCCGGTGACTTCGTCTGAGCCTGTGCCGCTGGCGCAGCCGGCGCGTCGCTCGCTGCCGGCGCTTGCGGCTTCGTTGCGGTATCAACCGGTGCGGGTGCCGGTGCAACCGCTGCGACCGCTTCGCCCGGCTCGCGCTGGAACGGCACCGCCGCACGCGCCGCGACCTTGACACCGTCTGGCTCAAGAGCGTCGGCGCGGATGATGTAATCGCCGACCGGCAGTTCGCGCTCAGCCTCGATCAGGAAGCGGCCTTCCGGCGTGGTCTGGGTTTCGCCGATCAGAATCTCGTTGGCATAGGCACGCACCTTGCGGCCCGCATCGGCAACACCAGCGATGAAGATCTTCTTGCCTTCGATCTCGACGGCTTCAACTGCGATCTTCACCTTCGATGCGGATGCAACCGACTTTGCCGGAGCCGGCTGCGATGCGGTCTGTCCTTCGGCCGTCGCTGCCGGCGCATTGGCAGGCTGGTCGGCTGCAGGCAGCTTCGTTGGCGCCTGGGCTGGCTTGGGAACGGTAATCAGCTCGGAGGGTTTGCCCGGCTCTTCGACAAGTGCCAGCACCTGTCCGCCTGGCTCCGAAGGCACGGAAACCACGGCGGTCTCGGTCGACGTCGCCACGACATTGTCGGGCGCGGTCGCGCGCAGCACGATCTGGTAGTCGCCCGGCTTGAGCGGCTGGTCGAGCACCACGGCGAAATCGCCGTCCGTGCCTGCGACCGCAGCCCCGATCACCTTCGACCCGGTCACGATCTCGACCTTGGCGTTGCCCGCTGCCTTGCCAGCGATCACCATTGAGCCATTGTCTTCGACGCGCACGACATCGAAGGACGGCGCCACCACAACGGGTGCCTGCGCAGCGGGTGCCAGCCCAGCGGGGGCTTGCCCCTCGGCTGCCGGCTTTGCCGCCCCAGGGATCTTGTCCGCCTTCGGCGCGGCTATTGGGGGTGCCGGCAAGCTCGCCACCACGGCGGGCGGCGCCAGGTAAGGATCAAGCGCACCAGACACATATGCAATGGTCGCAGCAGCGGCCGAGCCACCTGCTGCGAGAAGGAAGATTTTCAACGGATTAATTGCCATATATCGCTGCCCCTAGCCCTCCGATGGGTCTACCTTGTTTTGCCGGCAGCGACAAGAAAAAGCCCTGTCCGGGCTTGACCCGGCCTGTGGAGGCAATACCCAATCATATCATGAACACGATTCGATCCATCTGCGTCTATTGCGGCTCCTCACCGGGCCACGATGAGGTCTACATCAAGGCCGGCCATCTGCTCGGTCATTCGATCGCCAAGGCCGGGCTCAGGCTCGTCTATGGCGGCGGCACCAAAGGCATCATGGGTGCGGTCGCCGATGGTGCGCAGCGCGCCGGCGGCAAGGTCACCGGCATCATACCGCGCTTCCTGATGAACAAGGAAGCAACCGAAACCGCCCTGACCCGGCTCGACGAACTCGTCATCACCGACAACATGCATGAGCGCAAGCACTTGATGTTCGAGAAATCGGACGCTTTCGTTGCGCTGCCGGGCGGCATCGGCACGGTCGAGGAGATCGTCGAGATCATGACCTGGGCGCAGCTAGGCCATCACCGCAAGCCGATCGTCTTTGCCAATGTCAAAGGCTTCTGGGACCCGATGCTGGCGCTGCTCGATCACATGAAGGCCGAAGGCTTCGTGCACACCTCGCATCTGGTCCAGCCGCTGGTGGTCGACGAGCCGGAAGCCCTGGTCCCCGCGATCCTGGTCGCGGCAGGTTCCGACTCCACCCCCACCGAAGGCATGCAGTCGCTCATCGACAAGATGTAATTGCGCCCGTCAGGCCATACAGCGCCGCGCGTCCTATCGGACGCGCAAATCGGTCGTTATGACGCCTGAGGCCAAAATCTCGTCTTCATGCGGCTGATCGCGCCACGTCTCCGCCAGTGCTGCGTCGTACCATTCGCGCATGGCCACGGTGTTGAGCATCATGGCGATGTATTCGCCTGAATTTCCGCCGAAATCGAGCGCGTAGGTCTGCGCCCTAAACACGACCGGGGCAAAAAACGCGTCCACTGCGGTGAATTTGTCTCCGCCAAGGAACGGACCGCCGAAGCGCTCGAGCCCCTGGTTCCACAACGCACCAATGCGCGCGATATCTTTTTCGAGCCCCGCCGGCCGCTCCTTGAGGCTGACACGCACGCCGCAGCTCATGCCGCAGACAGTGCGCAACGTCTGGAACCCGGAATGCATCTCGGCTGCGGCTGAACGCGCCCATGCCCTGGCTGCGGGATCGTGCGGCCAGACACCCTCATGGCGCTCGGCCAGATATTCGACGATCGCCAGCGAGTCCCACACGGTCAGGTCGCCATCGATGAGGACCGGTACGCTGCTCGTCGGCGAGAAGGATTGGAAATCGGGCTGCCCGGACAGGTTGCCGAACGGCACCTGACGCTCGGTGAAGGCAATGCCCTGCCCGCGCATCAGCGCCCAAGGCCTAAGCGACCATGAGGAGTAGTTCTTGTTGGCGATATAGAGGTGGTACATTCGCTTAGCCAATCAGCCGTTCTTCGAGCGCTCGGAAAACATTGACCACGTATAGATCGCCAATGCCACCCAGATCAGGGCAAACGCCAACGCGCGCTCGCTTGAGAACGGCTCGTGGAAGATGAAGATCGCAATGACGAAGATCATGGTCGGCGCAATGTATTGCATGATGCCGATGGTCGACATCCGCAAAAGCTTGGCGCCGTTGGCAAACAGGATCAGCGGCACGGCCGTGACCACGCCGCAGCCGAGCATCAGCCAGACGTCGGTCATGCCGGTGGTGCCGAAATGCCCCGCGCCGGTCGCCTGCAGGTAGAAGATATAGCCAAGTGCCGGCACGCACAGGATCAGAACCTCAAGGAAAAAGCCCTGCGCCGGACCGATCGGCAGCGTCTTCTTGAACAGGGCGTAAAAGCCCCAAGACAGCGCAAGCACGATGGAAACCCACGGCAAGCCACCGCTTTCCCAAGTCAGCAGCCCCACGGCTATCACCGCGAGCCCTATCGCCACCATTTGTGCCCGGGTCAGCTTCTCACCAAGCACGACAGCGCCCAGGAACACGCTGAACAGCGGGTTGATATAGTAGCCAAGCGCGGTTTCGAGCGCGCGATCATTGCCGATGGCCCAGACATAGACGCCCCAGTTGATGGTGATCAGGCTCGCCGTCAGCGTGCCCATCATCAGTGTGCGCGGCGTGCCCAATGCCACCTTGATGTCGGAGGTACGGCCAAGCCACCACAGCAAAAGGGCCGCGATTGGAATCGACCAGGTGATGCGATGCGCAATCACCTCAGCGGCCGGAATATGGGCCACGGCCTTCATGTAGAAGGGCAAGAAGCCCCACATCAGATAGGCCGAAAGGGCAAACAGGAAGCCGCGAGAGGCTTCGTCCTTGGTGATAGCAGGCGCTTGTGTGCTCATGGCGCGAACCTATGCGCCGGAGTGCTGCCGCAAACCATTTCAAAATAGCGATGGTCCACCCGCTTTTCGTTGATGGATCAATCGATAGGGCCAGCCTTTGGCGCTGGCCCCAGCCTTTCGAGCCAGCGTTCTATTCCGCCGCCACCAGCCCGGCCATCTCGCGGTTCTTCATCAGCTTGTAGATGATCGAATCCATCAGCGCCTGGAACGAGGCGTCGATGATGTTGGTCGAAACGCCAACCGTCCACCAGCGCGCGCCGGTACTGTCATGCGATTCGATCAGCACGCGGGTTATCGCCTCGGTGCCGCCATTGAGGATACGCACCTTGTAGTCGACAAGTTCGAGGTCGCCGATCTCGTTCTGGAATTTGCCGAGATCCTTGCGCAGCGCGATGTCGAGCGCATTTATCGGACCGTCGCCCTCGGCAACCGACATCTTTTCCTCGCCATCGACCAGAACCTTCACCACTGCTTCCGACACGGTCTTGAGGTTGCCATTGGCGTCGAAACGCCGCTCGACAAGGCAGCGGAACGAGGTCACACGGAAGAAATCAGGTACCTCGTGCAGCATGCTGCGCGCCAGAAGTTCGAAGCTGGCATCGGCCCCTTCGTATGCGTAGCCCTCGGCCTCGCGCTCCTTGACCACCGCAATCAGCGAGTCGAGCCGGCGGTCGTCCTTGGGCACGTCGATGCCGCGCCGCTTGAGCTCGGCGATGAAGTTGGCCTTGCCGCCCTGGTCCGACACCATCACCTTGCGGCGATTGCCCACCATCTCCGGCGGCACGTGCTCGTAGGTCTTGGGTTCCTTGGCGATGGCGGAAGCGTGGATGCCGGCCTTGGTCGCAAAGGCGGACGCGCCGACATAAGGCGATTGCGCTTCGGGCGCCCGGTTGAGCAATTCGTCGAACGCGCGCGAAAGCCTGGAAATGCCGGCTAGAGCGTCTGATGTAACGCCTGTTACAAAACGCTCGGCAAAATGCGGCTTCAGCGCCAGCGTCGGCACGATGGTGATCAGATTGGCGTTGCCGCAGCGCTCGCCGATGCCGTTGATGGTGCCTTGTACCTGGCGAACGCCGGCGTCGACAGCCGCGAGCGAATTTGCCACCGCCTGGCCAGTGTCGTCATGGGCATGGATTCCGAGATTGGCGCCCGGTATGCCCGCCGCGATCACCTTGGCCACGATCTCGCGCACTTCGGCTGGCTGGGTGCCGCCATTGGTGTCGCACAAAACCACCCAGCGCGCGCCGGCATCATAGGCCGTGCGGGCGCAAGCCAGTGCATAGTCGGGATTGGCCTTGAAGCCATCGAAAAAATGCTCGCAGTCGACCATCGGCTCCTTGCCGGCGTCGCGGGCAGCTTCGACCGAAGTCTTGATCGATTCGAGGTTTTCCTCGTTGGTCACGCCCAGCGCGACCCGGACGTGATAGTCCCAGCTCTTGGCAACGTAGCAGATCCCGTCCGACTTCGCCTGCAGCAAGGTTGCAAGACCGGGGTCGTTGGAGGCCGACACCCCTGCCCGCTTGGTCATGCCGAAGGCGACGAACTTCGCCCGCTTGGTCCGCTTTTCGGTGAAGAACGCCGTGTCGGTCGGGTTCGCGCCGGGATAGCCGCCCTCGACATAGTCGAGGCCGAACTCGTCGAGCATGGACGCGATCGCGATCTTGTCTTCAACCGAAAAGTCGATGCCCGGCGTCTGCTGGCCGTCGCGCAGTGTCGTGTCGAAAAGATAGATACGTTCGCGTGCCATTGTCATTTCCCTGCGAACCTGTCGGTCGCCCTGACCAGCTGGTTCAATATGCCCGGTTCCGAATATGCATGGCCGGCGCCCTCGATGAGATGGAACTCGGCTTCCGGCCAAGCCTTATGCAACGCCCAAGCATATTTCGCCGGGCATGGCATGTCGTAACGCCCATGGACGATGACGCCGGGAATGTCGCGCAGCTTGTGGGCGTCGCGGATCAGCTGACCCTCGTCCATCCAGCCGGCATGGACGAAATAGTGATTTTCGATGCGGGCAAACGCCACGGCGAAGTCGTCCTCGCCGAACTTGCCGCTGGTCTCTGGATCGGGCAGCAGCGTGATGGTCTCGCCTTCCCACAGGCTCCAGGCAAGTGCCGCTTCCACCTGCGCCTTGCGGTCGTCGCCCACCAGGCGCTTGCGATAGGCGGCCATCATGTCGCCGCGCTCGGCTTCCGGGATCGGGGCGACGAAGCGTTCCCACTTGTCGGGGAACATCTCGGAGACGCCGAACTGGTAGTACCATTCGAGTTCGGCACGGGTCAGCGTGTAGATGCCCCTCACGACGAGCTCGCTCACCCTGTCGGGATGCGTTTCGGCATAGGCCAAGGCCAGCGTCGAACCCCAGGAGCCGCCGAACACCAGCCATTTGTCGTGGCCAGCCATCTCGCGCAACCGCTCGATGTCGGCGACCAGGTGCCAGGTGGTGTTGGCGTCGAGCGAGGCGTTCGGCACCGACTTGCCGCAGCCGCGCTGGTCGAACAGCATGATGTCGTAGAGCTTGGGATCGAACAGCCGGCGGTGTTTGGGCGAGGTCGCACCACCTGGGCCGCCATGCAGGAACACCGCTGGCTTGCCCCCCTTGGTGCCAGAACGCTCCCAATAGACCTGGTGGCCGTCGCCGACGTCCAGCATGCCACTGTCGAAGGGTTCGATCTCGGGATAAAGGCCGCGCAATTCGGTGCTCATAGTTTCAGTCCATGTTCCGGCCAGTTGGCGGTTTCTTCGTCGGGATGCTGGAAGGAGATGATCTGCTCCTGCCGCTTGTAATAATCGGGGTTTTCATGGATCGGCTGGTCGAAGATGGTCTCGACCCAGGGCAGCCGGGCGCCATGATTGATCTGGATCGTCGGCGCGAGATCGGAACGGTCGTCGAACGAACCGATGGAGATTTCGAGCCCGTCGGGCTGGCGATAGGTCATCGGCGTGCCGCAGCGCTGGCAAAAGCCGCGCGCGATGTTGACCGACGACTGGAAGTAGCTCGGTTCCTCGCGGGTCCATTCCACACCGTCGTTCGGAACGGCGACGAAGGCCCCGAAAAACGAGCCAAACTGCTTCTGGCACATGCGGCAATGGCAAATGGACGTGCGCCCAAGCGCGCCCTGGATGCGGAAACGCACAGCACCGCACTGGCAGCCACCTGATCTAACTGTCTCGGTCATGACCTTCTCTCCGGTGGCCATTGTTCAGTGTCGTGGTCGGGATGTTGACGGTTCGACGCCTTGATCGCCGCCGCCCATTCCGGCGAGTCGATGTCTTCGGTCTTGCCCGAGTCCGGCACCGAAGTCAGTTCGGCGAACCAGGGCATGCGCCCCTCGATACTGTCCTGCGATTGCGGCTTCAGCCGCTCGGGATGGTCGAGTGAGCCGATGGTGACGCTGATATATTTGCTGTCGACGCCATTATAGAACAGCGGCGTGCCACAATCTCGACAATAGCCGCGCTCGACATTTTCGGAACTTCGAAACACAGCTGGCTCGCCGCGCGTCCAGGTCGTCGTCTCCTTCGGTGCCCCGACGAGCGCGGCAAAGAAGTTGCCGACCGCCTTCTGGCACATGCGGCAATGGCAGATATGAGCGTTGTCGACGATCAGCTCGGCGCTGTAGCGCACCGCCCCGCACTGGCAGCCGCCGGTGAACGGATCGCTCATGTCCTGACCTCCGGTGGCCATTGATCGGTGTCGTGGTCAGGATGCTGGTAAGAGACGATCTCGTTGATGAAGTCGGCCGCCTCCATGTCTTCTTCAGTCGTCTGGCCCGGCAGTTCGTGGATGTGGTCGACGTAAGGCAGCTTGGCCTCGATACCCCACTGGATGACAGGTGCGATCTCTTCCGGCTCGTCGAAGGCAGCGATCGCCAGTGCCACACCGTCGGGTGCCTCGTAGCTCAGCGGTGTACCGCACTCACCGCAAAAGCCCCGATAGGCAAGGTTCGAGGAACGGAACTTCTTCGGCTCGCCGCGTGTCCAGGTCAGTTTTGCCTGTCGAACAGAGACAAGCGGCGCATAGAAGTTGCCGAACGCCTTCTGGCACATGCGGCAATGGCAGACCGATGCATCGCCAAGCGCGCCTTCGATGCGAAACCGCACCGCCCCGCACTGGCAACCGCCGGTATAAACAGGCTTGTTGTCGAGGCTCATCGCAGCGCCTCCTTATACTGGCGCATGGCACACCGCCTCGATGTTGTTGCCGTCGGGATCGAAGACGAAAGCGGCATAATAGTCGGGGTGATAATGCGGCCGTGGCCCCGGCCCGCCATTGTCTTTGCCACCGGCAGCAATCGCTGCGGCATAAAACGCGTCGACCTCGCCGCGGCTTCGCGCGGTGAACGCATAATGACGCCCCGGCCCCGCCTCGGCTTCATGTAGCCAGAACACCGGGCGCTCACGGCCATAGCCGCCGACCTTGACGCCGCCGGTATATTCGCCCGGCACCATCATCAAAAGGGAAGCGCCGAGTGGCGCGAACGCCTTGTCGTAGAAGGCTTTCGCCTTGTCGAAATCTGCAACCGAAATCCCAGTATGGTCGATCATTGCACGAACTCCTCCTTCATGCGGATGCTGCCGGCCGTTCCGCCTTGGCCGGCCACGATGACGATATGCTGGCAGACATTGTCGATAGCGCGAAGAATGTCGTCGTTCCAGAAACGGACAATGGTCCAGCCGCTATCCTGAAGATACCCCGTCCTTACGGCGTCGTGTTCGGCGCGTTCAGCCTCGGCGTGTTGACTTCCATCGACCTCGACGATCAGACGATGGGTCGAACAGGCGAAGTCGACAATGTAAGGTCCGATCGGCACCTGCCGTCGGAAACCTAGCCCCATCAGCCTATGAGCGCGCAGCTCGTTCCAAAGCTTCAGCTCTGCCTCGGTCATGACGTAACGCATGGCCTTGGCATTCTTGCGCTGACGCCGTGGGACGAGGTCGTGGCCCATGGTCAGCCTCCCTGCGAATAGGATGGAAAGGGTGGCGTTCCCTCACACCCCCCTCTGTCCTGCCGGACATCTCCCCCGCAAGGGGGGAGATAAGCAGCTTCTGCTATGGCGCAACGTCGACGACTGGCGAAAGCGTTGATGACAGGTGATCTCCCCCCTTGCGGGGGAGATGTCCGGCAGGACAGAGAGGGGTGCTGTCCCGCAAACCTACCGCCCTGCCCTTTCATCATCACCGCTTCACCTCCCAGGTCGTCACGCGTTCGCCACTCACAGGGTCCTTGCCGTCCTTGAGTTGCACGCCCTGCGCCAGAAGCTGGTCGCGAATGCGGTCGGCTTCGGCCCAGTTTTTCGCCGCGATGAAGGCCAGACGCTGTGCAATCACTTTCGCAACTTCCGCCTCATCAACCTCGGCCGCATCCAGCCCAAAACCGAGAAACAGCAGTGCCGCTTTCAATCTCGCAGCCGCTTCGACATTCCCAGCCGCCTCGCTCGCCAGCTGCGACAAACCATGGAAGGCTGTGGCGGTTGCCAGATCATCGCTCAGTGCTGCGACCAGCGCCTCGGGCACCTCGCCTTCCGCCGCACCAGCGCTATCGGCCGCGCGCTTCCATTTGCGCAGCGTATTCTCCGCCTCTTCCAGCTTCCTCACGCTGAAATCGATCGGCTCGCGGTAATGCGTCATCAGCATGGCCAGCCGCAGCACCTCGCCCGGCCATTTGCGGCCGCCGAAACGCTCGGTCTCCAGCAGTTCCTGGATGGTGAAGAAGTTGCCCAGGCTCTTGGACATCTTCTGGCCCTCGACCTGGAGGAAGCCGTTGTGCATCCAGTAATTGGCCATGACTTCGGTGCCGTGGGCGCAGCGCGACTGGGCGATCTCGTTTTCATGATGCGGGAAGATCAGGTCGAGCCCGCCGCCATGAATGTCGAAAACTTCGCCGAGATAAGCCGACGCCATGGCCGAGCACTCGATGTGCCAGCCTGGCCGCCCGCGACCCCAGGGGCTGTCCCAGCCCGGCTCTTCCGCTGAGGATGCTTTCCACAAGACGAAGTCGCCGGGGTTCTTCTTGTGCGCCTCGACCTCGACACGCGCGCCGGCCTGCTGTTCGTCGAGATTGCGCTTCGACAATTGGCCGTAGTCCGCCATCGAGCCGGTATCGAACAGCACTTCGCCTTCAGCTTCATAGGCATGGCCGCGTTCGATGAGGCTGAGAATCAAGGTGATCATGTCGGCGCGGCCGTCGGCACGCGGCTGCACGAACTCCGTTGCGCGCGGCTCGACGGTCGGTTCGAGGCAGCCGAGCGCCTTGACGTCGGCCTGGTACTGGTTCGCCGTCTTTTCGGTAACGCGCCTGATCGCCTCGTTGAGCGGCAGATCGGGAAAGTCACGCAGGGCGCGCGCGTTGATCTTGTCGTCGAGGTCGGTGAGGTTGCGCACATAGGTAACGTGATCGGCGCCATAGACATGGCGCAGCAGGCGGAACAGCACGTCGAAGACGATCGCCGGCCGCGCGTTGCCGATATGGGCGAAGTCGTAGACGGTCGGCCCGCAGACATACATCCGCACGTTTAGCGGATCGATCGGCACGAAGTCTTCCTTCGTGCGCGTCAGCGTGTTGGTAAGCCGCAAGCCTTTGATTGTCTCAGGCTTCATCATTGAATCAGACATAAAACTCCCCTGGCCTGCTGGCCCGGGCGTTTGACCTGTCTCGTGTGAAGATGAGGCGAAAACGTCCTGACCAGCGCGAACGCTAGCCAATAATGCAAGTGCCGGAAATGGCGAAAGACGTTTTCATCACGGGCTTTATCGCCTCACCAACCTGTTGCCGTCAAGACGCAGCGACACGAAACTTTACCGCCCCAACCGGAACGGAAGCGGTACCGAAACAATTTATTAAGCATCCCGGCACCGTAATGAAACATCGCCCGGATAAAAGGCCCCGCATGCCACGAATTCGACCGAATCCGTAAGCAAATGCAGCCGCTCTCGACAGAGCTGACTTTAGGGAAGAGACCAATGAAACGAAAACAAGCCGAAGCAGACCGAGCGCGTAGCCAGTACGCCGAACTCGCCAAGCACTACCGGGCCATCGGCCCCGCAGCAATTCTTGCCGCGCTGATCTGCGCGCCCAAGAAAGACAAGACGACAACGTCCAAGCAGACCAAGGCAGCCTAGGCCCGGCTCACCAGGCTGAGACCGATCGCGGTCATCACCACGCCGATCAGAAGATCGAGCACGCGCCACGCGGCAGGCCGGGCAAACACCGGCTCAAGAAGCCGGGCGCCATAGCCGAGCCCGAAGAACCAGACGAACGATGCGGTAGCAGCGCCAAGCCCGTAGGCAAGGCGCGCCTGACCTTCATAGGCGGCCGACAGGCCGCCCAACAGCACCACCGTGTCGAGATAGACATGGGGGTTGAGGAAGGTGAAGGCGAGGCAGGCGGCAATCGCCGGCCACAGCCGCGTCTCGCCCGATTTGGCCGCCTGCAGCACTTCGGGCTTGAGGGCGCGGCGGAAGGCGATCACGGCATAGGTGAACAGGAACAGCGCGCCGCCGACAGTCACCGCCATGATCAGGTTCGGCGATTGCGAAATCAGCGTGCCAAGCCCGGCGACACCGGCAGCGATCAGCAAGGCGTCCGACAGTGCGCAAATCAGGCTCAGGATGAAAACGTGCTGGCGCAACAGCCCCTGGCGCAGGATGAACGCGTTCTGCGCGCCGATCGCGATGATCAGCGACGCACCAAGCAGGAAACCGGAGATGGCGGCGGAAACGATGGGCGTGGACACGCGGCCCTTCTAGCGTGACCTCAAAACAGTTTCATCTGGTCGTCGTCGCTGGACTTACGCTTTTCCACTTTTGGCTTGGCTGGCGCTGCTTCAGGCAGCGGCTCGACCCGTTCCTGGATTTCGGGCCCGACATTGGCGACCTTGTTGACCAGTTCCGACACCGGGATCTGCTCGAAGAAATCGGGCTGCGCCGGGCGCATCAGTTCGGCCACGTCGCGCGGCTCCTGGGTGCGGCAGTCGAGCCAGCGGGCGAAATCCTCAGGCTGGATGACCACCGGCATGCGGTCGTGGATGTGCAGGATGTCGGCACTCGCGTTGGTGGTCAGGATGGCTGCGGTATCCATCTCCGAGCCGCCCGGCTCGCTCCAGGTCTCCATGAGCCCCGCCAGCGCCACCAAGCCGCCTTTGAGCGGCCTCAGCCAATAGGGCTGACGTCGGTTGCCCGGCAGCTTTTTCCACTCGTAGAAACCCGACACCGGAATCAGCGCGCGCCTGTGGCGCATCGCCGTCTTGAACGAGGCCTTTTCGATCGCCGATTCGGAACGCGCGTTGAACAAAAGCGGCATGTCGTTGGGGTTTTTCGCCCAGCCGGGAATCAACCCCCAGCGCGCCAGCAGCGCCATGCGGTCGGGCAAATTCGAGCCGGGAGGACGCTGCGGCCCAGCCATCGCCACCAGAATCGGCTGCGTCGGCGCCACATTGTAGCGCGGCGGAAAACTTTCGAGATCGCCGACACCCAAAAAGGCGGCCGTTTCGTCCGGTGACGCCAGAACCGCTATTCGTCCGCACATGATTTTTGGCCTTCGCTCATACTCGTCTTGAAAGTGGCGATGGATCGCTGCGACCGCAACCGCTAAAGCATTCTCGGCCCGTCGCTCCCCAATGGAGCAAAGGCCAAGGGTGGTGAGATGATCGACGCAACAATAGTCCCCGCTGTTTCGGTCGCCGTGTTGCGCGACCGCGCGATCATGCTCGTTCGCCGTGGCCGCGCGCCTTCCAAGGGCCTCTATGCCTTTCCCGGCGGTCGCGTCGAAGCCGAGGAAACCCTTGAGGACGCTGCCCGCCGCGAACTCATGGAAGAGACCGGCATCGCTGTCGGCACGCTGGTGCCGTTGCGCGAGATCCTCATCGACAGTCGGGCCGAAGGTGCTTCGGTCTACCTGCTCACCGTCTTTGGCGCGCGCCATATCGGCGGCGAACCGGTCAGCGGCGACGACGCCGACGACGCCGCGTTTCATGACCTCGAAGAGATCAAGCGCCTGCCCCTGACCGATTCGACACTGGAGATCGTGCTTGAACTTCTGGACGGCCACGTAATTCTGCCGGGATAGACCAGGCTGCAGCCTTGCCGGCGACAAATTGTTTCGCCACAAAAGCTTATGAGCCGCGTTTCGACCTTGTTGATTGCCATGACGCTTGCCGCGAGCACCGTGTTCGCAGCACCGGCGCGGGCTGTCGACGCTCCCTTCGAGCCAGGCCTGCTGCGGCTTGCCGAAGTTTTGGGGTCGCTGCATTTCCTGCGCAATCTGTGTGGCGAAAAGGGCACCGAATGGCGCGGCGAGATGGAAAAGCTGCTCCAGGCCGAGAATCCCTCGCACGAGCGCCGCGCCCGTTTCATCGCCAGTTTCAACCGCGGCTATCGCTCTTTCGACGGCGCCTACACTGCCTGCACGCCGTCCGCCACCGCAGCGATTACCCGCTACATGAAGGAAGGCGAGGCGCTCAGCCGCGACATCGCCTCGCGCTACGGTAATTAACAGGCTATTTACTTTCCCGGCATTGCCGAGGGTACACAGCCTGCCGATTGTGTTAGCTGTCTTAACGGGACATTAAAGGGATAGCTCAAGTTGATCCGAATCACCGGGTCGCTTGGCAGGGTGAAAGACCGAAATGGAACAAAGCGTAACCGACATCGACGCCCTGGTTCGGGAAGAAAAGCGCCTGACCGCCGTCGAGAGCCACAATGAGGCATGGGCCGAAGGACTGTCTGCCGGCATCGAGCCCGAGATCATCGCCGAAGCAGCGCTTGCGACCGCTTTTGCCGAGATCGTGGCTGCCAATGGCGAGCGCGCTGCCCTTGCAATGCTCGACCGCATGCGCGCCAAGGTCGAGGCTGGCGAGTTCGAGCCACTGCGCCTGCGGCATTGAGCCCAACCCCAGTTCTTTGACTAGCCGACACGGTTTCGGCATCATGCCGGGCAGATTTGAAGTGGTGGAGCGTCCCTAGCGTATCCGAAAGGAAGCGCGGCGTTCTAGAATACCGGAGCCTGGAATTGATGCGGCCACAGACTGACACGGCGTCCCGCGGCGCATTGAAACTTGCTGTTCTCGGCCTTGCCGCGTCGCTTGTCCTGCCGCTTCATGCCTCAACGGCGTTTGCACTGAGCGAGATCAAGCGCGAAGAAATTCCGGCACCTGTCACGCCGCAAAAGCCCACGACGGATCAGGGCACGCCGGAAAAGTCGGTGCCGATGCCCGACCCGATCCAGACGCCGCCTGCCGCCACTCCCCCTGCCACCATCGATGAGGCACCGGAGGACCAGCAGACCGAGCCCCAGGACGAGCCGGCAACGCCTGACGCCACGGGTCCTGCCGCGCCACATCTCGACACCGAAGGCCCTTTGCCCGAGATCGTTTACGACCTCAGCCGCCTGCCCGAGCCGGTCGCGCGCATGCGCAGCCTGCTTGTCGAGGCCGCCAAGACCGGTGACATCGAAAAGCTTCGCCCGCTGATCGGCAAGGGCGATGCCATGCCGCAGCTGTCCTTCACCGAAGTCGAAGGCGACCCGATCGCCTTCATCAAGGGGCTGTCCGGCGACGGCGAAGGCCAGGAAATCCTCGCCATCATGGAAGAGGTTCTGAATGCCGGCTACGTCCATCTCGGCGAAGGCACCGACGACGACCTCTATGTCTGGCCCTATTTCTTCGGCATCCCGCTCGACAAGCTCGATCCGCGCCAGAAGGTCGAACTGTTCAAGATCGTCACGGCCGGCGACTACGAGGACATGAAGCAATACGGCGCTTACGTCTTCTACCGCCTCGGCATCACGCCCGAGGGCCGCTGGGCCTTCTTCGTCGCAGGCGATTGAGGGTCGACGCAGCCTCTTCCTTCGCCCCGTTTACGGGGAGAAGGTGGCCCGAAAGGCCGGATGAGGGGCAGCGCATTCATCTGTGAGGTCGGCTCCGCCCCTCATCTGCCTGCCGGCATCTTCTCCCCGTGAACGGGGAGAAGAGACTACCTCACCACCGCTTCCGAAAATTCCACCGCCCTGCCCTGCGACGGCGTGACAATCTCGCCCTGCCACATCACGCGGGTGCCGCGGATGATCGTGCCGACCGGCCAGCCGGTGACCTTTTTGCCGTCATAAGGCGTCCAGCCGGCCTTCGAGCCGGCCTGCGCGTTGGTGATGGTCTCGGTGCGCTTCATGTCGACGACGGTGAAGTCGGCATCGTAGCCGGCGGCGATGCGGCCCTTGCGTGCCATGCCGAAAATGCGATTCGGGCCGTGGCTGGCGAGATCGACGAAGCGTTCGAGCGTCAGCCTGCCTGAATTCACATGGTCGAGCATGATCGGCACCAGCGTCTGCACGCCGGTCATGCCGGAGGGCGACGCGGGATAAGGTTTTGCCTTTTCTGCCAGCGTATGCGGCGCATGGTCGGAGCCAAGCACGTCAACAACGCCCTGCGAAATCCCGTGCCAGATGCCGTCACGGTGGCGCGCGGCGCGCACCGGCGGGTTCATCTGCAGCAGCGTGCCGAGCCTGGCATAATCGTCCGAACTCATGGTCAAATGATGCGGCGTCGCCTCGCAGGTCGCGACATCCTTGTGATGTTCGAGGAAGGCGATCTCTTCAGCAGTCGAAATGTGCAGCACATGGATGCGCGCGCGGGTCTCATGCGCGATGCGCACCAGACGCTCGGTGCACTGGAGGGCGGCGATCTCGTCGCGCCAGATCGGGTGCGAGGACGGATCGTTGTCGACACGCTCGCCAAGGCGTTCGCGCAGGCGGAACTCGTCTTCGGAATGGAAAGCGGCGCGGCGGCGCGTATTGCGCAGGATCGAGGCCACGCCCTCGTCGTCTTCGACCAGAAGGTCGCCGGTCGACGAGCCCATGAACACCTTGATGCCGGCCGCACCCGGCAGGCGCTCCAGCTCGGCCACATCCTTGGCGTTCTCGCGCGTGCCGCCAACCCAGAAGGCGAAATCGCAATGCATGCGCGCGGTCGCACGGCTGACCTTGTCGGCGAGCGCTGCCTCGCTGGTCGTCAACGGGTTGGTGTTGGGCATTTCGAAGACGGCGGTGACACCGCCGAGCACGGCCGCGCGCGAACCGGTCTCCAGGTCTTCCTTGTGCTCGAGGCCGGGTTCGCGGAAATGGACCTGGCTGTCAATCACGCCAGGCAGGATGTGCAGGCCGCGGCAGTCAATGGTCTCGCCGGCCGACGCGCTGCCCAAATCGCCGATGGCGGCGATCCGGCCATTGGTGACGCCGACGTCGCGGACGCCTGTGCCGTCATGATTGACGACGGTGCCGCCCTTGAGGATGAGATCGAAGGTCATAGCCATGTCGCGCGTGCCCTTGTCTGGGAATTGACTGCGGCTTACGTAATGGCTCTCCGAAATGCAAGATCAGGTCCATGCCGACAGCCATCCTCGCAGACCGCGCCATCATCGATGTTTCCGGCCCCGACGCCGAGCATTTCCTGCAGAACATCCTGACGCTTGATCTGGATGCGCTCGGCAAGGATGAGGCGAAACCCGGCGCGCTGCTTGCGCCGCAAGGCAAGATCATGTTCGATTTCCTGGTCTCGCGAAGCGGCGAAAACGCACTCAGGCTGGAGTGTCGCGCTGACATCGCAGATGATTTCGTCCGCCGCCTGATGCTTTACCGGCTGCGCGCCAAGGCCGATATTTCCAAGCAGGATCAGCCAGTTGTCGCCGTTTCGTGGCAATCTGATTCAGCCGCTTCGCAAACTGATTCAAGCAAGACCGTCCGCGACAGCCGCTTTCCGACGCCAGTCACCCGTTTCTACGGCGATGCGCCCATTGCTGATGCCAGCGAAGCCGACTGGCATGCCTTCCGCATCGCCAACGGCGTCGCTGAAAGCGGGCCCGACTACACACTGAGCGACGCCTTCCCGCACGACGTTCTGCTCGACCAGATGGGCGGGGTCGGTTTCAAGAAAGGCTGCTTCATCGGCCAGGAGGTCGTCTCGCGCATGCAGCATCGCGGCACGGCGCGCCGCCGCGTGCTGCTCGTTTCGGCCGGCTCGGACCTGCCCACCGCCGGTACCGAACTCAAGGCCGACGGCAAGGTTTTGGGCGCGCTCGGTTCGGCTTCGGGCGCAAGCGGCCTAGCCATAGCCCGCATCGATCGGGTCAAGGCAGCACTTGACGCCGGCAGCGAGATCACCGCCGGCGACGTGGCGGTATCGCTCGAAATCCCCGCCTGGGCGAGCTTCACCTATCCCGAAGCCGCAAGCGCGGAAGAAGCGTAGTGGCCGACCGCCCCGGCGCCCCGCCGCGCGCCTGGCAGCGCATGCTGTCTGGCCGACGGCTCGACCTGCTCGACCCCTCGCCGCTCGACATCGAGATTTCCGACATCGCGCACGGGCTTGCTCGTGTCGCGCGCTGGAACGGCCAAACCTCGGGCGACCACGCCTTTTCCGTGGCGCAGCATTCGCTTTTGGTCGAGCAGATTTTTCGCGCCATCGAGCCGGACGCTTCGCCCGACGCGCAGCTCGCGGCCCTGCTCCACGACGCGCCCGAATATGTCATCGGCGACATGATCTCGCCGTTCAAATCGGTGGTCGGGGGCGGCTACAAATCGTGCGAGGAGCGCCTCCAGCATGCCATCCATCTGCGCTTTGGCCTGCCCGCCGAGATCGGCCAGGGCCTGAAGAAAGACATCAAGCGCGCCGACCAGATATCAGCCTATTTCGAAGCGACGATGCTTGCCGGCTTTTCGATTTCGGAAGCGACGGAGTTTTTCGGCCGCCCGCGCGGTATCACGGCCGATGGGCTCGATCTCGCGCCACAGCCGGCAAAACGCGTGCAGGATGCTTTCCTCAAACGTTTCGCTGCGATCGAAAGGCAGCGATCCAAGTAGTTCAAGCCGGCGGGATGAATTCCTGGCTGATCTCCTGGAACACCGGCATGGCTTCGAGCCTTGCCGCATCCCTGGCGAGCCCAGGGAAATCCGTCATATCCAGCAGTCCCTGATGCGCATCGTTGATGAAGCGCAGCACGACGGCAACGGCGATATCGGCATGACCGATCCGGTCACCGAACCAGTAATCGCCGCCCCTTTTGCCCCGCTCGGCTTCCAGCACCTCAAGAACCGACGCGATCTGGGTGCGGCAGCGCTCGACCCAGACCTCCGACACATGCGTGTGCAGCCGCTTTTCGTAAAACAGGCTGACGGCCTTTTCACCGACGCCCATGGCCAGCGAGGCGATCTTGAGCGCCTGATGCCGGGCTGGCTGGGCTGTGGGGAACATCGCCTCTCCGGCGGGTGCCAGGCTGTCGAGATAGTCGAGGATGATGTGGCTTTCGATCAGCACCTCGCCATTGTCCAACACCAGCGTCGGCACGCGCGTCAGCGGGTTGTAGGCGCGGATCTTGTCGGCATCGCCGAAGGCCGACCACGGCTCGTGCTTGAACGGCAGGCCATAGAGCCTGAGCGCGACACCAACGCGGCGGACGAAGGGCGAGTCGAACTGGCCGATGAGGATCATGCGCTGTTTTCCAAGATCTGATCGTTCGAATGGAAGGCCGTGGCGGCCAGCAGTCAAGTCCTGGGATGCCGCCCCGGCTGGCCGCGCAGTTCGAGCACCGTCACCAGCACCAACACGGCGGTCGTCGCCGCCCCCAGCAGCAACGGCGACATGTGACTGGCGAGCGGAACCAAGGCCGCAAGGACAGCGATGCCGATCAGATGCGACAGCGGCGTTCGGCCTGTGACGTAGCGCTTGAACAACAAATTGCCGAACAGATAAAGCGCCGAACCGCCGACCGAGGTCCAGATCACGGCTGCCTCGGAATGGCCGAGCGGATGGGCCAGCACCAGCTCGTCCGACACCGCCACCACGATGATGCCGGCAACCAGCACGACGGGGATGTAGGTGTAGGCGACGCGCGCGATGCGGCCCCTGTCGGCGGCTTCGGCGATCTTGTGATGCGCCACCTCCTGGCCGACGTTGAAATAGATCAGCCACATGGCGACCGAAGCAAAGAAGGTCGTCAGGAATGCCGCGAGGTTGATCCAGTTCCATTCGAGTTCGGCAAAAGTCGCGCCCGAAACCAGGATCGATTCCCCGAGTGCTATGATGATGAACAAGGCGCTGCGCTCGGCCATATGGCCACCGTCGATATCCCAGTCGGCGGTCGTCGAAGCACCATGCCACGGCGTCCAGAACCCGAGGGCCGGCGAAATCAGCTCGATGGCAAGTGCCATGCCCCAGAGCAGGAAACGGCTTTCGGGTGCGGCCAGCCCGCCCGCTATCCAGAAGATGCCGGACAGGCTGAGCCACAGGCCGATGCGGACGAAATTGGCATGATTGTCGGGATTGTGATGCTTGAGCGCCCACAACATGAACAGCGTGCGGCCCAGCTGCATGAAGACATAGGCGACCGCGAATTGCAGGCCGCGCCCCTCGAACGCCTCGGGGATCGACGTCGACAGCATCAGCCCCGCCAGCATCAGCACGAACAGCATGCCGCGCACCGGTGCCTTGGTCGGATCGAGCCAATTGGTCACCCAGGCGGTGTAGTTCCACACCCACCAGACGGCGATGAGCATCAAAAGGCTTTCGAGCGCGCCTTGCGTGCTGAGATCGCGCAACAGGAAATGCGACAGCTGGGTAATGGCGAAGACGAAGACCAGGTCGAAAAACAGCTCGACGAAGTCGACCCGCGCCGCCTCGCCTGCGGTGCGTTTGCGCTGGTAGTTGTGTGTTGCCCCTGTGATCGCCATGCCCGCCCCCCCATTGCTGCTCGCCGCAACTTTGACGGCGATCCCTCGGCGGTCAAGTCAGGCTGGAATCTCTGTGTCAGATACGCTCAGTCAGCTTGGCGGCGCGGGAAGCGACGTGTCGGCCTGGCATTTGCGCAAGGGCAGGATATCGCCGGCAAACACCTTGGTGATGCGTTGCTGCTTGGCGTCGGTTTCGACAGTCATGCAGGCACAGCCATAACCGTAACCTGCGCCAGGAACGTTGGTCTCGACGAACTGCTTGGGATCGAAATCCGGTGCCTTGTCGGCGTCGATCGCATCCGCTCCCGCCGCCGCGCCCTGCGAGGTGATCGTCCAGGTCGCCTGCCTGTCGATGAGCCACAGGTTGCCGGGTGTTGGAGAGACATACCAGCCGCAGCGCCGCTCGGCCGCCGAGGCCGAGCTCAGCGACGTAACGACGAGTGCGCCAATCGCAAGAGAGAGAATTCGCCGCATGCCATCCTCCAACACTCAAGCAGGAGAACAAGCCGCGACGTCATTTGCAAGCGTCGATTGACATGCCCCGCAAACACACGCAGCTCAGAGATGGGGAGCCAGCCCTGCGGCGGTGTCCTTGCTTGATGCCACCGGCACGATCTCGAAACCGACGAGGTCGGCCCATTCGACGACCCAGCGCTGGAGCAGCGTCACGTCATCGGCTTCCACCAGCATGAAGCAGCGGCTCATGTCGGCCGCGATCCAGCTGTGGTGAACAGTGAACCCCTCGGGCGCCAACCGTCCCTTGTCGCGGAAGCGGCGATAGATAGTCTTCGGGTCGCGCCCGCGAAAATCCTCGATGACAAAGAAAAGCATGTTGTCCGTGCCCCAACTCTCCATTGAAGAAGATCAGGGGGCACGGAGCTTGGCAAGGCCATGCCGGTCAGTCGACCAGCGTACCGCAGCTCAGATTGGCGATCGCACCTGTCATGGCACCCGCACGGTCGGAGGCAACGAAAGCGGCGAAGTCGCCGATCTCGGCCAGCGTCGGAAAACGCCGGAGCAACGGCCCCGAAGCGGCGCGGGCGGCGAGCATATCGTCGACCGACATGCCGGCGCGCTTGGCAAAGCCCTCGAAGGCCGCACGGGCGTGCGAAATTTCAAGGGATTCCGGGATGGCGTCGGGTCTCAGGCAGATCACCCTGATGCCACGCGCACCAAGCTCGCCGGCGAGGATGCGCGACATGGCTTCGACCGCCGCACTTGCCACGCCGTTGCCGAGAAAGCCCACACCCGACATTCGCGCGCCCGGCGTCGACAAGGTCAGGATCACGCCCCTGCCCCCCATGTGCCGCGCAACCGCCTTCGCGGTCAGGAAGTTGGTCCTGGTGTAGGCAGCAACAGGGGTTTCGAAATCGGCAAGCGAAAGTTCGGCAAGCGGCGTGCCCTGCACATGAGAGATGCCAACCGCGTTCAACGCAATGTCGATGCCACCTGTTTTTTGGGCCACCGCATCGGCATGACGCTCGACCGCCTGCTCATCGAGTGCGTCCAGTATGGCAATTTCGGCGAACCCGCCTACGGCACGGATGTCGGTTGCGACCGCCTCCATCCTGGCGCGCGTACGCCCGGCCAGGAAGACGCGGGCGCCGTCTCTGGCGAATGCCTTTGCTGCGGCTCCACCAATCGCGCCGCCGCCGCCATAGACGACGGCCGTCTTGTTCTTCAGCAACATGTCACGCTCCACTTTTTGTAGCGGTTGAGGTCTGCGAGCTTTCGATACGCTGTGCGTATTCGCCCACCAGCCTGGTGTGGGTCCGCCAGAATCCCTCGGGTTCGCGCCCCTCAAGCCTGTCGGCCAATATGCCGAGATGCGTATGCCAGCCGGCGGCGACGTTCAGCATCGCGCCATGGTCGGTGAGACGACGGTGGGTGACCGTCAGCAACACCTTGCCGTTGCGCGGTGAAAGTTCGAAACGCACCTCCGAACTTGCACCCACCTCGGCCGAACCGCCCCAGCTATAGGCAAGCAGATGCGGCGGCTCGCAGGCGATGATCTCGCCAGGAACCCGATGCTCGGCGAAAGCGGCCATGTGCGCTGGGGGCGGATCGTCGTTGCGGGTCAGTTCGGAATTGCGGAAGATATTCTCGACCTGTCCGCCTGCTCTGAGGTCCATCGGCCCCGCCGCGAGCCATGTCCGGCGCTTGTCCGACTGTGTCAGGTAATCCCACACGCGCTCGATCGGCCCGGGCAGAAGACGCTCGATGCGCACCGTGCCCGGCTCGGTGACGACGCCGTAGGAAGCTTGCAGAGCCTGTAGGGTCATGGCTTGATTCCTTTGTGTTTGTCCTCGGCGGCAGCGCGGTCCTCCGCCTCCAGGATGGCCTCAAGTGTGTCGAACTGCTGGTTCCAGAACTTCTCGTAATGGCGCATCCACTCGACGCCGGCATGCATCGGCAGCGCATCGAGGCTGCAGACATGGGTGCGACCTTGCACGCTGCGTTTCACCAGCCCCGCCTTCTCCAGCACCTTGATGTGCTTTGACGCCGCGGCCAGCGACATGTCGAAGGGCGCGGCAAGATCGCCGACATTGCGCGGCCCCCTGGCCAGCCCGCTGAGCATCGCCCTGCGGGTCGGGTCGGAAAGCGCGTGAAAGATCGCGTCGAGCAGTTCAGTATTTTGTTCAACCATAAGGTTGAAGATAGAGTCGCAAATCCGAATAGTCAACCATTCGGTAAAATGTTTTTTGAGGCTACTTGCCGTTGCGCTCCAGCCGGTCGAGGAACCACTGGGTCAGGCGCACCCAGACCTCGTCCTTCTCGCCCGAATCCTCGACGCCGTGGTCGAGATTGGGATTGTCGTTGACCTCGATGACGAACACGCCGTCCTTGGTCTCCTTGAGGTCGACGCCGTAAAGCCCGTCGCCGATGCAGCGCGCCGCGCGCACGGCGGTGTCGATGACATGGGCCGGCGCGTTCTTCAGCGTAAACGTCTTCATGCCGCCCTCGTCGGGCTTGCCGGCGCGGTCGTGATTGACGATCTGCCAATGCTTCTTGGCCATCAGATAATGGATGGCAAACAGCGGCCTACCGCCGAGCACGCCGACACGCCAATCATATTCCGTCGGCATGAATTTCTGGGCGATCAGCAGGTCGGAATCCTCAAGCCACGAGGTCGCCAGCGCCTTGAGCTCATCGAAGTTCGACGCCTTCTTGACGCCGCGCGAAAACGAACTGTCCGGGATCTTCAGCACCAGGGGAAAGCCGAGCGTGTCGGCCGCCAGTCGCAGATCAGACGGTCCCGCAATCATGACAGTCGGCGGCACCGGCACGTTGTTGTAGGCCATCAGCTCGTTGAGATAGACCTTGTTGGTGCAACGGATCATCGACAACGGATCGTCGATGACAGGCATGCCTTCCTGCTGGGCGCGGCGAGCGAAGCGGTATGTGTGGTTGGAGATCGACGTCGTCTCGCGGATGAACAGCGCATCGTAGTTGGCGAGCTTGGCCAGGTCCTTCTTGGTGATCGGCTCGACCTCGACGCCCATCTTTTCGGCGATGCGCGACCAGTAGCGCAGCGACGATATTTCAGACGGCGGCATCTGCTCGTTGGGGTCGATCAGTGTGGCGAAGGTATAGCGCGAGGGCGTGCGCGCCTTGGTGTCGCGCCACTCACGACTGGTATAGGCATCCAGCGCCGCAACGAAGCGCTTGTTGTCGGCGTCGTCGAGCCGCCCAAGGGTGGCGAAGCCGATCTTGTGGATCGAGGCCCATTCGCCGTCCTTGATCACCACTTCCAGTGCCGGTGCGCGGAACCAGTCGAACAATAAACGGGCGAAGCGGTCCCAGGCTTTCGCAGGTCCTACGCCGAAGAAGACGGTCACCTTCGCCGGAAACGTACCGCCCAAATCCTTACGGCATTTGTTGAGCGCCAGCTCGAGTTCCGGCAGCGCGTTTTCGTAGAGCTTGCGCTCCGACAGATCGATCATGGTCTCGACGGTGGGGATCACCTTGTGGCCGCGCGAGCCCGCAAGCAGCGAGGCGTAGTAGCCGCGGCTCTGATAGGTATATCGGTTCGACAGGTTGATGATTTTCGGCCGCTGGCCGCGAAACAGCGCCGGATGGGCGAGATAGTCGCGATTGGTGATGATCTTGTGCGGCGTCGCCGCCTGGTCGAGATCGCTTTGGCGGCCGGTAAGAATGACCCAGGTCATCGTTTGCTAGGCTTTCCGAGAATGATTGCGGCGCGCAGGCCATCGCGGCCGAACTGCGCCATGCGCATGAAGATGTCGTAGGGAACAGGAATGTTGGCGGCGTCGGACGCTGTCTCGCGCTGCTCGTCTTCGATCCACGGATCATGGATCAGGATGTGGCCGCCATCGTCGCTGATGGCGAGCACCCAGTGCGGCACCTTCTTGCCGAACATCAGGAAGCCCGAGATCAGCACCAGCACAAGCTTGCCCTCGGCCAGCTTTCCCCTGATGTCCTCGAGCGCGAATGGGCGGTAAGTCACGGCAATGGCGTATTTTTCGGCGCGGTTGCGGAAATCGGCCTGCGCCAGTTCCATCACCCGGCGCTTTTCAGCGCTACGCACGGACTGCAAAAACAGCGCACCTGGAAAGGACACGAAAATCTCGGTGCCCAGGCCGCTCTCGTGTGCTGCGACCGCCAGCCCGAAGGGTTCGCAGCCACCGGGCCCCGACATCATGAAGATCGTCGTTGCCTCGCGCCACAGCCTGACTTCCATGATCGGGTCGGGCACAAACCCACGGTCGAAATTGGCCATAGCCATCATCAGGCAGCACGGGCCGCAGGTGAAGTCGCAGGTCTGCGCGTAAAACGGCACCTTGGTCGCCACCGGCACGTCGCCGCGCAGCGTCTTTTCATAGCGAAGCGCGGTCATGCCGTCTTCGTAGTAGTCGGGCTCCTGGCCGATCTTGCGGTAGCCATTCTGCTCGTAGAGGCGGATGGCGCGGGCATTGTCCTCGCGCACCTCGAGCCGCAGCATCATGCGGCCATGCTCGAAGGCAACATGCTCGGCCGCGTCGAGCAGGCTGCGGCCGATGCCCTTGCCGCCGAAATCGGGCGCGATGGCAAAGGAATAAAGCCGCGCCACGCCGCTGCCCTTGCGAAACAGCACCATGGCGTAGCCGGCGACACGCCCGTCGCTTTCGGCGACAAGCGCTTGCGCGGTCTCGTGATCGATCAGTTGGCGGAATGAGCGGCGCGAGATCCTGTCGCCTTCAAAGACGGCGTTCTCGATGGCGCAGAGCGCATCGACATCATCTGCGCGGGCCGTACGAATGTCGGCAGCCATGCGGACCTGAGAACCTCGATTGGGCGGAAGACTGCCCCAAAGATGCATCCTGCGAAGCACTCATGCGCTCGCCGTTCCAGCGCAGTCACGCCTCGATTCGGGCCATATTGTGACATGGCCGAGGGGCTGCTGGGCATATGAATCTCGTAGTGAATCGAGAAGGACGCACCCGCGCTCAGGTCATGCCCGCGCCGGCGATCAACTGCATGTAGGCATCCTTGGCGACCACACCCATCTGCTCCGCTGGCAGCGTGCCGACGATGGCGCAGCCATAGCCCTTGTCCTGCCAGTAGACGGCCTCGGGCCCACCACTGGCAAGTGTGACCGTGCCCTTCGAGCGCTCGGTGCCTTCGGTGGTGACATAGACCGAAATCCGGTTGCCCTCGGCGTCGGCATAAAGCATGAGCGCCGCCGTACTTCCATTCGCCGGCACCAGGCGACCGCCGAGAAGCGTAAAGCCGTTCTTGGTCAGGTCCGGCGCCACAAGCTTCAGCCCGGTGCGCTTGGACAGCCAGCCGGTCAGATAGGCCGGGTTGCTGCCATCGACCTCGACGGGCCGGTTCTTGTCGGCGGCAAAGGTCTGATGCGCGGCGATTGCCAGCTGAGCCATGCGGTCGTCGGTGTCGGAACCAGAGCCCAGGCCGCCTGCGCCTGCGAAATAGCCGCCAAGACCACCGGCGACCAGCAGCGCGGCAGCCGCCGCCATGCGCCAGCGCTGCGGCGCCTCCTTGCGCTTGGGCGTTTCGCCATTGACCGCCGCTTCGAGCCGCGAAGGCACATTTTCGTCGAGCACGCCGGCAAAGATATCGCGCAATGCCGAATTGTCGGCGGCATAGCGCTGGCTCCTCGCCTTCATGTCGGGGTTGGCCTCCAGCCAGGCCTGATAGGCGGCGCGTTCGTCCTCCGGCAGCTCGCCGTCAAGCGCCAGGTGGATATCGCGATCGGTAAAGGCGCGCGCGTTCATTTCTCGACGATCCTTATCGTCCGCCGGCGTGCCTGATCGTCAAGCAGTCCGCGCAGTTCCTCGCGTCCGCGCGCAATGCGCGACATCAGCGTGCCGGCCGGCACGCCCAGCATCATTGCGGCCTCGGCATAAGAAAAACCTTCGATGGCGACCATCACCAGCGCGGCGCGCCGGTCTGGGCTGATCGCCTGCAGCGCATCGACGATCTCGCGCGAGGCGACACTTTCGGCCTGCGTCGCCGGTGTTGCCAACGCTTCCGAGGCATCGAGCGGCAGCATCGCCGCCTCGCCGCGCCGGTTCACCTTGCGCATTTGGTCGATGAATAGATGATGCATGATCGTAAACAGCCACCTCCTGGGGTTTTCTCCGGTTCGCCAGTTGTCCATACGCAACAGCGCGCGTTCGAGGCAGTCCTGGACGAGGTCATCGGCGGCGTCGCGGTCGCGCAGAAGCGCGCGCGCATACCGGCGCAAACGGGGGATCTCCTGAAGTATCGCTGCCTTCTTTTCTTCCATGACCGCGGATCGCAAGTCGCCCTTTGAACATGCCGATTGAACGCGCGTTGTGCGCGCGGCGCAAGCATTCTGACTGTTGGCGGCTTGCCACCCCAGTCACCCAAGCACACAACCAACGCTTGCTGTGCTGCGTTTATTCCCGACACATCAGAATTCTTGAAGCATTGCACTAGTTCAATTGATTTTGAACATCGCACCGGATCGGCTAGAGAAGCGCTCCCACGGGAGATGCGACGATGACGGCAGCAGCAGCAAGCACCAGGTCGAAGTCGAGCGTTCCCTGGCTCATCATCATCTGCGGCTGCCTGATCGCCGCGCTGACCTTCGGCCCGCGCTCGGCGATGGGCTTCTTCCAGCTCCCCATGCTTGCCGAAAAAGGCTGGGACCGCACCACCTTCGGTCTCGCCATGGCAATCCAGAACCTGTGCTGGGGCCTTGGACAGCCGATCTTCGGCGCCATCGCCGACAAGTTTGGCAGCTGGCGCGTGCTGACGCTGGGTGCTGTCCTTTATGCGCTCGGTCTGTATCTGATGGCCCATGCCGACAGCGCCACCATGCTGCATCTGAGCGGTGGCGTGCTTGTCGGTCTCGGCGTTGCCGCCGGCTCCTTCAGCATCGTACTGGCGGCGTTCGCCCGCAACACCAACCCTGAAAACCGCTCCATGGTGTTCGGCATCGGCACCGCAGCAGGTTCCGCCGGCATGTTCATCTTTGCGCCGATCAGCCAGGGACTGATTGACGCCTATGGCTGGTCCGACACGCTTGTCTACATGTCGATCGCCATGTTGATCATCCCGGCGCTGGCGATTCCGCTGGTCGGCAATGCGCGCTCGGGCAAGGTATCTCAAGCCGAGATCGACCAGACGCTCGGCCAGGCGCTGTCCGAAGCTTTCGGCCACAAGAGCTACCTGCTGCTGACCTCCGGCTTTTTCGTCTGTGGCTTCCAGGTCGCCTTCATCACCGCCCACTTCCCTGCCTATATCAGGGATATAGGCATCGACGCGCGTTATGCCGTGATCGCGCTGGCGCTGATCGGCTTCTTCAACGTCATCGGCTCGCTCGCCTCAGGGGTCATCGCCCAGAAATATTCAAAGCCGCACTTCCTCGCCTGGATTTACATCGCACGCTCGGTACTGGTGACCGCCTTCCTGCTGTTGCCGCAGACACCGACAAGCGTCGTGGTCTTCGCCATCATCATGGGCTTGCTCTGGCTGTCGACCGTGCCGCCAACCAACGGCCTCGTCGCCATCATGTTCGGCACCCGCCATCTCGGCATGCTCGGCGGCATCGTCTTCTTCTCGCACCAGATCGGCTCGTTCCTCGGCGTCTGGCTCGGCGGCTACCTCTACGACCATTTCGGATCCTACAATCCGGTCTGGTGGCTCGGCGTGATCCTTGGCCTGTTCGCCGCCGCCGTGCACTGGCCGATCAAGGAACGCCCGGTCGCACGGCCAGCAGTGCTGGCGCCAGCGGAGTGACACCATCGCTGGCCTGACCGTGTCAGGCCAGATCGGTCTGGGAAAAATCATTGCCCTTGTAGAGCGCCTTGGCGCAGGCATAGGCGAAGAAGGCGGGCATGGCTGGCATGCCCGCCTTCGGAAATGCCTCGTCGACTCAGAACCGGTAGTTAAGTCCGGCCTTCACCGTGTTGCTGTCGAGTTCGTCGGCTTGCTTGGCGCCACCGACGGTCGAGCGCACCTTGCCGTAGTCGACGCGGTTATACTCGATCTTCGCCGAGACCTTGTCGCTGATCGCCTGTTCCACGCCTGCGCCCAGAAGCAGGCCGCCTTCCCAGTTGTTGCCCGAAGTGACATTGCTCCTGGGCGTGAACTTGGTCACGCCGTAGCCGGCGGTTCCGTAGACCAGCGTGCGGTCAAGGGCAACGCCGGCGCGCGCCTTGGCTGCGGCATCGAACTTGCGCTCCAGCTGGGCGCCATTGGCGATGTTGTGGCGAGTGCCATTGGAGAAGCTGGCGTCGGCCTCCGCACCATAGACGAACATTCCGGACTGGAAGTTGGTGCCGACCTGGCCGCCAAGCTGCCAGCCGGTCTTGCTCGAGAACGGGTTCGGGAAGCCGTCCGAGGAAACGCCGACATGGGCACCGCCATAGACGCCAGACCAGTCATAGGCGCCGGTGCTTTCCTGGTAATAACCCGATGCCACGTCGGCCGCATTGGCGACGACGGGCATGGCGACGGTTGCGAGGGCAGCGAAGAGAACGAAATGCAGATTTCGCTTGGACATGATGTAGTGCTCCGACATTGCTTGGGACCGCGCCGCCCGAGACTTCGCGGTCCTGTGACGGGGCTTCGACACATCGGCAATGGGAGGAAGTCCGCGAGCCGAATCCCGTGCGCCATATCATTGACGCGGGCGGAACTTCGCCCTGATCCGTTGCCGAAAACTTGCGCAATTCGAATAAAAAGCGATCTTGGCTGGCAATCTTTCAGTAATGTTAACCGCTAGTTAACGGCGCAGGCGGTCGCACGGCCGGCAGTGCTGGCGCCAGGAGTAGTCAGCTACAATAAAAGCGGCGGCCGCCGTGGCCGATGAAGGTGTTGCTGCGCCGGTCGTAGCCATAGCGCTGGTGGCAAGGCCCGTTCCACTTTTCGCGCCGGCGCTCCTTGGCGTTCTGCTCTGCCACCGATCCGGCAACGATGGCGCCCACCGCAAGGCCAAGTATGCCAAGGCCGATCGCGGCTTCAACGTCGCTATCCTTGTAGCGCTTGCGGCGTTCGTGGCGATCCTGACGGTCACGCCACCGGTCGCATTGCCGGCGCTCGTAACGGTCGCGCGGCCACGAGCAATCGATGTCGTCGTCATCGTCGTAGTAATAGCTGTCGCCGACCAGTTGTACCGAGGCAGCCGCCGTGACGTTTCGGCTGCCGGCATGCGCGGGAAGGCTGGTCAGAAGGCTTGCGGTCAACAGGCAGGCAAGCGGTTTTGCAAACAACATCACGCTCTCTTTTCTGGGATCACCCGATCATCGAAAACAGGCCGATTGGGAGGGGGACTGTCTTCGATACGCTGGAAAGTGCTGCGCGCCCTCCCTGGAGGTGCAAAGGACGCCGCAGCACTTTGGACCAGCGTCTGATCCGTTTCGAAAATCGATGCCGATCTTCGGCAGCCGGGCCTAGAAGCGGTAGTTCAGGCCGAGCTTGACGCTGTGGCTGGCGGCGTCGGCGCTGGTACGGGCGCCGCCCTTGAGCACGGCGTTCACGTCGCCGTAGTTGACGTAGTTGTATTCGGCACGGGCCGAAATGCCGCCATCGAAGGCCTGTTCGATACCGCCGCCGACCAGGTAGCCGCCTTCCCACTTGTCGTCGGAAATGACGTTACCCTTGCCCTTGAACTTGGCCATGGAGTAGCCGGCCGTGCCGTAGACCAGCGTGCGGTCGAGGGCGACGCCGGCGCGGACCTTGGCCGCACCGTTCCAGGTGCGCTGGAGTTCGGCACCGCGACCGAGGTCGTATTTCGAACCTTTGGAGTAGCTGCCTTCGAGCTCGGCGCCGTAGACCATGGCGCCGGACTGGAAGTTGGTGCCGACCTGACCGCCGAACTGCCAGCCGCTCTTGTCCGCGAACGGGTTGGGAAAGCCCGAGGACGCGGAACCGAGGTGAACACCGGCATAGACGCCCGACCAGTCATAAGGCGCATCGGAAAACTGCTGGGGGGCGTAATTCTGGGCCACATCCGCAGCCATCGCGGGCATGGCAAAAGGCGCTAGGCCAGCGAATACAACGACAAACAGATTTCGCTTGGACATGATAATTCTTGCTCCGACATTGACGTTGGGCTGCGAAGCAAATGCCTCGCAGCCCGTTGACGGGGCATCGACGCGGCGGCAACGGGGGGAGAACCCGCCGGCGAAGTCCCGTGCAGCCTATTTGGTTGCGAGCGGAAACTGCGCCTTCTGCATTGCAGCAACATTGCATCGAATATAATAAAATCAACTATTTATCGGTAATCTTTCAGTAATCTTCATTAAGCGATCCTTGCGCATCTGGGCTGTCTTACCGTGCCGCGCGTGTCAGCAGCCGCTGATAGAACAGCCCGATGCCGATCAGCACCGCACCCAGTCCGATGAAGGACAGCGCGCGCAGGACGCCTTCGAGTTCCGACATGTCGAACAGGAAGACTTTTGCCACCGCAATCGAGATCAGCGCTGCCGAAGCGATGCGCAGGACCTGCGATTTCAATGTCACGCCGGCGACCAGAAGCCCGACGCCCATGGCAAGCCAAAGTGCCGAATAGGTGTAGGTCTCGACCTGCCCTAGCCCGGCCCACAGGGCGATATTCTCGCCCTGGAACAGCCGCCTGACCGACAGCGTGGCATAGGCGAAGGCGAGCAGTGCCGCGACCAGCGCCAGCATCGCCGAATACCATTTCGGCCGCTTGCCCCTTGCGTAAAATGCGAGCCCGGCTGCTGCCGCCGCCGGCAGCAGATAGGCAAGGAACAGAAGGTTGAAGAACGGAATCCTACCGGTGGCCTCGTCGGTGAACAGCGGGTTGAGCACCACGAAATGCTGGGCAAGGATGAACAGCACCGAAAGCACGCCCATGCCAAGCGAACCGTAGCGCAGCACGGCACTTGGCGAGCGCATGTCGAGCGCCACCATGATAGCCGCGCCGCCGAGCGAGATCAGCGTGTAGATCGCCTGCTCGGCCAGGGTCGGGGCGTTGGAGGTGATGACCCCGCCATTCATCGCGTGGCGCACCAGCATGGCCACCGTCAGCAGCGCAAACAGTGCTGCCACCGCTTCCATGACCAGACGTGGCCGGCCATTGGTGGTGCGCGCAAGTTGCCAGGCGGCAAAGCCGAAGGCGAGCGCGGGGATGCCGTAGCCTGGCAGCAGCCAGTTGAACACAGGCGTCCTACCCAAGACATCGGCACCGACGATGGTCGGATCGAAAGCCACACGCGCCAGCACGGCGATGGCGGCGGCGACGCTCAGCCAGCCTAGCACCGGATAGATCCGCTGGCGGGTTGCCAGCGCCGGGACCACGGCCGCCAGGCCGAGCAGCACGGTCGTAAAGCCCGAGCCGAAGCCCATATGCAGCGCCAGCAACAACGCCACCCCTGCCCCGCCCAGCGCGAAGGAAACGGCCGGCCCACCAGTCAAAGGCG
The DNA here is from genome assembly GCF_056398585.1 of Aminobacter sp. 01T433. NCBI lineage: Bacteria > Pseudomonadati > Pseudomonadota > Alphaproteobacteria > Hyphomicrobiales > Phyllobacteriaceae > Aminobacter > Aminobacter sp. 01T433. The sequence goes on from NZ_JBFTPR010000003.1 coordinate 371,129, forward strand.
GCTGTTCGCCGCGCGCGATCCATTCGCCGCCGGCGACAAATGCAGCGACCAGCACCGCCGCGACAAGCGCGCGCACAAGGTCGCGATCAGGATTGCCGTAAGCGATCCAGAGCGAAAACAGCACCACCAAAGGCACAGCAACACCCCATCCGGCCCAGCTCGCGGCACGCAAGGGTGCGGCCACCACCTGCCGCCTGGCGTTCCAGAAGCCCGCGCCGGCAAAGACCAGCCCAAGCCCCCAGCCGATGCGGGTCAGCGTCGAACCGGCGACCTCGATCGGCAGGCCTTCAACCGTCAGCCCACCAATAGGCAACTCGAGGTCGAATGTGCCGCCGATGGCGTTGCGCAGGTAGATGAGCACCACGGCAAAGCCGGCTGCGAAAAGCATTGACACTGCGGCCGGACGGTAAAGTGCTACCGCCAGCATGCCGAGCAGCAGCAGGGTGCCGCGCAACGGGCCGCCAAGGGCGGCATAGGTCGGGTGGATGAACAGCACCAGCGCGGTGACGGCGACAAAGAACGCCGGCACCATCGAGGGCCAGTCGAGTTCTGTCTCCTCGTCGCTGCGGCCGAGCCACAACCAGGCAAGCGCTGCGAGTGTCACAGCGCTCATGAACAGCACGATGGCGAAGCTCGCCAGCGGTGCGTCGGCGAGGTAGAGCAGCGTCCACAGGCCGGTGCCGATGAAGGCAGCCCCGATCAGCAGCGACCATCTGCGGGTCCGGGCAACGGCTGCTGTCGCAACCAAAACGATGGCAAGGTAGCCAAACAGCGCCCAGTAGTTCGGCGCCGTCGATGAGATCAGAACAGGGGTCACCATCGAGCCGAGCAGTCCGAGGCCGGCCAGCGCCTGGCCGTGCGCAAGGGCCGCGGCAATGGTCGCCACGCCGACGATGCCCAAAAGGGTGAAGGCCGGACCAGCGCCGATGAAACCGTAGATGCCATGCGCGGCGTAGATGGCGCCGAACAGGGTAAACGCACCCGCAGCCGTCAGGATCGCCGGAATATAGGCGCTGCCGCCATTCTGGATCGGCACGCGAAAGCCGGTGCGGCGGATGAATTCGCCGCCGCCAACCAGGATGAGCCCGAACAGTGCGGCCATGGTCAGCCGCGCGCCGGGGCCGAAGAAGCCGGATTCGATCGAGTAACGGATCAGGAACACACCGCCGAAGGCCAGCGCCAAGCCGCCGACCCACACAGCCCAGCGCGTGCCAAGCGCGGTTTCGATATCGGGTCTTTCACGCGCCGGTGTTGGTTCAGCGGGCGCAGGCTTGGCGCTCCACGGTCCCGGTTCGCCCGGCTCGGCTTGTGCTGCGACCGGCAATTCTTTGCTGACGGCAGTTTCGGCGGCGGCAGCCGCCATTGCTGGCTCGGCCTCAGGCTTGTCCACCGTTGCAGTCGCCAGCGCCTCGGGCGAGATCGGCGCGCTCACCGTCTCCGCCGAAGTTTCCGGCGCCTTCGCGACCGGCGCTGGAACCGCCCCCGACAGCACTAGGTTGCGCAGTGCGCCCAATTCACGTTCGAGCAGGCCAAGACGGCTTTGCTGCTTCGATATGACGATGATCAGCGCGACAATGGCGATGACGCCCAAAAGGCTCTCAAGCATGGCCGTTCCCCCTCAGATTGGCCTGCTCACCGCGCCGCCAGATTGGCTGCGGGAAGGCATGTTTCGGTGCCGCAAGCGCGCAGCTTGCCGTCCTTGTCCTTCGGCATGGCCTTGGACAGGGCTGCTGTAGGTACTTCGCTCATGCGGCAGTGTCTCCATGGGAGATGGCTTGGGCAGCGTAGAATTTGCGCAGTGCCATGAGCAGCCCGCTCCGCGCGTCGGGAACATCGATCCCGCGCGGCTCATAGACATGGCGAGCAAAAAAGAAACTCGACAGCCTGAAAGCATCCTCGATGGCTTTGAGGTCGGCACCTTGCCGTGCCCCGCGTCGCAAAAAGGGCGGCAGGGCAAACAGCTTGTCGCGCCAGGGTTCGCCGGCCGTGCGCGACACTGCCCGGCCTGATTTCGGCGAGACATAAGTCAGCTCCTCGACCGTGCCGGTGGCAGCGCATTCGGAAAGGTCGAGGCCGAAGCCGAGTTCTTCCAACACCAGAAGCTCGAAGCGCACCACCAGCTCACCGACCGCCTCGGCTTCGTTCAGGTGATCGATCAGGATCGCCAACGTCTCGTAAAGTGCTGCATGCGGGTCGCGTTCGGGCAGTAGCCTCAGATGCGCTGCCAGTGTCTGCAAGGCATAGACGGCAATGGCACTGTCGATCAGCCTGGCGGCATTGAGCTCGATCGGCTCGGCCTGGAAGGTGCCCATATGCTCGTCGAGCCGGGCGCGCCAGACAAGGTCGACGCGGTTTCCCGCCTGCAACACGGGCTGCTGCTTGCGCGAGCGGCCGCCGCGCACCAGCCCGAGATGCCGGCCATGCGCACGCGTCATCACCTCGAGCACGGCGGAGGTTTCGCCATGCTTTCGGGTGCCGAGGATGATTCCTTCGTCGCGCCATTCCATGGCCGGACCATCAGCCGGTTGGGTGGCGAAATCAAGAACATTGCAGGGCCAAAGCCATGTAGAGAGCATCCTGCCTTCGGCATGGACATGGCGAGTGCTGAGCGTGCATGATCCCGAAGGTGTCGAACGCGAGGGGCGGTCGCGCTCTTCCATCGGGGGACAGATATGTTTCGCAAGCTGGTTACGCCATTTCGACTGCCGCTGGCCGTAGTTGGGTTTCTGCTCGGATTTGGCCAGGCCAGTTTTGCCATCGATGACCTGGAGACGGCACCTCCCCCACTTCCTGTCACCACCGACGTAACCCTGTTTGAGAACGTCCGGATCTTCGACGGCAAAGGCACCACGCTCTCTGAGCCTTCCAACGTGCTGGTCAGGGGCAACATCATCGAGCGGATTTCACAAGCGCCGATCGAGGCCGGCGGCGAGGCAAAATTGATCGGCGGCAATGGCCGCGTGCTCATGCCCGGCCTGATCGACGCCCACTGGCACGCCTTCATGGCCGCCACGCCGCAGCCGCTGTTGATGACGGCCGACCCCGCCTATCTGCAATTGCTGGCGGCGCGCCAGGCGGAGGCAACGCTGATGCGCGGCTTCACCACCATCCGCGATCTCGGCGGGCCGGTCTTCGGGCTCAAGCGCGCCATCGACGAAGGCGTCACGCCTGGCCCGCGCATCTATCCCTCGGGCGCGATGATTTCGCAGACCTCCGGACATGGCGATTTCCGCTTTCTCTACGAGCTCCCCCGCAACCCCGGCGGACCGCTGAGTTTTTCCGAGCGCGAAGGCATTGCCGCCATCGCCGATAGCCCCGACGAGGTCAGGCTGCGCGCACGCGAACAACTCAGGTTGGGCGCAAGCCAGGTCAAGCTGATGGCCGGCGGCGGCGTCAACTCGCCCGCCCACAATCCGATTGAATCCATCCAGTACACCGAGCCGGAGCTGCGAGCGGCAGTCGAGGCGGCCGAGAACTGGGGCACCTATGTCACCGTGCATGCCTACACCCCGCCCTCGGTCCAGCAGGCGATCCGCGCCGGCGTCAAGGTCATCGACCATGGCCAGCTGCTTGACGATGCAACAGTCAAGCTGATGGCCGAAAAGGGCATCTGGTGGAGCCTGCAGCCGCTGACCTATGACCCGGACGTCTTTGCGCGCATGGACCCGTCATCCCAGCGACGGGCCAAGCAAGTGTTCGACGGTACCGACAACGCCTACAGGCTGGCCAGGAAATACAAGGTCAAGACGGCCTTCGGCGCCGACATCCTGTTCGACCCGGTTGCTGCCAGCCGTCAGGGCGCAGCACTGGCGAGCCTCGCCAAATGGTACACGCCAGCCGAAGCGCTCAAGATGGCCACCGGCGACAATGGCGAGCTGATGGCGCTGTCGGGCTTCATCAACCCCTATCCCGGCAAGCTCGGCGTCGTCGAGGAAGGCGCGCTCGCCGACCTCCTGCTTGTCGAAGGCAATCCGCTGGAAGACCTCAATCTTGTCGCCGAGCCCGACAAGAATTTCTCCATCATCATGAAAGACGGCAAGGTCTACAAGAACACGCTGGCGAAGTGACCGGCCGCCGCGTCGCCACGGCGGCCGGGTGGGATCAGGCCGGCTTCATCGCCCGGGTACCGAGCCAGTCGAGCGCGAGCATGACCAGCAGCGAGATGCCGACGAGCGGAAACAGGATACCGCCGACAGCCAGAATCGCGATCAGTCCACGAAATACGCGCAGGTCGGTGGGCAGCGGCGGCACGCCAAGCGAACTGGCCGGGCGCCGCTTCCACCACATCGCGGCAGCCGACAAGGCCAGCAGGACGATGCCCAGGCAGGCAGCCAGCAGCACCAGCTGATTGGCGAGGCCGAACTCCTGACCCATATGGACTGAGATGCCCCATTCCAGCCATTTGCCGAGCGGGCCGTAGTCGGCAAAGCCCATGTCGATCAGCGGCTTGCCACTATACTGGTCGAGATGGATGACGCGCTGCTGGTTCGCATCGTCGGGATAGACCGAGCCGGTATAAACGCCTTCCGGCGTCGCTGGAATGTTGACGGCGTAGCCGCGATGCAGGTCGAGCCTGTCAAATGTCGCGACCGCTGCGTCGAGGCCTATGGGCGCCGTTGCATGCTCGGCCGTTGATTGCGGCATCTGCGCCTGCTCCAGCGACCACGACGTCTTGGCGACATGGTTGAGATGTTCATCGGACATCGGCACGGCCACGCGCACGCCGGCGGGATAGCCGAAATTGCTGCCATTGGCCCATTCATTGACCTTTTCGCCCCACACGCCCGACCAGGGCATGCCGGTGATCGCCAGAAAGACGATGAAGACGCCAACGAAGATGCCGGTTACCGCATGCGTGTCGCGCCAGAACATGCGGTTCTTCGGCTTGCCCCGTACGGTGACGACACCTCCCGACTTGCCGCGCGGCCACCAGAGATAGATCCCCGTCGCCACCAGCAGGATCGACCAGCCGGCGGCGAGTTCGATCAGCATCCGGGCGGTGTCGCCGAAATATTTGAGGCTGTGCAGATAGCGCACCATCCACATGATGGTGCCGCGATCGGGAAGCGCGCCCAGCACCTCACCGCTATAGGGGGTCACATAAACCGCAAGCTTGCCCTCGGTTTCCGTCTTGACGGTAATCTCCACCGATCCTGTCGGTGTAGCCGCGTCGGTGAATTTGACGGCGGTGCCGGGATGAGCCGCAAGCGCTGCCGCAACCATCGCTGAGGGCGCGGCCTGGCCCTCTGAAATCTCGACACGCTTCAGGTCGGAATAGACGAGTACGTCGATCTCATCCTTGAAAAGATAAAGCGCGCCGGTCACGGCAAGGCTGATCATGAAAGGCAGCACCAGAAGGCCGGCATAGAAATGCCAGCGCCAGACGGCGCGATAAAGATTGGACGGCGAGCGCGCAGCCACAGCACTGCTCTCCCGTCCGAGGGTCATTTCGGACATTTTTGTCTCCATAGGCGTGGAATGGCCGCTTGAACGGCCCTAGTCGGTTCGACGTCAGATGGAGATCGTTGGTGGTGCCCTTGCCTCGGCGATCAGCCCGCGCAGGCCCTGCCGAACGGGCTCAGCCAGCTCGGCAATAACAGTGCCATGCGCCTCGGGCCGGTCGAGGATGAAGGCAAGCTGTTCGCCCGGCAGGCCGGGAGCGGTCGCCACCGCCAGCTGGCAGAGCGTGCCGCAGGGGCATTCGGCGGGGCTGCGGACAGGCTGCTTGTCGCCGCCCGCAGGGGCCATGCCGTCCATGGTGCAGATGACGCCGAGCGGGTCGGCGGCAGAGGCCGCCATGGCGCCGGACGCGGCACCTGAAAGCAGCGCCTGGAAAAGCAGGAGGAACGCGATCATGCCGGCGATGGCGCCGGCCGATACCTTGTCCCGCAAAATGAGCCGCATGCTCTTCATCATGGCGCCATGCCACAATGCCGCCGCAAAGTCACTGCGGCACGGGAGTCGTCAGCGCTCGCGCGGCCATTGCGGATGCAGCGTATCGATGACGAAGCCATGGGCATGCCGGCGTCCATGGCGATGCGCGCCCTCCGTCCAATGCGGATCGTCCTCGGCAAGGTCATCATGGTGATGGCCCACTATATCGGGATCGGAAGCCGGCCACATCAACACGGCCACGGCCACCGCAACCGCTGCGATACCAGCCATGATGACAAAGGTCTGCGACAGGCCGACGGTCACGCCGAGCCAGCCGGCCAGCGGATAGGTGATCAGCCAGCAGGCATGGGAAAGCGCGAATTGCGCGGCAAACAATGCCGGCCTGTCTTCCGGGCGCGACGAACGCCTCAGCAGCCGGCCCGCCGGCGTTTGCGCGACCGAATAGCCAAGGCCGAGAACGAACCAGAGCGGCAGCAGGGAATCAAAACCCTGCACCAGCGTGCCGCACACGAGCCCAAGCGCCAGCAGAGCTATGCCCGCCAGCATGATCGAGCGGTCCTGGACCCGGTCGAGTATTCGCGGCAGCATCAGTGCCGCCACCATCGATCCGCCGCCATAAGCCGCCAGCGCCATGGCCGTCGATTTTTGCGTCAGGCCGTATTCGCCCTGCACGATGACGACGGTGTTGACGATCACCATCGCACCGGAAGCCGCAACCGCCATGCTGACGGCCAGCAAGCCCTGCAGCCGTGGCGTTGCCAGATAGATCCGCAAACCCCGCGTGGTCCGCTCATAGATCCCGCGCGGCGCGGACGCATGCGGGCTCGGCAGCGTCACCGAGACAACCAGCGCCGCCGATGCCAGGAAGCCGATCACCGTGCCGGCAAACAGGCTGTGGAAGTTGATCACCGTCAGAAGTGCCGCCGCCAGAATGGGGCTGACCAGGCTTTCAAGGTCGTAAGCAAGCCGGGTCAGCGAAAGCGTGCGGGTGTAGTCCTTTTCGTCAGGCAGAATGTCGGGAATTGTCGCCTGGAATGCAGGGGTGAAGCCGGCGGATGCCGATTGCAGCACGAAGATCAGCACATAGACCTGCCAGACTTCGGTGACAAAAGGCAAAAGCAGCACCACCGCCGCGCGCACGAGGTCGAGGCAGACCAGCATCGGCCGGCGCGGCAGCCGCTCGGCAAAGGCAGCCGCCACAGGTGCTACGATAACAAAGGCAATCATCTTGATCGCAAGGGCGGTGCCAAGCACCACACCGGCATCCGGCCCAGCCAGATCGTAAGCCAAGAGCCCGAGCGCGACGGTCGCAAGACCGGTGCCGATCAGCGCGATCAGCTGGGCAGCAAACAGATGGCGATAGGTTCGGTTGGACAGTATCTGAAGCATCGATCGGGCTCGGTGATGTCAGGCGGCCCGAGGGCTGCAAATTGCTCGGCAGAAGGCGCGACGCGGCCGCAATCGGCGGCGTCTCACAGGTATTTGGTGATTTCCTTGAACTCGTCGATCGACTGCCGCTGCTCGCGCGGCAACGGTCCGACCGCTTCTTCCAGGCAATGGTCGAGATGGTCCTGGATCAGCGTGCGCTTGGCCTGGCCGACAGCCTTTTCCACCGCGTGCAATTGCTGGGCGACATCGAGGCAAGGCCTGCCCGCCTCGATCATGGCGATGATGCCGCGAAGATGGCCTTCGGCCCGCTTCAGCCGCTTGAGCGTATCGGGATGCGACGCGTGGGTATGCGCATGTTCTGTCATCCTCAGATGCTATCCCCCTGGGGGGCATATGGTCAAGGCAGCATCCCTACTTGTCGCCGACCTTCTTCTTGCCGCTCAGCAACGCGTAGACCGCCATCGAGTGTCCGTGCCCGAGGGCGAAATCCTCGCGCAGCCATTCGATGACCTGCCCGGCCTTGACATCGGCCTTGAGTTTTCCCTGTTCGGAAAAGCCCTTTTCGTCGGACAGTTTCAAAAGGTCCTCCGGACCCTTGCCGGTCTTGGTCTTGATGGTGTCGAGATAGGCTTGAAATGACATTGCGGTTTCTCCTTGTTGAAGGTTGGGTTGATCAGGCGCGCCGACGGTTCGCCAGCACGCCGCCAGCGATGATCGCCGCGAGGCCCGCGACCGAAAGCATGGTCAGCACGTCGTTGAACAAGAGCGCTGCCAGCACCACGCCGAAGCCCGTGCCCCAGTAGCCAAGCTGGCTGAAGAACACCGGCCCGCCGATCTCCTGCAGGCGGAAGTTGAGCAGGTAGGACGAGGCCGAGGTGGCGACCATGCAGCCGATCCAGAACAGCACGTCACGGTCGAAAAAGACCCAGCTCGACGGCGCCTCGAAGAAGGGCGCGACCAGCGCCACCATCAGGCTGGAGCTCAATAAAATGCAGCAGGAGAAGGCGAGCGCCGACGAGCCCTTGGGCCAATAGGCCGAGCGGATGATGTTGCCGGCAGCGGCACAGGCCGGGATAGTGATGCCGAGCAGCACCCATACCGTCTGAGAGAGGTCGATCTCTGCCAGCTGCTGCTGCACAAGGGCCGCCATGCCTGCAAGGCCGATCAAGATTCCGGCGAAGCGCCTCAAATACATGCGCTCGATGCCGAGCCCGGCGGCGAAGCTCATCGTCAACAGCGGCGACAGCGAATAGACGGTCGAGGTGTAGGCCGGCCCGACACGGTCGACGATGTAATAGCCCAGTACCGTGGGCACGGTGAAGCTGATGATGCCGAGCACCAGGTAGAGCACGATGTGCCGACGCTCGCGCGGGATGCCCTGCCCCGACGCGGCCAGCAGCGGCAACAGGATCAGGCCAGCGCCGATATTGGCGACCAGCGCCAACTGGAACGGCTGCATGCCGGCGTTCAGCGCCGCCTTGGAGATCATGATGCGGGTGGCGAAGACGAGGCCGCACAACGCCAGCAGGATCAGCGGCGAGCGCGCGGCGTAGGACACCGGCAGACGAAGAACTTCCTGTTGCGTCATGGCGAACCTCCAGATATCTTAGCGCTAAGATAAATGATGGAGCTATCTTAGTGTCAAGACATCTCGACGAAAATAATGGGGAGTTGGCCGGCGGCGGCCTGCAGGACGGCATCGATGCGCGGCGCGCCCAATGGGCCAAAGAGCTCCCTCATCTCGATACGCGCGGCATGGCGATCCTCGGCCGCGCCCGCTGGATCACGCTTGCCGCCCGCCCGAAAATCGAGGCGATCTTCGCCTCCTATGGCCTCGACAGCGGCGAGGCCGACGTGCTGTTCACGCTTTTGCGTTCCGGGCCGCCCTATCGCCTTCGCCCGACAGAGCTGTACCGCTCGATGATGATTTCGTCGGGCGGTGTCACCAACCGCATCGTCAAGCTGGTTAAGGCAGGCCTAGTCAGGCAGGTCGCTTCGGAAGGCGACGGGCGTAGCATGCCGGTGGAGCTCACCGAGGACGGCATCGCCCGCGCCCGTGAGGCCTTCGAGGCTGACATGGCGGTCGAGACGCTGATGCTGGAAAGCCTGACCTGGGACGAGCAGACGCAGCTGGCAGCACTGCTGCGCAAACTGGCGCTATCCCTTGGCAGTGCCGGCACGGCAGAGTGACGCCCACGAATCGTCATGCTGGCAGCAATGGGAATGGAATGAACAGCGAAGATCTCGCCGCACTTGTCCATCGGCAACAGGTGCCGCTGGCACTGTATGCCACCGGCAAGGGCCTCGACCGGCCTTGGGAAATGGCCACCGGCATGGCCGACGAGGCGACAGGCCAGCCGATTTCCGCTGACACGCCGCTTAGGGTCGCAAGCAACACCAAGACCTTCGTGGCCGCCACCGTTCTCCGGTTGTGGGAACAAGGACTGATCGACCTCGACAGCCCGATCGCGCCACTCATTACGCCTGTGTTCAACGACCTGCTCTCGTCCGCCGGATACCGCACGGGCAAGATCACCGTTCGCCATCTGCTGAACCACAGCGGCGGACTGGTCGATCACACTGAGGATCCGCGCTACTTCGCCACCGTGCGTGCTGATCCCGCCCGCTTCTGGACGCGCGAAGACCAGGTGCGCCTCGCAGCGGAGTACTCGCCCCCCTTGAGCGACGCCGGGACGCGGTTCAGCTATTCCGATACCGGCTACATCCTGCTTGGCGACATCATCGAGCGCATCTCGGGCGAAACGCTCGCCACAACGGTTCGGCGCGAAATGTCGTTCGACAGGCTGGGCCTGACATCGACATGGTGGGACGTCGCAGAGCCGCAGCCTGTGACAACCGAGCCAAGGGCGCGTCAGTTTCTGGGCGCGGTCGACGCCACCGACATCAACGCATCGATGGACCTCTATGGCGGTGGCGGGCTGGTGATGTCCGCGCGCGATCTCGCCACTTTTTTTGCGGCCCTGTTTGAAAACAGAGTTTTCGACAGCCCGCAAACGCTCCAGGAAATGCTCTCGAAGGACACTCATGAGGGCGCCGACGCCTACCGTCTCGGCATTGCCGTGAGCCGCATCGACGGCATCGAATGTTTTTCGCATCTCGGTTTCTGGGGAACGGTCGCCTACTATTCGCCGGCCTCGGGCACGGCTATCGCCGGCTTCACCACCAACCGCGAAGCGCGCGCTGGGCTCGTGTCGATCATCGAGCAGATCCTCGCGACAACCCTGCCCGTTTCGGCTATCGCCTGAGCAAGGATCATGTAGTTTCGCAAACTTGCCGCAGGGCCTGGCCAATGCGGACTGACCACTGGAGCGCAGACATGCCGTCGACCGAGCTACTGATCGCCTTTTTCGCCACCACAGCGATCTTCGCTTTCATGCCGGGTCCTGCCATGCTTTACGCCGCGGCCCAGACGCTGGCGCGCGGGCGCTGGTCAGGCATGATGGCAGCGCTCGGCATCCATCTCGGCGGCTATGTACATGTCATTGCCGCCGCTGCCGGCCTGTCGGTGCTTTTCCACGCCGTGCCGCTCGCCTACATGGCCGTCAAATTTGTCGGCGCGGCCTACCTCATCTGGCTCGGCATTGCGCTGTTCCGTGCCAAGGTGCAAGGCGATGGCGATCTCCCCGTCATCGAGCCGAAATCTGCCCGGCGCGCCTTCTTCGAAAGCGTCACCGTCGAGGTGCTCAACCCCAAGACGGCGATCTTCTTCATGGCATTCCTGCCGCAATTCATCGATGCGTCGGCGACATTTCCGGTCTGGCTGCAATTCGTCCTGCTGGGCATGATCGTCAACATGATGTTTTCGAGCGCCGATATCATCGGCGTGATGCTGGCGGGCGCAATGATCACCAGGCTGCGACGCTCAAGCCGCGCCCAGCGCATGATGCAGCGTGCCGGCGGTGCGGTGCTCGTCGGCCTTGGCGTTCACGTGGCCCTGCAAAAGAGCTGAACGACAAACCACAGACCACCGACAATGCCCTTCGAAAATGACGCCAGCCGACCACACCGCGCCCCTCGCCGATCAACTCGCCCGGGGTCAGCGCTCATTCAAGGCCCTGCAACTCGCAGGTAGCGATCTCGCGCGGCTTGATTTCAGCGCTTGTGAGTTCGTCGACTGCAATCTGGCCGGATGCGATCTTTCGGCAGCGACGCTCACCGACACGCGCTGGATCAGCTGCCGCATGGCGGGCGCCAAGCTCGCGGCGATCGATGGCGTCGATGCCGAGTTCCGCAATTGCGACCTCTCCAACACCGATTGGACGCGGTCGCGGCTCAACGCTTCGAAGTTCAGCCAGAGCAAGCTGACGGGCGCGAATTTCGCCGACTGCGCGTTGATCGGCACTGATTTCCAGGAATGCCGGCTGGTCAGCGCCTTCCTGCCCGCCGTCTCGTTCCGGCGCAAATCGCTCAACAATCTCGATTTCAGCGATGCCGAACTCAGAGGCTGCGATTTCCGCGAGGCGATCTTCGACGGCTGCAGCTTGCGGGGCGCCACCTTGCGCTCCTGCCGCTTTGAAGGTGCCGACCTGCGCGGCTGCGACCTTGGCCCGCTGAAGCTCAACGAGGCGGCGATCCTCAAAGGTACGGTGATCTCGAAAAGCCAGGCAACAGACCTATTGCGCAATCTCGGCCTGCAGGTGCTGTAGCCGCCCAGCGGGGCTACGCTTGCACGCTGCTTCTGCCGAAACACGTGTGGATGCAGCGGAGAGATTTCGACCGATGCTCCGCGCGGCCTCGAGATGGTCAGCCGGCCCCTGCGTTTCGGAGTCGAGCAGGAGCTCTGACGTCACCACAGACGCACCGACATAATCGAAGATGCCATGGTCGATCTGCGTTTTCATCGCGCCGAAATAGCCGTGCCGCGCATAGGTCCGCATGGTTGCGCCACCGATGGCGACGAGATGAACCTTGAGATGGCGCAACCGCTTCACCGGCTTGATGCCGGGGCCTTCATCATAGGCCCAACCATTGGCGAACACGCGATCGACCCACCCCTTAAGCAGCGCCGGCATCGACCACCAATAGACAGGATAGACCAGCACAAGCGTGTCAGCGCGATCGATCCTTGCCTGCTCGGCGGCGACATCGGCTGACGGTGGCACCTCCCTGCGGTGAACGGCGAGGTCGATAGCGGTGTAGCGCGGATCGAAAGCTTCCGCCGCAAGGTCGGCAATTTCGAAGCTGTTGCCTGGGTCGGACTGGGACAGGCCCTCGGCGATTTGCGCGGCGACGCTGTGGCTGAGCGATTTCGGATCGGGATGCGCGACGACGATGAGGGCGTGCATGTCGAAAACTCCTGCTTGATGGTTGCGGGTGGCTGGCGCCGCTTATATACTTTCTGTAAGCTACTTCTAGTAATGTACTTATGGTATATAATGATGTCAAGCACCGCCACGACAGCCCCGCGCCTGCGCAGGCGCCTGCTGCGGGAAGACCGCCATCGCCAGCTTCTGGACGTCGCATGGGCTTTGATCAGCGAGGAAGGAACGGAAGCCTTAACGCTGCCACGGCTTGCCGAACAGGCGAGCGTGGCAAAACCCGTCGTCTATGACCATTTCGCCACACGGCCGGCGTTGCTCGCAGCACTTTACCAGGAGTTCGACACGCGCCAGACCGCGCTGATGGACTCGGCACTTCAAGCGAGCGAACCGACCCTATCGGGCAGAGCCGCAGTCATCGCATCGTCTTATGTCGAGTGCGTGCTTCTGCAGGGCCGCGAGATACCGGGCGTGATCGCTGCCCTTGCCGGCTCGCCCGAACTGGCGAAGGTCAAGCGCGACTACGAGGCAATCTTCATGGAGAAATGCCGGACCCTGCTTGCCCCGTTCGCACCGAGCGGCACCGTCACGTCACAGGGGCTTTTGGCGATGCTCGGGGCGGCCGAAGCACTGTCCTTCGCCGCCGCGAGCGGAGACATCACGCCCGCTCAGGCCAAAGACGAGCTGTTCGAAACAATCCTCGCCATGGTCACCAGAAACGCGCCGCGCAGCCAATGATGACGTTCTGGGGCGCGCGCGGGCACCCACGCGAAAACCCCATTCCGATCAACTGCGAAACCCGGCTGCCGCTCTTTCGCTACGCAGGCCCTCGCTTCGGGATCACGCTAGCAATAATACACGCCAACCGCGCAGCGCCGCACGGTGCGCCGCGCCACGCCGGCAACGCTCACTGGCGTAAGAGGCCGACCGACCCTGGCTTCGGCCGTTGAGACGAAACCATGGAGCCCAGGCACTGTCGGATGCTCCAGCGTTTCGAGCCCGATAAACCCGACAATTGCGGCGAGCAGATAAATTCTCAGCTTCCTTGACGCGTTCATTTGCCACCTCCTGGTGCATAATGGCTGGGCAGTTCATCGATGTCGCGCAACTCCTTCACATCGATCTTCTTGGCACCGTCCGGCGCCTTGAAGGCAAAATCATCTGCCTCTACGTCGGCGCCGGCTTTCCAGTCGCTGATCTGGATACTGTATTGCGGCCCTTGGGCCACCTCTTTGGAGGTAATGACATACCGGCACGGATAGGGATGTTCGCCTTGCGCGATCCAGATCTGCCAATCGACGTCCTTGGCCCGGAAAGCCAGATGATCGCATTCGGTGCCACCGATGACGCCGCTGCCGAGATCCTTGACGTTGGTCACGCCATGCATCAGGTCGTCATAGACGTTCGACAACAGGAGATCGGCGCCCGGAATCGGCTTGCGGTATTTGTCGCGCAACTCATTGACGAGATGATCCACCGTGCCAGGGGCATCGACCTGGGCGTAGGCATTGGCGTCCTTGCCCAGCAGAGTCAGAACCTTCCCGTCGAAGAGCATTTCGACATTGGCGAACCCGCCGGTGCGCGTCGCGCGGAACTTGTCGGGCCGGCTGAGTTCGACCTCGCCCGAACTCGCCAGCAACAGTTTCTGGTGATCCTTGGTGACGACCTCGAGGTTGGTGTCGAAATCGAACGATATGTTTTTCTGCGCGGCAAGATAGTCGGACATCGCCTTGAGCATGGTCTTGGCCGCTGCTTCATCAGCTTTTGCGGGCGCTCCAAGGCCAATAGCCAAGACCACAGCAGAAGCCGTCGCGGCTATGAGCGCGATACGGTTGGTCCGCTTGAGGAAATCATGCTGCACGAACATGGGAATACCTCCGCTTTGATTGACGTGTTCAATTGGGGTATCTGCTTTGGGAAAATGGTGGCCTAAGCCTGATCGGAACCGAAGCTGCGTGTCGCTCCAGTCGAGCGCGAATTTCCTCCGGAAAAGACAGCGATGCGGATACGGCAAAGGTGCTGCATTGCCGTTCCCTCAGGCCCAGATGCAACCTGAGCCTGCAATCCGCAGCCTACTCCCCGAATGTCCCGTGGTCCACCACCGGGGAGCGATCGAGGCGGCGCTCGACGCCGCCATCATTTCCTCCCCTGGCGGGTGGGCCGTAATTGTTTCAGCTGCGCGCCGCGTAAACATGTCTTCCCAAAGGACAAATCATCCACTATCCGCAGCTTGACCTTCGCTGGACAATGGATCGAGACGTGATCAGACCCGCAGATATGACGGATGCTTCCAGCCTCGCGGCGCTCGGTCTGGAAGTTTGGCTGAACACTTACATTCGCAATGGTGTCAACGCATTCTTTGCCGATTTTGCATTGAGACAATTCACTACCGCTCGGTTCGAAGAAATCTTGTCGCAAGCAAACCACACCATCCTGGTTTCGCAGAATTCCGTTGGCATCGACGGGTTCATCCATGTCTCATTGGGCGCTGCGGCACCCGTAACCACATGCTCCGATCTCGAAATTTCGACGCTGTATGTCCAGCCCCGGCACCAAAACGGTGGCGCCGGCAGAAGGCTGCTTGCGGCTGGGTTGCAATATTGCGCATCGACCGGGCGGCCCGATGTCTGGCTGTCGGTCAACGCCGAAAATGACCGCGCCACCCAGTTCTATCTGAGGAAGGGTTTTGCCAAGGTCGGCGAAACGCAGTTCCAGATCGATGGCCAGTCTTATCCGAACCACGTGCTGCGATACGCTCTGGCGTAGCAAGCCCGCAGATGCGGACGGCCTTTGACATTGCCTTTGTCGGCGCTTGCCTCGCGGGCGGAGCATTGTTACCGTCCTCCCATTCCCGGGGACGTTCCAGCATTCGATAGTTCAGCCCGGCGGTGCCTTTTCCAACACGACTTGCTCGACAAGCTCGACACGACGAAAAGCAAGCCCTGGAGGGAAATTCACGCCTACGCAATTTCGGGCCAATTGTTTGGCCCAACGCCTCCTGGATACCGGTCTCAGCGCAACCGCACGTGCAGCACGTCGTTTTCTACCAAGCACAACAAAGGAGAAGCGCATGTACACGAAGACAGTAGTGGGTATGGCACTGGCTTTTTCTGCTTTGGCTGCCATGGCCTCCGCCCAGGAGCCTCCAAAAAAATACGGCTCCGAGGCGGGCTGGGACATCTTTATCAAGCCAGAGATGGGCCCCGGCTGCGTGATCGCAAAGAAACTCAACAACGATGCGCAATTCCAAATGGGCATCGATGCAACCGCTGAAAAACGCGGCTACATGGCGCTCTACACCAAGGCCGATGCCCAAGTTACATCAGGGGATGAGCTCTCAGTTATATTCGATGTCGATGGGCAAAAGTTCAGCGGGGCCGCTACCGGCCAGCAGATAGACGGGATGAAGGGGGCCTTTGTCTGGGTCAACAATCCCGAGTTCATCTACGATCTCGCCAAGAAAAAGAGCCTGACGATCGCCCCGGCGGGACGTGAAGCGATCGTGTTGCCTCTTACCGGAACCGACGCTGCCTTCAAGAGCCTGCGCGCGTGCCAGGAAGCTCAGAAACCGGCGTAGACTAAGCGCTGGAGCCGGCATTGCTGGCGGGAGGCGCAGTTGTTCCCTTCGTGGGGGCACTGCGCCTCTCGAACACCTTCCGACCGTCATGCGTGGATGCCCGGCCTGAACCGTTTTCAGCTCGCCCGCGCCAACGCCGCCGCGTCCGGCCCGGCCGGAAAGCGGAGCTGTCCCGAAACATCGTTCGCGGCCTGCCACACGGCTTCGGCGACATCAGTTTCCTTCGTTACCAGCGCGGGCGTCGCGAATCCGGCAAAGATCGGCCCCGCAAAAGCGGCATAGGCCTCGGGAATGAGATCCTCGACGCGCAGCTCGGTGTTGTGGGCAAAGCGCGTGCTCGGTGCATAGCCGGGCTCGACAAGCTTGACCCTGACATCGAACGCGCCAAGCTCATGGGCCAGCGACCCGGTAAAGCCCTCGATCGCCATCTTGCTTGCGGTGTAGGCAGCGGCCAGCGGCATCGGCGCCAGCGTGACGCTCGAAGTGACATTGACGACCACGCCCGACCGCCGCGCACGAAACTTAGGGATCACCGCCTGGGTCATCGCCATCACGCCGAAGGTGTTGGTCTCAAACAGCTTGCGCACATGCTCCATCGGCATCGCCTCGAAGGCGCCGACGAGGCCGATGCCCGCATTGTTGACGAGCACGTCGATCGGGCCGCTGGCGTCGAGCGCTGCGGTAATGCTCTCGTCATCGGTCACATCGAGCGGCAGGACGCGCATCCGCTCCGTGCGCGGCAGGATGCCTTCGCGCGGATTGCGCATGGTGGCAACGACATTCCAGCCCAAGGCATGGAAGTGGCGGGCGGTCTCCAAGCCATAGCCTGACGAGCAGCCGGTGATCAGTACGGTTTTCATGGACTTTTTCCTGATTGATGTTGACGCCACGAAAATACCGTCCAAAATCCGGACTATCATCAACCGCTGGTCCTATATTCATTGGCAATAGTCTTGATATGACCGACCCCCTCGCCCAAATCATCGAACTGCTCCAGCCCCGTACCGTGTTCTCGAAGGGGATCAGCGGTGCCGGGCGCTGGGGCATCCGCTACTCCGAATTCGGCCAGCCTGGTTTCTGCGCGGTGCTCGAAGGCAGCTGTCGCCTCGCCGTTGACGGTGAGGCGCCCGTCACGCTCGAACAGGGCGACTTCGTGCTTTTGCCGGCCACCCCTGCCTTCACCATGTCCGGTTTCGAACCTGTGGCGCCAAGGCGTATCGATCCCAAAACGACGCCTGCACCCACGGAGGAGGTTCGCCATGGCCGGCAATATGGCCCGGCTGATGTCCGCTTGCTCGGCGGCTATTTCGTTTTCGGTTCTCCCGATGCGGCACTGCTGGTGTCGCTGCTGCCAGCGATGGTCCATATCAGCGGTGTCGAGCGGCTTTCGACACTGGTGCGGCTCGTCGGCGAGGAAGCTGGCCAGCACAATGACGGCCGCGACCTCGTGCTCGGCCGACTGGTCGAGATCCTGCTGATCGAGGCGCTCAGGGCAAGCCGGGCAAAGGGCTCGCCGCCCGGCTTGCTCAGCGGGCTGGCCGACGCAAGGGTGTCAGGGGCGATGCGGCAGATGCACGGCGATCCGCAGCGGCCGTGGACCGTGGCCGAGCTCGCCGGCGAGGCCGGCCTGTCCCGCTCGGCCTTTTTCGACCGCTTCACGCGCACCGTCGGGCTCAGGCCGATGGAATATCTGCTCGCCTGGCGCATGGCGCTCGCCAAGAACCTTCTCAGCGGCAAGGCGATAGCGCTGGACGAGGTCGCGCGCCAGGTCGGTTACGGCTCAGCCAGCACCTTCAGCACCGCCTTCAGCCGCCACGTCGGGCAATCGCCGGGCCGCTACGCGCGCAGCGATCGGCACGGCTGAGAGGCTTGCAACAATGGCAAGTCGCCCCTGCCCTAATGCGGGAAATCCAGGCCCATTTCGCGATAACGTTCGGGGTCGTCGCCCCAGTTCTCGCGCACCTTGACGAACAGGAACAGGTGCACCTTCTGTTCCAGAATGCCTGCGATTTCCATGCGCGAGGCCTGACCGATGGCGCGGATCGTCTCGCCCTTGTGGCCGAGCACGATCTTTTTTTGGCTGTCGCGCTCGACATAGATGACCTGCTGGATGCGCACCGAACCGTTGGGCAGCTCTTCCCACTTCTCGGTCTCGATATGCGACGAGTAGGGCAGCTCCTGGTGAAGGCGCAGGTACAGCTTTTCGCGCGTTATCTCGGCGGCGAGCTGGCGCATCGGCAGATCGGAGATCTGATCCTCGGGATAATACCACGGCCCTTCGGGCAAGCGCTTGGCGAGGAAATCGAGCAGGTCCTTGCAGCCCGAGCCGGTCAGCGCCGAGACCATGAAGGTGCTTTCGAAGTTGACGGCCTCGTTGGCCGTCGCCGTCAGCTTGAGCAGCGCTTCGGGATTGACCCGGTCGACCTTGTTCAGGATCAGGATCTTGGGTTGGCGCACGTCCTTGAGCCGTTCGAGGATGGCGGCGGCATCACCCTTGATGCCGCGCTCGGCGTCGATCAGCACCAAGATCAGGTCGGCGTCCTTGGCCCCGCCCCAGGCGGTGGTCACCATCGCCGTATCGAGACGCCGCTTCGGCTTGAAGATGCCGGGCGTGTCGATGAATACGATCTGGGCATTGTCGTGGGTGGCGATGCCGCGCACGATGGCGCGCGTGGTCTGCACCTTGTGGGTGACGATCGACACCTTGGCGCCGACAAGCTTGTTGACCAGCGTCGACTTGCCGGCGTTCGGCGCGCCGATCAGCGCGACAAAACCCGAACGGGTGGCACCCGTTTCAGGCGTAGCGGTTTCAGGGGCATCGGTCACGATGCGGTCTCCTCATGCTTCCAAACGCCCTCACGCACCAAAAGGGCGGAAGCTGCGTTCTGCTCGGCCTCGCGCTTGGAGCGACCGGTGCCGGTGGCGGGCAAAAATTTGCCGACCCGCACGCTCACCGAAAAGACGGGGTCGTGGTCAGGGCCGGTACGGCTTTCGATCTTGTAGGCAGGCACTGCTGTCGACGCCTGATGCGCCCATTCCTGCAATTCGGTCTTGGGGTCGCGGCGTGCCGCACCCGCGGCCTCGGCGCGCGGCTTCCAGTACTTATGGATGAAACGCTTGGCCGCATCCAGCCCGCCGTCGAGATAAATGACGGCGATCAGCGATTCAAGCGCATCCGCACGCAGGTTGACGCGCTTGCGATCGGCAAGATTGCGCACTTCCGAGCCAGCACGGATCAGATCGGCGAGCCCGATCTCGTCGGCGATCTGGGCCAGTGCCTCGGCATTGACGAGCGCGTTGAGCCGGACCGAAAGCTCGCCTTCTGGCGCTTCCGGAAAATCAGCAAGCAGCATGTCGGCAACAGCAAGCCCGAGCACCCGGTCGCCCAGGAACTCGAAACGCTCATAGTCGACGCCTGCGTTGGCGCTGCGCGCGCTGCCATGCGTCAGCGCCCGTTGCAGGCGCTGATGGTCGCGGAAGATATGGCCGGTGCGAAGTTGCAACGCATCGGCGAGTTCCGTGGCGGTGAGCCGTTTGCCTGCCATGCCTATCGGACGAAGTTGAACAGGCGCGAGCCGCGCATCTCGGTCGGCCACTTCCAGATTTCCAGCGGGCTTGCGCCATTGGCGATCGAGAAGAAGATGATGTTGGCGCGGCCGACAAGGTTCTCGGCCGGCACGAAACCGACGTTGAAGCGGCTATCGGTCGAGTTGTCGCGGTTGTCGCCCATCATGAAGAAATGGCCTTCGGGCACGAGGAACTCACGCGTGTTGTCGCCGATCGAATCCGGCGTCAGGTCCAGCGTGTCATAGGAAACGCCGTTCGGCAGGGTCTCGCGATAGACGTCGACCGGGCGATTGACCTCGGTGATATCGGGATTGTCGATCTGGCCGACCTTTTCGCGCGGCACGGCGGTGCCATTGATGTAGAGCTGGCCTTCCTTCATCTGGATGCGATCGCCAGGCAGGCCGACGACGCGCTTGATGTAGTCGAGCGAAGGATTGGGCGGGAACTTGAAGACAACCACGTCGCCACGCTCAGGGTCGGAGCCGAAGATACGGCCGGAAAACAGGTTGGGCGACAAAGGCAGCGAATAGCGCGAAAAGCCGTAGGCCCATTTGGTGACGAACAGATAATCGCCCTCGAGCAGCGTCGGCCGCATCGAGCCGGACGGGATCGAGAACGGCTGGAACAGCAGCGTCCTGATCACCAAAGCAAGCAGCAGCGCCTGGACGATGACGCTGACGGTTTCGCCAAGCCCGCCGGACTTCTTCTGTTTTTCAGCCACGCTCATATCGTCCTCGATTGTAGGTCGCGATGGGTATAAGGGCTCGCCGTCGCGGGGGCAATGTCTCAGCCGCCGCCAAAACCCTAAGATAGTGGCGGTTGTTCGACGGGCACGGCCTCGATGATCACAAAGGCTTGCGCGAGCGGAAAATCGTCGGTGATTGTCAGGTGAACCACGGCGCGATGGCCTGCGGGCACCATGGTTGCCAGGCGCTTGGCCGCCCCGCCGGTCAGTTCCATGGTCGGCCGGCCGCCCGGCATGTTGACCACGCCCATCTCGCGCCAGAACACGCCTTCGGCAATTCCGCAGCCCAGCGCCTTGGAGCATGCTTCCTTGGCGGCGAAACGCTTGGCATAAGAGGCCATGCGTCCACGGCGGCCCTCGGCGCGCTCCTGCTCGACCTCGGTGAAGATGCGCTGGATAAAGCGCTCGCCGTGGCGGGCGATCGATTTTTCGATCCGCCTTATGTCGATCAGGTCGCTGCCGATGCCTAGGATCATCTAGATGTTCCGGCTGCCCGGCTTGATCGCCGGGATCGCCGCCAGTTCCGGCGGCAGCTGGTCGGCCGGATAGGCCGGCACTTCATATTCCGCCAGCGCGATCAACGGCACGCCGACATCGGACTTGCCGGCCGAACGGTCGATGATGCAGGCGGCAGCCACAACCTCAGCACCGAGTTCCTTCAGGCACTCGATGGTCTCGCGGATCGAAAGACCAGTGGTGACGATGTCCTCGACGATGACGACACGGGCGCCCTTTTCGATCTCGAAACGGCGCAACCGGAAGGTGCCCTGCTCGCGCTCGACCCAGATCGCCGGCACCTTGAGATGCCGTGATGTCTCATAGGCCGGGATCAACCCGCCGATCGCGGGGCCGACGACGTAGTCGATGTCGCCCGCAACCTCGGCGCGGATCTTTTCGGCCAGCGCCTTGCACAGCGTTTCGGTCTTGTCGGCATGCATGAACACCCGCGCCTTTTGCAGGAACACCGGGCTGCGCAGGCCAGACGTCAGGATGAAATGCCCTTCCAGCACCGCACCGGCCGAACGGAAAATGTCCAGAACTTCGCTCGTTTGCATCTTTGTCTTTCCTGTCGTCAGCCCAGCCCGCTTGCCTCACCCGTTGACGCGGCGGGCATCGCTGACGCTGGAGTTGTCCTTGAGCTGGGAAATCAGCCGGTTCAAGTGCTTCAAATCCCAGACTTCGAGATCGAGCAGCATTTCGGTGAAATCGGGGGCTGTGCGTATCATCGACAGCGTATGGATGTTGGCGTCATTGGCCGCCACCACCTGGGTGATATCGGCGAGCGAGCCCGGCGCGTTGATCGCCGTCACCGAAAGCCGCGCTGGAAAGCGCTCCTTCGAGCCCTCGTCGAGGTCCCAGCGCACGTCGATCCAGCGCTCAGGCTGGTCGTCGAAGGCCATCAGCGACGGCGACTGGATCGGATAGATGGTGATGCCCGAGCCCGGCTGCATGATGCCGACGATGCGGTCGCCGGGCACCGCCCCTTCGGGTGCGAAGCGCACCGGCAGGTCGCCGCCGACACCACGGATCGGCACGGCAGCACCTTGCGCCTTGCTTTCCTTGCGCTGCGTCGACGAACGGCCAGGAATCTGAAACAGCATGCCGGCGGCATTGCGGATCTTCGACCAGCCTTCCTCGCGCGGCTTTGGCGGGTGGGTGATGCGCTCTTCCTTGTAGTCGGGGAAGACAGCGCGGACGACGTCATTGGACGCCAATTCGCCACGGCCGACCGACGCCAGCACATCTTCGACGTCCTTGCGCGCCAGCCGGGGCAGCACCGACTTCAGGCTGTCCTTGGAGAATTTCTTGCCGGCACGCTCGAAGGTGCGTTCGAGAATGCGAGTGCCAAGCCCCGAATATTGCTTGCGGATGGCGTTCTTGGTCGCACGCCGTATCGCCGAGCGCGCCTTGCCGGTGACCACGATCGATTCCCACGCCGCCGGCGGCACCTGCGCCTTGGAGCGGATGATCTCGACCTCGTCGCCGTTCTTGAGCTCGGTGACCAGCGGCATCACCCGGCCGTTGACCTTGGCGCCGACGCAGGTGTCGCCGACATCGGTATGCACCGCATAGGCAAAATCGATCGGCGTAGCCCCCCGCGGCAGCGCGATCAGCATGCCCTTGGGGGTGAAGCAGAAGACCTGGTCCTGGAACAGCTCGAGCTTGGTGTTTTCGAGGAAATCCTCGGAGTCGCCATCGGCGAGCTGCTCGATCGTCCGCCTGAGCCAGGCATAGGCGTTGGTTTCCTTGGAGATTGAGTGGGCAGCGCCGTTGGTCTTGGTGATGTTGTCCTTGTAGATCGAGTGCGCCGCGACACCGTATTCGGCGATCTTGTTCATCTCGCGGGTGCGGATCTGCAGCTCGATGCGCTGGCGCGAGGGGCCAACGATGGTGGTGTGGATCGAGCGGTAGTCGTTCTGCTTGGGCGTCGAGATGTAATCCTTGAAGCGCCCCGGCACCATCGACCAGGTGGTGTGGATCGCGCCCAGCGCGCGATAGCAATCGGCAACGGAATCGACGACCACGCGGAAGCCGAAAATGTCTGACAGCTGCTCGAACGACAGTGCCTTGGTCTCCATCTTGCGGAACACCGACCACGGCTTCTTCTGCCGGCTCGTCACGTCCGCCTTGATGTCGTATTTTTCGAACTGCGCCGACAGCGCCTTTTCGATGTCGACGAGCACACCCTTGCTGCGCTCGGACATTTCGGCCAGCCGCTCGGTGACGGTGCGGTAGGCCTCAGGATTGATGTAGCGGAAAGCGAGCTCTTCCAGCTCCTCGCGCATGCCTTGCATGCCCATGCGGCCGGCCAGCGGCGCATAGATATCCATCGTCTCTTCGGCGATGCGCAGGCGTTTGCCCTCGGGCACATGGTGCAGCGTGCGCATGTTGTGCAAACGGTCGGCGAGCTTGACCAGAAGCACGCGCACGTCTTCGGAGATCGCCAGCAGAAGCTTGCGCAGGTTTTCCGCCTGCTCGGCTTTCTTGGAAACAAGGTCGAGTTTCTTGAGCTTGGTCAGCCCCTCGACCAGCTTGCCAATATCGGGACCAAACAGCTCGTCGATCTCGTCACGGGTCGCGCTGGTGTCTTCGATCGTGTCGTGCAGCAGGGCAACCGCGATCGTCGCCTCGTCGAGATGCATGTCGGTGAGGATCGCCGCCACTTCAAGCGGGTGCGAAAAATACGGATCGCCCGACGCACGCTTCTGATGGCCATGCTTTTGCATGGCGTAGACATAGGCCTTGTTGAGCAGCGCCTCGTTGACGTCAGGCTTGTAGCGCTGGACGCGCTCGACAAGCTCATACTGACGCATCATGGGCAGCTTCCTGGAACTCGAAATGAATCATGCGCCGCAAGGGCTTGCGACGCATGTGATAGATAACCACTGATGTGGCGGCGCGGAAGTACCGATTGGCGTGAGTTTCGCGCGACGCGATACCTTTTTGGCTTCTTTGGATCAGTGGGCCAAAGTTTGTTCGATAACTCGCCCTGCCGAGGGAGATGGCTTGGTTTTCGAGACCCGGAGCGGAGCGTACTTAAGTACGTGAGCACCGGAAGCGCAGAAAACCGAGGCAGATGCCCGGCAGGGTAGAGTTAGCGTCAAACTCTTAGTAGTCGTCGCTCTTTTCGGGAGCGACAAGGCTCTCGATGCCGGCGAGCAGGTCTTCTTCCGACATGCGGTCGAAGTTGATGTTTTCTTCGGCTTCGTTGTCGACGGCGGAAGCGGTGGCCTGGTCGGCGGGCTCGGGAGCCTCCGGCTCCGGCTCGTCGATTTCGACATGCTTCTGCATCGAATGGATCAGGTCTTCCTTGAGATCGTCGGGCGAAAGCATTTCTTCAGCGATTTCGCGCAGCGCAACGACCGGGTTCTTGTCGTTGTCGCGAGGAAGCGTGATCTGGGCGCCCTGCGAGATCTGGCGG
Source organism: Aminobacter sp. 01T433 (assembly GCF_056398585.1). NCBI lineage: Bacteria > Pseudomonadati > Pseudomonadota > Alphaproteobacteria > Hyphomicrobiales > Phyllobacteriaceae > Aminobacter > Aminobacter sp. 01T433. The sequence continues at coordinate 395,503 of NZ_JBFTPR010000003.1, forward strand.
GCGCGATGACCGGCGAGCAGAACGAGCTCAAAGCGGTTGTCGACCTTGTCAATGCAGTCTTCAACGGTTACGCGGGCCATGAAGTGCCCCTTTCATGCATGGATTTGACGGAAAGCTGGCGCGTGCCTTAACCTGAAAGGCCGCGCAATTCAAGCATGAAGCCTGCACTGCCCGTGAACTGACCAAATCCTGGCATCTATCCACCCACGATTTATTTACTGCCCCACTACCCTCCCCCTCTTGGAATGGCACGCTGCGGGCGATATTTCCGACATTGGGGCAAGACATTGATTTGGGGGGAACGGGCGCTCGGTTCAGCGTATTTGGCGACAGCCTATTTCAACAAGGATATTTTCCTATGTTTGATCCTCGCGAGAAAATCGCACTTTTTATCGACGGCGCTAATCTCTACGCGACGTCCCGCGCTCTCGGCTTCGACATCGACTACCGCAAATTGCTTTCCAGCTTCCAGAAGCGCGGCTATCTGCTGCGCGCCTATTATTACACCGCGCTCGTCGAGGATCAGGAATACTCCTCGATCCGCCCGCTGATCGATTGGCTCGACTATAACGGCTTCAAGGTCGTCACCAAGCCGGCCAAAGAGTTCACCGACGCCACCGGCCGACGCAAGATCAAGGGCAATATGGACATCGAGCTGACTGTCGATGCCCTCGAACTCGCCGATGTCGTCGACCACTATGTCATCTTCTCGGGCGACGGCGATTTCCGCACGCTCGTCGAAGCGTTGCAGCGCCGTGGCCGCAAGGTCTCGGTAATCTCGACCATGGCCTCGCAGCCGCCGATGATTTCAGACGATCTGCGCCGCCAGGCCGACCATTTCATCGATCTTGTGACACTCAAGGCCGAGATCGGTCGCGAGCCCTCCGAGCGACCGGTCCGCAAGATCGACCCGGCCGAACCGACGCCAGAAGACATTTGATGCACAGTCCCCAGCCCGCACTCCCGGTCGATCCCGACCGGGATTGCCCGCTCTGCCCGCGCCTGCACGATTTCATTGCCAGCTGGCGGCAGCGCGAGCCGGGCTGGTATAACGCGCCGGTACGTTCCTTCCTGCCACCCGAGGGCGAGGATGCCGTGCGTTTCCTGATCGTCGGGCTGGCGCCTGGCGTTCGCGGGGCAAACCGCACCGGCCGCCCCTTCACCGGCGACTATGCCGGCGACCTGCTCTACTCAACGCTCAAGCGTTTCGGCATGGCGCGCGGCGAGTTCGAAGCGCGGCCGGACGACAGCCTGGAATTGATCGGCACGGCCATCACCAACGCCGTGCGCTGCGTGCCGCCCGACAACAAGCCGGTTGGCGCCGAGATCAACACCTGCCGCACCTTCCTGGTGCCGACGATCGCGCGCTTTCCCAATCTGAAAGCGATCCTGACGCTCGGCTCGATCGGCCATCAGTCGACTGTGCGAGCGCTTGGCGCACGCGTAGCGGCCGTACCGTTCAAGCATGGCGCCCGCCAGGATGTCGGCAATCTCGCGGTGTTTTCGAGCTACCACTGCTCGCGCTACAACACCAACACCGGTGTCTTGACGGAACAAATGTTCGTCAATGTTTTCCGTGACGTAGCCGAATTCCTGGAGAAATAGCGCCTTCGCAGACGAGTTGGAAACAGGCTTGCCTCGTTTCGTCCTCAATCCAAGGCTGCAGTAATCGCGTCACGAAGCTCCTCACCAGCGATCGGTTTGTGCAGAATCCGGTTCCCGCTGGCGCTCACCTCTTGCAGCCGCGATGGCGAGGTGTCGCCGGTGACGATAATGGCTGGAACAGCGCGACCAATATAGGCGCAAAGAACCTGTATTGCGTCCAGGCCGGTGGCGCCATGAGCCAGGCGGTAGTCGGAAATGATCAGATCGACCGGCGCGTTGCCGTGCCCGCAGGCCTGTAGATGGATTTTTTGCACCTCTTTGGCAGATCTGCCTGCGTAGACACGATGACCATCCAGTTTGAGCAGCTGCACCATGGCATCGAGAACGTCTCCTTCGTCTTCCACCACCATGATGCCTGCGGCCATAGCGTTGGTGGGTATCTCTGCGCGGGACAGAGGGGACGTCGTCGCAGCTTGAGGAACCGCGACAGAAAACGTCGAACCGCGCCCAAGCGCGGACCTCAGCTTCAGCGGGTGTTTGAGCAATTCGGCGGTGCGGCGAACGATGGCGAGACCTAGCCCAAGGCCCTGGGTCCGATCCCGCCCCGGGTTCTGCAGCTGCACGAACTCCTCGAAAACCGTAACCTGCTGATCAAAAGGGATACCGGGGCCGGTGTCCAAGACTTGGATTTCCACCAAACCGCCGCGCCTGCGGCAACCCAGCAGAACTCCACCCTCCTTGGTGTAGCGAAAAGCGTTCGAAAGCAGGTTGTTGAGGATGCGTTTGAGCATCATCGGGTCGCTTTCGACCGACAGGTCGCTGTCGACCACCCGCCATTGAAGACCACGCTGTTTCGCCTCCGCGGCAAATTCGTCGCGGAAATTGCGGAAGAGTTCGCGCAAGCCCACCGCCTCTTTTGAAACGGTGACAATACCGGCGTCGAGCTTGGAGATATCGAGCAAGGCGTTCAGGAGCCCGCTCAGGTTGCCAATGATGGATTTCGCCCTGCCCGCCAGGTCGAGAGCCTGGCTGGACGGTACGTCGCCGCGCTGCCCGAGCACCGCGACAGTCGACACGAGCAGGCTCAGGGCATGGATCGGCTGGCGCAGATCATGGCTGGCTGCCGCCAGAAAACGTGTCTTGGCGCGATCCGCGGCCTGCGCACGGTCGCGCTCTTCTTCCAGATGCTCGACGAGCCTTTCATTTTCCAGGCGCAAGCCGATGGTCTCGCGCAGCATGCGGTATGCGACGCGGCCATAGTAGAAATTGATGACCACGAGGGACACGAGCAGGAACAGGAATCCGGCGGAAATGCTGCTTCCGGATGTCATGACGCGCGCGGCGACAGGCAAAACCGTGGCGAGGATCGAACCTACCAGTGCAGGGGGAAAAGCTGAAAGCGACGGCACCGTGCCGCAGACAAGGCCGGTCAAAACGACAACCGTGAAAGAAAGCAACAAAGGCTCTTCAGGAAGGAAGCCTACCCAACCGAATATGCCCCACAGCAAGCCCGAGACCGAGGAAAATCCAGCTGCGAGCCATGCCCACCGCAAGATGGATGCCGAATCGCGCGTGCGGCTGAAAAAACGGCGGGACGCGACCACGCGAATGGCCGTCAGCAGATAAAGCGCACCGAGCCATCCAGCCAGCCAAGTCGTGGAAATGCCGCTGCTCAGGACATATACGGCCGCGAGAGAAATGACGACGTTGGAGATGACGACGCCATAGGAGTTGCGATACAGAAGCTCGACGAGAGCCTGTCGAATCTTGTCTTCCTGCATCGGTCCCCTCCAAATGCCAGACGAAGATCATCCAGCGTCCTTCCCAAGGCGTGTTGATCTAAAGGAAATTTGTTTCCCATACGTTGGCAATCATGGAACTTGCACCGCTGCCTCATGAATGGTGATCAGATGAACCGCCCCTTCACCATCATTATCGCCGACGACCACGCCATTGTGCGCGAGGGGTTGAAGCTACTGATCTCGACGATGGAGAACATGTCGGTCGTGGCTGAAGCCGCCGACGGCGAGGCTCTGCTGGAGCTCATACGAAACATGCGCGCCAACCTCTTGATCCTCGATCTCGGCATGCCGGGCGTTGCCGGGCTCCAGTTTATTGCCGACATAAAGGCACTGGCGCCTCGCATGAACATTCTGGTCCTGACAGCGAATATCGAACCGAGAACGGTACGCGCGGCCCTTTCGGCCGGCGCCAGTGCTTACCTGACCAAGGACGGCAACCCCGAGGAACTCGGTGCGGCCATCGAAGCAGTCAGGAACGGAGACACCTATCTGGCGCAAACCGTACGCTTTGCGATCAGCGAGCCGACCCGAAACAGCAGGCCACAGGCTGCGCAGGAAATCCTCTCGCCGGTGCCGCTGACCCGGCGGGAGCGAGAAATCCTGATGCTCGTGGCGCAAGGACTGACTGCCCGTCAAATCGCCGAGCGATTGGGCATCAGCCCGGCGACGGCGCGCAAGCATCGCGAAAACCTGATGGGCAAGCTCAATCTCCATAGTGCCGCCGAACTGACCGCCTATGCGGTGCGCTTGGGAATGCCCACGACATGACATCGGCGCGCCGCTTCCGCAGCCGCAATCCCGTGTAAATATCTGCTTAACCAACAATAGATTAGCCAAAACCGAGCGCGATCCAAATACGGCATCTGCCGTATGTTTTCTGCCGTGAGCCGAGCCTATTCCTCCCCCCGGTCTTGATCGTCCGGGAGGAACCTTGATGACGTCGCTGGAGTTGTGGATTCCGTTCGCTGTCGCAACGCTTGCCTTCGCATGCATGCCTGGGCCGGCGATATTGTACATGACCGCCCAGACCGTCGCCCTTGGCCGCAGGGCTGGATTGATGGCTGCACTTGGCGTTCATATTGGCTGCTATGCCCACATCATCGCTGCCGCGATCGGCCTCGCTTCGCTGATGGAGCAAGCGCCCATGGCCTATGCGGCGATCAGGCTTGCCGGCGCGGCCTATCTGGTCTGGCTCGGCCTCACCATGTTCCTTGGCTGGAGCAGGACCACCAACGAAGCAGGAGGTCGAGCTTCAAACACCTTGCGCGACAGCATCGTGGTGGAGGTTCTCAATCCAAAGACGGCGCTGTTTTTCCTGACCTTTCTTCCGCAGTTCGTCGACCCGGCTGCCGCTTTTCCGCTTTGGCTGCAGTTCGTGACGCTCGGCATTCTCGTCAATCTCGTCTTTTCCATCGCCGATTTGGCAGCAGTCGGCATCGCCTCGCTCACCATTGCCCGCTTTGCGTCGGGCGGAGCCGGCCGGATCGTCCCCAAGGCCTGCGGTTCAATCCTCATTGGCCTTGGCGTGGCGCTCGTCAGCCAGCAGATGTGACCTTTTCCAATGGTGCATTGGCATGGTCGCGTTGCTCGCAAAGATTGTTGTGCCGTTGATACAGGTCAATGTTGTTTTGGTTCATTGGGCTCAATTGAATACGTAAACCACTAGGAGCTGGAACCATGAGCAGTACCCCGAATTCACATCGATCATCTGCCCGGCTTGTCATTCCAGCCTTCGCTGCCCTCTATGAAAAAATCGCCCAGCCGCTGAGCTGGGTGGTTCTTCGCGTGTTGGTGGGTGGCGCGCTGATGGTCGAGGGATGGCCGAAAATCCTGGCACCCTTCGCGCAGACCGGCTTCGTCGAGAGTATTGGCTTCTACCCCGGCTGGCTCTGGTCGCCATTGCTTGCAGCGATGCAGTTCTTCGGCGGAATAGCGCTTGCGATCGGCTTCATGACACGTCCGGTCGCCCTCGCAAATGCTGTCATGTTGGCCATAACCTGGTGGTTCCACTATACGCATCCTTACGGCGATGCCTTCCTCACCCAGGCAGGAATCGATGCCTTGAAGGCGGGTGGCGATACGCTTTTCACGCCAGATGGCGCCAAGAGATTGGCAGACGGCGGCACAGCCCTCTTGCATCAGGTGCAAGACAAGGCGGAATTCCTGTCAGCCATCTGGGCCGCCGCGGTCCTGTTGTTTGCCGGATATGGCGGAGGACCGCTCTCGGTGGATCGCACCCTTCTCAAGCGAGAGTTCTAGGACACGCAGCGACGCACGAACTGCTCGTCGCTCGCAATGCGGGCGGCGGACTTCCAACCATCTGACTTCAGCTACGCCACGGCAACGAATTGAGCTGGCCACGCTATACACTGCGTGGACCAGCGCATTCGAGCCGCTGTGCCATACCTGCCGAACACCCTTGCGTTTTCGCGAATTGCCATCGGGAATTTCCGAATTTTCCGCGATTGCGCGGAATTTCCGCGGGTTTCACTCCGCATTCCTCCAATGTTTTGACCTTGAACGCGTGCCGCGAAGGCTCCCGCGCGCAACCCCGGCGTGCTTGACGCAACGGTAGTCGGATGAAACACTCATCCGTAAGTAAGGTATACATTCCATTATTATGGATTTTGCGGGAGGAACTAGAGAAATGAAAAGCATGATGCGCATAGCCGCTTCGCTCGCAACGGTTTTGCTGGGGGGAACCAGCCTTGCATGGGCGGAGCCGGTGAAGGGTGGCGTCATCGATGTCGCCACCATTGGCGAGCCCCCGACGCTCGACCCCATGGCCAGCGCCACCGACATCGTCGGCATGATCAGCCAGCATATCTTCGAGACGCTTTTCACCTTCGACAAGAACTGGAGTGTGACGCCGCTGCTCGCCGCCGAACTGCCGAAGCTCAGCGACGACGGCAAGATCTACGAAATCAAGCTGCGCGAAGGCATCACCTTCCACGATGGCAGCGCCATGGATTCGGAAGACGTGGTGGCTTCTCTGAAGCGCTGGCTGGAAGTTGCGTCGCGTGGCAAGCAGGTTGCGCCGCTGGTCGCCGATGTGTCGGCGCTCGACAAGCTGACGGTGCGCATCGCGCTCAACAAGCCTTATGCGCCGCTGCCGGCATTGCTTGCCTTCAACAATGCCGCAGCCGTGATCCTGCCGGCGGAAGACCAGGCCAATCCACTCAAGGAAGTGGTCGGCACCGGCCCTTACAAGCTCAAGGAACGCAAGCCCGACCAGTATATCCAGCTCGTCCGCTTCGACGGCTACAAGTCGCGCGACGGCGAACCCGACGGTTACGGCGGCGCCCGCAAGCAATATCTGGATGAAATCCGCTTCGTGCCCGTTGCCGATCCCAATACCCGCATCGAGGGCGCTGTCTCCGGTCAGTTCGCCTATGTGGACTCACTGCCGGTCGAGCAGTTTTCGCAGATCCAGGCTGGAAAATCCGAACCCGTGCTTCTCGAGCATTTCGGCTGGCCGATGATCCGCATGAACGCCAAGGAAGGCGTGCTCAAGGACATGCGCGTGCGCAAGGCGGTGCAGCTTGCGCTGAACGAGAGCGACATGCTGGCCGCTGCCTTCGGCGACACCAAATTTTATGCCGTCGACGGCGCCATGTATCCGGAAGGCTACCCCTGGCGGACCGATGCCGGCGTCCAGGGCAACTACAATGTCGGCGACCCGGAGCAAGCCAAGGCAAAGCTTCAGGAGGCAGGGCTAAGCTCCCCTGTGCAGCTCCGGATCCTGACCAGCCGCCAGTACGAGTTCCATTACAAGATGGCGCAGGTGGCGGCGGAATATCTGAAGCTCGCCGGCTTCGACGTGAAGATGGAGGTCGTCGACTGGGCCACACTGGTGCAGCAGATCCAAAACCCGGCGTCGTGGGATATCTTCATCACCCACAGCCCGTTCCTGCCGGAACCGGCCCTCATCAACATCTTCTCGCCGACCTCCGTCGGCTGGTGGGATACGCCTGACAGCAAGGCTGCGATCGATGCCCTCAATGCAACGTCCGATCCGGCCGAGCGCGTCAGACTGTGGCAGACGGTGCAGGAAGTGATCATGACGGAAGCACCGATGATCAAGATCGGCAACTTCAGCGCACTTTCGGCGAAGTCACCCAAGATGCAGGGTTTCCAGCCTTCACCATGGCCGGCGTTCTGGAATGTCCATCTGGAACAGTAATCGTTGACTTATCCCCCGGGGGGCCTGCCTCCCGGGAACATTTTTCCCCTACCAGGTATGGACACCATCATGACTGCCGCAGCCGAACAGGTCTTGCCCGCCGAGACCGCCAGGAAAATCGACGCTCTCCTCATGCCATGGACGGACGGCGCATCGCCAGGCATAGCGGTCGCGGTCACACGCGGCGAAGCGGTTTACCGGCGTTGCGTAGGTCTGGCCGACATCGCGCACGCGGTTCCGCTTTCCGCCAAAACGGTGATCCGTATCGCCTCGCAGAGCAAGCAGTTCACTGTGCTGTTGACCCTGATGATGGAAGCGGAAGGCAAGCTTTCCCTCAACGATGATGTGCGCGACCACTGTCCCTGGCTGCCGCCCTACGAGCATCGCATCACGCTCCGGCATCTCGCCGCCAACACCAGCGGGCTGCGCGATATTCTCGACACCATGATCTTGGGCGGCATCCCGATCCTGGCGCCCTCTTCCCGCGCCGCCGCGCGTGCCATTGTTGCGCGGCAAAGGGGTGTGAACTTCGCGCCTGATACAGATCTGCTCTACAGCAACAGCAATTTCCTGCTTCTGTCGGAAATCCTGGAACAGGTCTCCGGCCTCAGCTTCAACGAATTGCTTCGGCAACGCATCACCGGCCCGCTCGGCATGCACGACACACGGCTGATGGTGCGCGACGACGAGATTTATCCGCGACTGGCAACCCATCATCGCCGTGGACCGGACGGCGGCTGGCTCAAGGCCGCATGGGGGATAGCCATCGGCGGCGAAGGCGGCCTCATTTCCACACTCGACGACATGATCCGCTGGCAGAACAATCTGCGTTCGCCCAAGGTCGGCACGTCCGAAATGATCGCCGGCATGGAAGCGCCTGGCGCCACCATCAACGGCATTCCCTCCCATTACGGACTGGGCCTGGTGACCAGCAGCCATCGCGGGCTTCGCTGCGTCGGGCATGGCGGATGGATCGCCGGCGGGAAGTCGGAATCGTTCCGCATCCCAGAGAAGGACCTGGGCGTTGTCGTCCTCGCCAACCATGACGACTTCGCGCCCTACACGCTGACGCGGCAGATCGCCGACATCGTGCTCGGATATGAGCCCAGCCGACCTTTGTCGCCAGCCGCCATCGATTCTCTTGCGGCGATGGCAGGCACCTATCGGGAGGACGGCAGCAGCGCGCTGCTGCGCATCGACGATGCCGGCCCGCACCCGACACTGATTGGCAGCATGGGCGCGATGGACCTTGAAGAGATTGCGCCGGGCCGTTTCCGCCCCCGCGCGGCGATGCCTCCCTACGAGCTTTTCCTGACGGCCGGCGGCACGATCGAAACCGAAAAATTCGGGCGCCGCCGCATCTTCGGGCGCATCCCTGACCGAGCCGCGACTGGGAATGTGCACGGAACGGGGTCTTACGCCGACGCATCGAGCGGCCTCGAAGCCAATGTCCATGACAGCGAGAACGGCATGCGCATGCAGTTGCGGTCGCCATTCGGAGCGGTTGAACTTCGACTGGAGCGCTGCGACCACGACATGTTCCTTGCCCATCCGGCAAGCGCGGAGACCCATGACGCCTGGCGCGCCGCTCCCTGGCAGCTTCCCTGGCTGTTCAGTGTGCGCTGCCTGCCGGACGCACTCATTCTCAACAGCGACCGCAGCGCCGACATCGTTCTGGCGCGTGTGCGGATGGGGTAACCCAGTCCCTGCCAGGACTGGCGTCGAGACGCAGCATCGCCAGCGTGAGGCGGCGCTTGCGCTTGCGAATCCGCAAGCTTTTTCCTTCGGCGCACCGGGCAAGCGCCGGGTTTTGCACAGCTTGCGGCATCGCATTGGTCGACATGACGAAGTCTTGCCCACCTCCGCTTGACGAAACCCAATGCCGGTGAGATAGTAATCCATAACTAAGACATAGATTACATAGTAATGTAACAACTGGGAAGGGGACCAAGCATGAAACACATGACCAAGATCGCCATTTCGCTGGCCGCGATGTTGCTGCCGGCGACAGGCGTTGCGTGGGGGCAGTCCAAGGGTGGGGTGATCGACGTCGCCACCATCGGCGAGCCGCCGACGCTCGACCCGATGGCTTCCACCGCCGATCTGGTGGGCATCGTCACCCAGCACATCTACGAAACGCTCTATACCTTCGATAAGGATTGGGGCGTCACGCCGCTGCTCGCCGCCGACATGCCGCAGATCTCGGCCGACGGCATGACCTACACGATCGCGCTGCGCACCGGCATCAAGTTCCACGACGGCTCGGACATGAACGCGGCCGACGTCGTTGCGTCGCTGCAGCGCTGGATGAAGGTCGCAACGCGCGGCAAGCAGACAGCGGAGACTGTGAGCAGCATCGAAGCCGTCGATGACAACACCGTCAAGGTCACGCTCAAGAAGCCATTCGCGCCGCTGCTTTCGCTTTTGTCGCTGAACAATGCCGCGGCAATCATCATCCCTTCGGAAGTCGCCGCTCAGGACCCGCTGACCAGCTTCGTTGGCACCGGCCCCTACATGCTGAAAGAGCGCAAGCCCGACCAGTTCATCCAGCTCGCCCGCTTCGACGGCTACAAGTCGCGCGACGGCGAGTCGAACGGCTATGGCGGCGCCCGCAAGCAGTATCTCGACGAGATCCGCTTCGTGCCTGTGCCCGATCCGAACACCCGCATCGAAGGCGCGGTGTCTGGCCAGTTTACCTATGTCGACTCGCTGCCGGTGGAATCCTTCGACAAGATTTCGGGCGGCAAGACCGCGCCCGTCCTGCTGAAGCCGTTCGGCTGGCCGGTGTTCTTCATGAACACCAAGGAAGGGTTGAACTCCGACATCAAGATCCGCAAGGCGATCCAGGCAGCGCTCGCACCCAAGGACATGATGCTTGCGGCGTTCGGTTCGGAGGATTTCTTCTCCATCGACGGCGCCATGTATCCGGAAGGCTACAAGTGGCACAGCGAAACCGGCACCGAGCCCTACAAGCCCGAGGGTGACACCGCAGCCGCCGCAGCCCTGCTCAAGGAAGCAGGCTATGACGGCTCCAAGCCACTGCGCATCCTGACCAGCCGCCAGTACGAATTCCACTACAAGCTGGCACAGGTCGCAGCGGAATATTTGAAGGCTGCCGGCTTCAAGGTGCAGTTGGACGTGGTCGAATGGGCAACGCTGACCAAGAACCGCACCGATGCGGCCTTGTGGGACATCTACATCACCCACAGCCCGTTCCTGCCCGAGCCATCCTTGACCGGTTTCATGTCCGATACAGCGCCAGGCTGGTGGGTTTCCGACAAGAAGCGTGAGGTTCTCGGCGCTTTCAACGCGGAATCCGACCCAGCCAAGCGTGTCGCCTTGTGGCCAGCCGTGCAGCAGGTCGTCTACGACGAGGTTCCTGCCTTCAAGGTCGGCAATTTCAACGCGCTCGCCGCCCAGGCACCCAATCTGAAGGGTGTGACGCCGGCTCCGTGGCCTTACTTCTGGAACGCCTATCTCGAAACCAAGTGACGGACTTCCGCAGCCGTCGAAAGCTGGCGGCCTGATGTAGCTCCCTCTCCGGCCGTCTCCCGGCCACCTCTCCCCCCACTCGAAGGGGGAGAGGACGAGCCACGTCGTTACCGTCAGAAATCTAATTGAAGCCAGGACGTGAAAAGACAATGCTGCGTTCGATCATCAACAGACTGTTCGGCATGATCGTCGTTATGGCGATCGTCGTCACGATCGTCTTTGTCATCGTCCGCGTGACGCCCGGCGATCCCGCCGCGGTCATGCTTGGCCCCGAGGCCACCGCCGCGGATATCGCAGAACTGCGCACCAAGCTCGGTCTCGACGGCTCCATTCTCCAACAGTTCGGGCACTACGTCTTCGGCATCGTGCAGGGCGATTTCGGCCAGTCGATCTTCCTCAATCAGCCCGTCACCGAAGCGCTGGCACAGCGCGCCGAGCCGACCTTCTTCCTGACGATCTTCTCGCTGCTGATCGCCACTGCAATCGCACTTCCGGTCGGCATCCTCTCCGCCTATTGGCGCGGTTCTATTTTCGATCAGGTGGCAACGACCGTCGCCATGTTCGCCGCGAGCATCCCGAGCTTCTGGCTCGGGCTTTTGCTGATGCAGTTTTTCGCCGTCAAACTCGGCTGGTTCAACACGTCGGGTTATGGCGGTCCTGGCGCTTCGCTCGGCGAACGGCTCAACCATCTGGTGTTGCCGGCCTTGGCGCTCGGCCTCGTCAGCTCGGCTTTGATCACCCGTTTCACCCGCGCTTCGATGCTTGACGTGCTGAACGACGATTACGTTCGCACCGCCCGCTCGAAAGGCATGAGCGAATGGCGCGTGGTGCTCAAGCATGCCTTCAAGAACGCACTGATCCCGATCCTCACCGTGCTCGGCCTGACCGCGGCACTGCTGATCTCGGGTGCGGTGGTGACTGAAACCGTGTTCGGCCTGCCGGGCGTCGGAAACCTCGTCGTGTCCGCCGTCCTGCGCCGCGACTATCCCGTCATCCAGGGCGCGCTGCTGGTGATCGCCGGGCTCTATGTTCTGGTGAATTTCGGCATCGACATGCTCTATCTGATGGTCGACCCAAGGGTGCGCTACTGATGGCCGCGATCTCCACTCCACTCCAGAGCGAACCCGGCCTGCTGTCGCGCCTCATCACCCGGCGCACCTCGCTGATCGGCCTCATCGTCCTCGCCATTCTTGCGCTGGCAGCGATCCTGGCGCCGCTGATTGCGCCCTATTCGCCAACGAAGCTCTCCATCGCCAACCGTCTGCACGCGCCCTCGATGCAGTTCCTGTTCGGCACCGACGATCTCGGCCGCGATGTCTTCACCCGCATGCTTTATGCCGCACAGGTCTCGCTGTCGGTTGGTTTCGCAGTCGTCGTGCTGGCCTCGGTCATCGGCATCGTTCTGGGGCTAACCTCCGGCTTCTTCCGCAAGGCGGATGCACCGGTCTCGCGCCTCATCGACGCCATGATGGCCTTCCCGGACATCCTGCTTGCCATCGCGCTGGTCGCAGCCCTCGGCGCCTCGGCCACCAATGTCATCATCGCGCTTGGCATCGTCTACGCACCACGCCTGGCGCGTGTCGTGCGGGCATCGACTTTGGTCATCCGCGAACTGCCCTATGTCGAGGCGGCACGCGCGCTTGGCGTGCCAACGCCGGTGATCCTGGTGCGGCACGTGCTGCGCAACGTCACCTCGCCGCTTCTGGTGCAAGGCACCTTCATATTCGCCAACGCCATCCTGGCGGAAGCCGGCCTCTCCTTCCTCGGCGTCGGCATTTCGCCCGACGTTCCGACCTGGGGCACGATGATCAGCGTCGGCCGCCAATACATGGATCAGGCGCCGTGGATCATGATGTATCCCGGCGGCGCCATCGTCATCACCGTTCTGTCGCTGCAACTGGTCGGCGACGGGCTGCGCGACCTCCTCGACCCGCGCCTGGCAAAGGACATCTAGAGCGACATGATCGGCAATCGTTTCCCCAAGGCCGAGCGGCCACTGCTCATCAAGGGCGCCAGGCCCATCGGCTTCGACAAGGCGTTCGGCCAGCCCATCGATGTCCTCATCGGCACGGACGGGCGCATCGCCGAGATCGGCGGATCGATCGCCGTCGGCGACGATGCGCGCACGCTCGACGCCAAGGGCGCCTGGATGTCGCCCGGATGGACCGACCTCCATGTTCACGTCTGGTATGGCGGCACCGACATTTCGCTGAAGCCGACGCAATGTGGCGCAGCACACGGCGTCACCACCATGGTCGATGCCGGCTCGGCCGGCGAAGCCAATTTCCACGGCCTGCGCGAATTCATCATCGAGCCGGCCAGGGAAAATATCTACGCCTTCCTCAATCTCGGTTCGATCGGACTGGTTGCCTGCAACCGGGTCAGCGAACTGATGGACATGCGCTCGATCGACATCGACCGCACCATCGCCACCGTCGAAGCCAACCGCGATGTTATCGTCGGGCTGAAGATACGCGCCAGCCATGTCATCACCGGCGGCTGGGACCTGACGCCGGTCAAGCTCGGCAAGAAGCTCGGCCGCATCCTCAAGCTGCCGATCATGGTGCATGTCGGCGAGCCGCCTCCCCTCTATGATGACGTGCTGGGCCTGCTCACCGAAGGCGACATCGTCACCCATTGCTTCAACGGCAAGGCCGGTGGCTCGATCATCGAGGACGAAGACCTCTACCGGCTGGCCGAACAGGCAGCCGCGCGCGGCATCGTGCTCGATGTCGGCCATGGCGGCGCCTCGTTCTCCTTTGACGTCGCCAAGGCCGCACTCGAGCGCGGCCTGCCGCCGAAAACGATCTCGACCGATCTGCACAATCGCTCGCAAGACGGCGCGGTGTGGGACATGGCGACCACGATGTCGAAGCTCCTGTCGCTCGGCATGAAGATGGAAGACGTGGTGACCGCCTCGACGACGGCGCCGCGCCGCGCCATCGGGCTCAACGCCGACGGCCTGCTGGAAAAGGGCAAGCCAGCCGAATTCACGCTGTTCGACGTCGTCGATTCCGACGTGACGGTGAAGGATTCGCAAGGCGCCACCAGCGCGCTCCACCGCATGTTCGAACCGCGCCACGCCATCCTCGGTGCCGAGCCGATCGTCGCGCATCGCTACATTCCGCCGGCGCGCGGTGGCGGCGAACCCCATGCCTGTCCTCATTGCGGATGGAAATCATGACCGGAGAGATCGCGCCCGACACCATCTTGTCCGTGCAGGATCTGAAGACATGGTTCGTGACCAAGCGCCTGACAGCCAAGGCAGTGGACGGCGTGACCTTCGACCTGAAACGCGGCCAGACGCTGGCCGTTGTCGGGGAATCCGGATCCGGCAAGTCGGTGACCAGCCTGTCGATCATGGGGCTGTTGTCGAAGCCGGGCGCGATTGCCGGTGGCAAGATCCTGTTCCGCGACCGCAAGGAACAGGTTCATGACCTCGCCGCCTTCGCGCCGAAGGATTTCCGAAAGATCCGCGGCCGGGAGATCGCCATGATCTTCCAGGAACCAATGACCAGCCTCAACCCGCTTTACACCGTCGGTGACCAGATCGGCGAGATGATCGCGCTGCACGAGCCCGTCAACCGGCAGGAAGCGCGCAGTCGGGCGCTCGCCATGCTCAAGCATGTCGAGATTCCGGACGCGGCCTCGCGCCTCGACGATTACCCGCACCAGATGTCGGGCGGCATGCGCCAGCGCGTCATGATCGCCATGGCGCTGGCCTGCAGTCCTTCGCTGTTGATCGCCGACGAGCCGACAACAGCGCTCGACGTCACCATCCAGGCGCAGATCCTCGACCTTTTGCGCCGCCTGCAGGCCGAGTTCGGCATGTCGATCCTGTTCATCACCCACAATCTCGGCGTCGTTGCCGAGATCGCCCATGATGTCGTCGTCATGTATGGCGGCCGCGTCGTCGAACAGGCGCCGGTGAACGACCTCTTTGCCCATCAGCGGCATCCCTACACCAAGGGCCTGCTCGCCTGCACGCCGAATGCCGCGCGCGACATAGATGCATCAGGCGAGCGCCATGCGCTTTATTCGATCCCCGGCAGCGTCCCGCCGATCACATCGCTTCCGCCGGGCTGCGCTTTCGAGCCGCGTTGCGAATATGCGCTGGAGGCCTGCCGCGCAGCGCCGCCGGCGCTGGTCACCGCCGGGCGCGCCGGCTTCTCGCGTTGCATCAGGAGCGCCGAGCTATGAGCCTCCCCATGCCAGAATCCCAAGACGCCAAGCCGCTGCTCAGCGTCCAGGGCCTGACCAAGCATTTCCCGGCCCGCAACGGCCGTATCGTCCATGCCGTCGAAGACGTCAGCTTCGATGTCTGGCGCGGCTCCACTGTCGGGCTGGTCGGCGAATCCGGCTCTGGCAAGACGACGGCGGGCCGCTCGGTGCTACGGCTTGTCGAGCCCACTGGCGGCAAGGCGATCTTCGACGGTGTCGACCTGTTCACGCTGTCGCCGCGCGAGATGCGCGCCTATCGGCAGCGCCTCCAGATCGTTTTCCAGGACCCGTTCTCCAGCCTCAACCCGCGCATGCGCATTTCAGCGATCATCAGCGAGGCGCTCGACGCACGCGGTTTTCCGCGCGGCAAGGTACGCGCTGAGCGCATCGCCGAGCTTCTGACGCTTGTCGGCCTGTCGCCGGACCACGCCACACGCTATCCGCATGAATTCTCCGGCGGCCAGCGCCAGCGCATCGGCATTGCGCGAGCGCTTGCGGTGGAACCGGAATTCGTCGTCGCCGACGAGCCGGTCTCCGCCCTCGACGTGTCGGTGCAAGCGCAGGTGCTCAACCTGCTCGGTGAATTGCAAAAGAAGCTCGGGCTGACCCTGCTGTTCATCGCGCACGACCTGTCGGTGGTCGAATATCTCTGCGACGAGGTCGTGGTGATGTATCTTGGCCGCGTCATGGAGCGTGGCCCGAGCAAAACCGTCTACGCAGCACCCCGCCATCCCTACACCAGGGCGCTGCTAGCAACCGCGCCGGTGCCCGATCCGACACGCCGCCGCACCCATGTTCCCTTGCAGGGCGACATCCCAAGCCCGATCAACCCGCCGTCGGGTTGCGTCTTCCGCACCCGCTGCCCGGAGGCGATCGCCGCCTGCGCCGAAATCATCCCGCCGGTCGCGCATATCGGCGGCGGGCACCATGTGGCCTGTATCCGCCACAGCGAACCAACTGCCTGACTGGAGTACGCATATGACCTTTTCCGAGGCTTTGAAGCGTCCGGAAAACACGCCCTACGACCGGCTCAAGGCGCTTGGAATTACGCTTCCAGGAGCACCGCCGCCGATCGCCAATTTCGTTACCCACGTGCAGGAGGGCAAGCTTCTGTTCCTGTCCGGCCAGGGTCCGACCGAAGGCGACGGCCGCCTGCATACAGGCAAGGTCGGCGCCGATGTGAATGTGGAAGCAGCCTATGGGCATGCGCGGCTGACAGGCATCAATTTGATCGCCGTCATGCAGGCCGCTCTTGGCGATCTCAACCGCGTGCGGCGTGTGGTAAAGCTGCTCGGCATGGTCAATGCGACGCCCGACTTCGCCGATCATCCCTCGGTGATCAACGGCTGCTCCGATCTCTTCATCGAAGTGTTCGGGCAAAGCGGCGTCCATGCGCGTTCGGCGGTGGGCCACGGCTCCCTGCCCGGCCAGATCACCGTGGAAATCGAAGCCATAGTGGCGATTGATTGAGGTTTCGTGAGATGAACATTCAAAGCAAGAACGCCACGCCGAAAGACGATATCCGCAGCCGTCTCGGCTTGCGGCCGGTGATCAACGTCTCCGGCACCATGACCTCGCTTGGCGCATCGATCGTGGTGCCGCAGGCGGTCGAGGCTGTCTCGGCGATCCTCAGCGAATTCGTCGAGCTTGGCGATCTGCAACGCCGCGCCAGTGCCGTGATCGCCGACCTGACCGGGGCTGAAGCAGGCTTCATCACCGCCTCCTGCTCCGCAGCGATCAGTCTCGCGGTCGCAGCCGCCATGACCGGGCCTGACCTCGCCGCGATCGAACGCCTGCCTGATACGACGGGCCTCAAGGACGAGGTCGTCATCCAGTCCGGCCATTTGGTGAGCTACGGCGCGCCGGTCGATCAGGCGATCCGCCTCACCGGCGCGAAGGTCGTGCCGGTCGGCCAGGCGACGGGGACTTCCGCCTACCAGTTGCGTGGCGCCATCACCGAACGCACAGTGGCCGCCGTCTATGTCGTTTCGCATCACGTCGTCGACTACGGGCAGTTGCCGCTGAAGGTGTTCGCCGCGGTCGCCCATGAGCGCGGCGTGCCTGTCATCGTTGATGCGGCTTCCGAGTATGATCTTGAAGGCTTCCTCGCCGATGGTGCTGATCTGGTGCTCTATTCCGGCCACAAATTCCTCGGCGGTCCTACCTCCGGCATCGTCGCTGGGCCGAAAGAAAAGGTGCGCGACGTCTATCTGCAAAACCGTGGCATCGGTCGCGGCATGAAGGTCGGCAAGGAAGGCATCGTCGGCACGCTTGCCGCCCTTCAGGCCTGGAAGACGCGCGACCATGACGGTATTCGTGCCCGCGAGCGAAGGGCCCTCGACTGCTGGGTCGAGGCTCTGGATGGCAGGGCCGGCATCACCGCCACGATCACTGCGGATCCGACCAACAATCCGCTCGATCGGCTGATGATTTCGGTCAATCCGGCTGAAGCTCGCATCACGGCCTGGGACCTGGCCGACAGGATGGGGACCGGCGACCGTCCGGTGATCGTGCGCGACCATGAGGTCGAACACGGCTATTTCTTTCTCGATCCCTGCAATTTGCATCCCGAGGAGGAATTCGTCGTGGCGGAGCGGCTTGCCGAGGAACTGGACCGCGCGCGCGGCTCCAACGAGATCATCGCCACGCCCTTCGATGAAAGGCTGCTGGCGCGCGAGGCCGCGATCCTCAATTGGCCGGATTGATCTGTTCGCGCGCCTACGGACGCCCTACAATGCTTTCGACACAAATTCTGGGTTCCCATGCCAAAAACTGTTGCAAAGCAAGACGATAGCCCCACCAGCGGCGCTGAACCGCGCCGCTCGCGCACCAGCGGCATCGACAGGGCGCTGCAGATCCTCGACTATCTGCAGACGGCGGAGCGGCCGGCAACGGCTTACGAAATCGCGCGCGACATCGGGGCACCGCTGTCGACCATCTACGTGATCGTCGACGACCTCGTCGAGAAGGAGCTGCTCGACCGCCACGATGGCGGCCTGTTGTGGCTTGGACCACGCCTCTATCACTACGGCCTGACCTATGCCCGCACGCTCGACCTGCTCAATGTGGCGGTGCAGGAGATGCACGAGCTCGCCTCGCATTCGGGCGAAACGATCCAGATTTGCGGCCGCGACGGCGACCAGATGGTCGTCCTTGCGATGCAGGAGGGCAAGGACCATTTCCAGGTCACCTCGCGCGTCGGCACCCGCAGCCCGCTCAACTGGACCGCGTCCGGCCGCATGCTGATCGGCCATCTTCCGGAAGCCGAGCGCCGCGAGATATTCGCCCGCTCTGCAACCGTCTCGCCAACAGGCCGCGCCGAAACCGACAAGGATGTTCTGGCCAAGACCGCTGCGGCAGCACTCGAAGAAGGCCTGTCGATCCAGGCCGGCGAGTCCGATTTCTCCGTGGCCTGCATTGCCGCGCCGGTCTGCGACAGCCAGGGCGCCTGCCGCGCCACCATCTCGATCGTCGTGCCTGATATCAAGTTGAGACAGAAGAACCCCGACCTGATCGCGCTGGTGAAGGCAAGCGCCCGACGCATCGAGGCACGGCTCGGCTGGCAGTCCATCCGGTCGCAATGACCCTTTGCCCTTGCCGGGTGGCGCACCAATCCAGCCGCCTCTCCGTTGAAAACCAGTTCCCCCGGGATCACGTTCCAGGGGTCCAGTCGAGCGTGGCACGCTGTCGGATCAGAGTTGGCCCGACTTGTCCAAACAGCCTTCGCGGCTTCGTTAAATGGAGTGCGAATTTTCGAGCGCCAGCGCCGCGCTCATGGTGGATAGAATTATAAAATTGACATTACCGCTTGGTGAAGCTATCTAATATTGGTCGATATTTGCTTGTTTGATTTTTGTTATTGCACAATGACACTGTGCGTCGACGAACTTCCCTTCAAATAAAATCGCGATGTAACCCGCCGTGCAGTCGTATGGCGGTCGATTAATATTGCCACGAAAGGGGTTTGTCATGACCACTGGCACAGTGAAATGGTTCAATGCTACCAAGGGCTTCGGCTTCATTCAGCCTGATGATGGCGGCGCGGACGTGTTCGTCCACATCTCCGCTGTCGAGCGGGCCGGCATGCGCGAAATCGTCGAAGGCCAGAAGATCGGCTACGAGATGGAACGCGACAACAAGTCGGGCAAGATGTCCGCAGGCCAGCTGCGCGCTGTCTGAACGGGATTTGTGCCCTTCGGTGACCACGGATGTACTGGCACCGTCATAGGGCGCGACTACCAACGAAGGCCAGGCAGTTTGCCTGGCCTTTTTCTTGACAGCGATCAGGCCTCTTTTCGAAACAGCAGGGATAACAAACATGACCCAGTCCCAGAGCAAGGCTCGAGAGCAGGCAGAGTCGGCCTTTGGCAAGACGCAATCGCAGTCTCTCGCCCGCAACCGCATCATCTCCGAGATCGACGCGGTTGTTCAGGAACGCGATGAGAAGACCTTGCGGCTGCGCGCTTTGCGCAAGGAAAAAGAAGCCAGCGACCTTGCCGCCAGCTCCTTGTCCACTCGTACCAAGACCGCCGTCAAACGTTAGAACTCGTCCCTACGGACGCACGGCGCCCCAGGCTCTTGCTTGGCTGCATTGTGCTATCCGAAATTCGATTCCGATCTCCGGGCCAATGCCTTCATATCCCGATCAGGATAGGCTCTGGGCTCAGCCGAAGAGACTCTTGCCTGGAATGAAGCCCTTGCCACGTGGAATGACAATAGTGCCGTTCCTGCCGGGGCCGCCCGCCAGCAAAACAACCCCGCTCTTTGTCGACTGGGTGTCGAACGACGCAGGCTTGGACACGGCCGTCGGTACTGCGGCAAATGCCGCCGGCGACAGCATCATCCCTGCCAACGCCGCTATCAATATCGTCTTCATCGATTTCGTCTCCTTCATTGGCCATCCGGCCGCCAGCGCGAGACGGTAACGCCCCCGCTTGTTACCGGACCACGCCTGCGCCACAACGCGGTCTGCCTACTCAATGCACTGGCGATCCCGGCTTGGGCATACGGCAGATGCCGTATTTCGACCCGATGCCGGCTGGGGCTTCGAAGACTTGGTTAGCCAATGGTTTGCACAATCGCATTGCGTCTCGGTGTGTGGGGCGAGCTGTGAACTTCGCGGCACTGCTGCAATCGCTTGGTGGCCGCGTCTAGAAAACCCTGTTTTCGCAAGCCAGACGTGGAAGACTTTTCCACGGTTGACGCGTTTTTATGCCCTGAAAGCAGAAGTCGGTTTCTCTGAACCGTCTCATTCCTTCGCACCCCCCTCTGGCCTGTCAAAGGGGGGCGAAGGATCGCAGTAGTTGCGATTTTTCTTAGCCGTCAGCTAGGCTGGACGGTCACGGCATGGATCCCGTCGCTGCGCGACCCCCGCACGTCGCTTCGCTCCTGCTCCGCCCGAGGATGACGAAGGCGCATAGGCTTTCGGCTAATCTCCAAGGTTGGCTGCAGCAGGCTTATAGGTTGGCACCGGCAGGAAATTCTGGGCAACTGCAGAGCAATACGGGAACAAGAGCCGGAAGCTTTCTGCCAAGCGCTGACGTCGACGATGAGCTGCGAGCCCCCATGCCTTCGTCATCCTCGGGCGGAGCAGGAGCGAAGCGACGCGGAGACCCGGGGATCCATGCCGTGAAGTGGCAACTGCCGCAGCGGTCCAGAACCCGCGAGCAACTACGCCTAGTTGTCACTATCTGTCAGCAACCACCGTGGATAGCCGCCCCCGTTTTTCCACGCCCTCAAAACCTGCCGTATCATCATCCTCGCGATCTTCCACGGGACCCCGGTGCGCACCGGGCTCGGGGGGAAGCGCCGGTGCCGGGCTGGTGGGAGGTCGGTTCTCCTGCTGGGTGATGAGCCCCCAAGCCCGGGCCTTGCGGCGGCTGRCGGTGAAAGCCGAGGCGACTGAGC